>VHCI01000133.1 GCA_016871775.1 Verrucomicrobiota bacterium | reverse complement strand
TCGGCTCCGGGGGATCAGGTAGCCCGCGGGGCCGCTCTGATCCAAAATGAGTAAAAGCGCAGTTTGTCGCTGCTCGGCGGTAAACCTGAACCTCTGGGCGTCCCTTCGCGTGCCCCTGAAGTCCGTGCTTGCCCGCTGGTTCGTGGACTGGCGCCTCGACGCGCTGGGCGGCGCCATGCCCGCGGCGCGGGGCGAGCTCCCTCCGCCCGCGGGGACGACCAGGCCGAGTTCCCGGAGCCCGCGCGTGCTGGTCGTCGTCGACCTGGAGGCCAATCGCCTTCTAGTTGAGCTGTTCCTGTAACGCCACGGTTTCCAGCCTGAGGTCGCGGAGGGCGGTAAGGCCGCCATCCGCCGGGCGTCCCGTGGCGGACTCGATGTCATCCTCATGGACCTGCATCTGCCGGAGACGGACGGGCTCACGGCCACCCAGTGCATCCGGCAGGCGGAGCTCCCGGACCAGCGCGGGCTCATTTTCGCGCTCACCGCCTCGCCTGACCGCAGCACGCGGGAGTGCTCCCTGGCGGCTGGAAGGCAGGACCACCTCACCAAGCCCCTCGACTTCGAGCGCTTCCGCGCTTTGGTTGGGGAGTTTCTTCGGGACCAGCAGCGCTGAATGAATCCGTCCGGCGCCGGGGCGCTTGCCTCCCGCGGATCGGGCTGGTTACCTCTGGCGCGTGATCGACGCCTCCCCGCTGTTCGACAGCCTAAAGCCCAATTGGCGTCTGCTCCTGCCCCGGTTGGACGGCGATTTGCGGGGATACAGCCGCGAGGAATTGCGCCGTGATCTGCAGGCTGCGCTGACCGTTAGCCTCGTCTCCGTCCCCCAAGTGTTGGGCTTCGCGCTGGTCCTCGGACTGCCGCCCACCACGGTGCTGACATGCGCGATCGTCGGCGCCTTCGTTTCTGCACTCTACTTCTCTTCGCGGGTGATCATCTTCGGCGCGACCAATTCGGTCACACTGCTCGTCGCGTCGGCGATCCACTACGGCCGCGCCACTGCGCTGACGCCCCTCGAGCTTGCGGTCGTCCTTGCCGGGCTCATCGGGGTCCTCCAGATCCTCGCCGCGCTGCTCCGCCTCGGCCAGGTGACCCAGTTCATCTCGCGCTCGGTTGTGATCGCATACTCGGCGGCCACGGGGGTCCTCCTAGTGATCACCCAGCTCCACGGGCTCTTCGGCATCCCCCGCGACCGCAGCCAGCCGATGCTCATCCAGCTGTGGACGGGGCTGCAGCAGATCGCCCGGCTGGACTTTAATTACGCGGTGCCGCTGACCGGAAGCGCGGCGCTGGCGCTGTACCTGCTGCTCCGGGCCGTGCGGCCCAAGTGGCCTGGGGTGCTGCTCGGCCTAGTGACGATCACCCTGCTCAGCTGGAACCTGCCGCAACTGCGTGAGCTGGACATCCCGACGCTCGCCGACCAAGGGGCCCTGGACGCCGTGCTGCCCGAGTACGCAGGAGTGCCCTTCGGCCTCGAGGATCTACCGCTGCTGCGCACGATCCTGAGCACCGCGCTCGCGATCGCGCTGCTGGGGATGATCGAAACCGTGTCGCTCGCCAAGGGGTACGCTCCGCGGCACGGCGACACCATCGACCCGAACCGGGAGGTGATGGGGCTAGGTGCCGGCAATCTCGCGAACGCCTTTTTCGGGACGATCCCGGGATCCGTCTCGTTCGCGCGTTCCGCCGTCAATGTCCAAAGCGGTGCTGCCACGCGGATCGCTGGCCTGGCTGCGGCCCTGCTGCTGCTGGTCGCCCTGCTGCTGTCTTCCCGTTTCCTCAACCACATCCCCATCCCCGCCCTCGCGGCCTCGCTGGTCCTCGTGGGCCTGCGGATGATCGACTGGACGCACATCCGGATCGCCGCCCGCGCAACGCGCTCCGACGCGATCGTCCTCGGCCTGACTTTCGCCGCGGCGCTGCTGCTGCCGCTGGACACCGCGATCTACCTCGGGATCGGCGCGTCGCTGGCCTTCGCGCTGCGCAAGGCCTCCACGCCCAAGCTCGTCGAGTACACCTTCGACGCGGACGACCGCCTGGCCCAGCTCCCCGCGCAGGGAGTCCGGTCGCACCCGCAGATCGCGATCATCCACGTGGAGGGGGAGCTTTTCTTCGGCGCCGCAGACCTTTTCCAGGAGCAAGTCCGCCAGCGCCTTGAGCACGAGGACCTGCGGGTCGTGGTCCTGCGCCTCCGGAGCGCCCGCCACCTCGACGCAACGACGGTCTTCGCCCTCCACGCGCTCGACGACTGGATGCGCCAGGCGGGGCGTCATCTCCTGATCAGCGGCGTGCAGGAAGACGTGCTGCGCGTCCTGCGCAACAGCGGGCTGCTCGCAAAGCTCGGCGCCGAGAACGTCTTTCCCTCTGCGGAAAACCCCAACCTCGCTACGAAGCAGGCCTTGCAGCGGGCGCAGCAACTCCTGCAGGCTCCGGCCGCCGAGGTGCGGCTGTACTTTGATCGCGCCCCATCCACCCCCAACTCCGGTTGAACGATGCTCCGCCGCCACTTCCTGCACGCCACCGCCCTTTCGGCCTCGGCCCTGGCGCCCCGAGCCATCGCCGGCCAGTTCACCGGCCGGATCCGCAAGTCGCTGAAATGGGGCATGGTCACGGGCGGAAAGGGTCAACCCCTCGAGGCCTCCTTCCGACGGCTGCGTGAGAGCGGGTTCGACGGGGTCGAGCCCAGCCTCAGCCACGTGACGGACGAGGCCGCGTGGCTCGCCGCCAGCCGAGCGAGCGGGCTCTTGATTGACGGCACGGTCGGCGCCCGCACCGAGGCCCTCGGCGACGGCATCGAGCTCACGCGCCGCCTCGGCGGGGACTCGATGCTCGTGGTCGCCCGTTACGACCAAAAGACTTCGCTCCTCCGCAATTGGGAACGCTGCCGGGACCAGCTGCGCGAGGCGGCACCCCTCGCCGAACGCGCGCGTATCCGGCTGCTGGTGGAGAATGTCTGGGCCACCTTTCTTGTCAGCCCGTTCGACCTCGCCCGCTTCATCGACGAGGTCGGCAGCCCGTGGGTCCAGGTGCATTTCGACGTCGGCAACCTGATGCGCTGGGGCGTGGCTGAGCACTGGGCCGAGGTCCTCGGCAGGCGGATCCTCAAGCTCGACGTGAAGGAGTACGACCTCGGCCGGGCGATGCGCGAGGGGATGCAGAAGGGTTTCGATGTCCCGCTGGGCGAGGGCAGCATCAACTGGCCCGCCGTGCGTGCGGAACTGGCCCGGATCGGCTTCACGGGATGGGCCGCCGCCGAGGTCAAGGGCGGCGACTGGACTTACCTCGCTGACGTAGCCAAGCGGATGGACCGCGTCCTAGACCTTTGACCCCACCCTGATGAAAGCCCCTGCCCCGCTCCTGACCCGACGCCAGTTCACGCGGCGCGCTGCCGCCGCGCTGGCCGCGCCAGCCTTTCTCCGCGGCCAGAATCTCAACAGCCGGCTGCGGCTTGCCGTGATCGGCACCGGCGGGCGCGGCGGCGGCAACCTGAAGGGGGTCGCCTCCGAGGACATCGTCGCCCTGTGCGATGTCTCGGTCCGCAGCCTTGCGGCCGCGGCGGCCGCGCATCCGGGTGCCCGGCAGGAGCGCGACTTCCGCCGGCTTTTCGAGCGGGAGCGCGACTTCGACGCCGTGGTAGTCAGCACCGCCGAGCACACCCACGCACTCGCGACACTCCTGGCGCTCAAGGCTCGGAAGCACGTCTACTGCGAGAAGCCGCTGACGCACAACGTCCACGAGGCGCGCCTTCTGCGCACGGCGGCCCGCGTGGCGGGCGTCGTCACGCAGATGGGCATCCAGATCCACGCCAGCGAGAACTTCCGCCGGGTCGTTGAGCTGATCCGCGGCGGCGTGATCGGGCCCGTCGCGGAGGTGCATGTCTGGGTCTCCCGCGCTTGGGGGCTGCAGGGGGCGGAGGCAGCGAAGGCCAACCAAGACCGCCTGCACGTCACGGCGCGCCCGCCCGCGATGCCGGTGCCACCGGATCTCGACTGGGACTTGTGGCTCGGACCCGCGCCGGAGCGGCCCTTCAACGAGGTCTACGTGCCCGGGCCAAAATGGTACCGCTGGTGGGACTTCGGTAACGGGACGATGAGCGACCTCGGATCCCACTGGAACGACCTCCCCTTCTGGGCGCTGGACCTGAAAGCCCCCCTGACGATCGAGGCTTTCGGCCCGGAACCGCATCCGGAGATCGCGCCGGCCTCGATGCGCGCGGTTTACGAGTTCCCCGCCCGCGGCGCCCTGCCGCCGGTCCGGCTGACCTGGCACCAGGGCGAGGAGCGCCCGGCCCCGTGGCGCGAGGAACGGATCCCGCGCTGGCCCAACGGCGTGCTCTTCATCGGCGCGAAAGGCCAGTTGCTCTCGGATTACGGCAAGCACGTTCTCCTCCCCGAGGCCGACTTCGCCACCTCGCCGCGCCCCGCGCCCTCCCTGCCCCGGACGTCCTCCCACCACCAGGAGTGGCTCGCCGCCATCCGCGGCTCGGGCAAGGCGCTGGCGGATTTTGAGTACGGCGGCTGGCTCACCGAGTCGAACCACCTCGGGAATGTGGCCTTCCGGTCCGGCCGGAAACTGGTCTGGGACGCCGATGCGATGCGCGTTACTAACACCCGCGCCGGAGACCCGTTCCTGAGCCGCACGCCTCGCCGCGGCTGGGAACTGCCGGCCTGAGGCGGCGCTCGCCCGAACGGCGAGTCAATCCGCCTGCTGGAACGCTCTTACCGGGCCGAAAAGTCCGGCGACCGCGTGCCCGAGCCCGTCCTGCAGCCGCTGCAGTTGCGCATAGCGCCGGACCCGCGCTCGGTCTGGCATGCGCCGCGTCGCCTCCGCGACCTTGACGACTCGATCCGTGTAATGGCGAAGGGGGTGCGCCTTGCCCACGCGGTGCCCTTCGCACCAGGCGGCTTGCAGGGCGGCCCCGAGCGCCGCTCCCTCATCCTCTCGCATCCCGACCACCGGGACCCCGAAGATGTCGGCCATCATCTGGCGCCAGACGGCGGATCGCGCGCCGCCTCCGGTCACGCGGATTTCCCGGGGACGCACCCCGAGTTCGCCGAGGCGCCGCAGCCCGTAATTCATCCCCAGCGTCACTCCCTCTATCGCCGCGCGGGCGAAGCGGCCGCGATCGAGATTCGCGCGGTTGAGGCCCAGCAGGACACCGGAGCCCAACGGGACGTTGGGGGTGCGCTCCCCGGCGAGGTAAGGCAGCAGGAGCAGTCCTCCGGCCCCTGCGGGAGCCGCGGCGACGACCCGCTCGAAGGTCGATCGGTCTAAACCGAGTAGCGCGCGCACGCCCTCCGTGACGGACGTCACATTCATCGTGCAGAGCAGAGGCAGCCAGCCACCCGTGGAGGAGCAGAAGCCCGCGATTTCGCCAGCGGGATCGACGACCGGGACGTCGGCGTGGGCGTAGATGGTGCCGCTGGTGCCGAAACTCGCGGAAACGACTCCCGGAACCACATTCCCAGTGCCGATCGCGCCCATCATATTATCGCCGCCTCCGGCGCTGACCAAGACCTCGGGCGAAAGTCCGTACCGTCGCGCGAGCTCCGGGCGGAGGCTACCCGCGGGCTGGTGGGCCTCAATAAGCAGCGGTAGCCATTCGCAGAGGTCCCGGTCGATCGCAGCCAGCGCCAAGTCGGACCACCGCCGGCGGCGGACGTCGAGCAGCGCGGTCCCCGAGGCGTCACCCGCCTCCATCGTGTACCTTCCGGTGAGGTGAAAGTTCAGGTAATCGTGCGGCAGCAGCACGTGGCGCAGACGGCGGAAATTCGCCGGCTCGTGCCGCCGCAACCAGAGGATCTTGGGGGCGGTGAAACCAGGGAGGAACCGGTTTCCCGTCGCCCGCAGCGCGCTCCGCGCACCGCCCAGCCGCCGTGTCAGCAGTTCGCATTCCTCCGTGGTGCTGGTGTCGCACCAGAGCTTTGCCGGCCGGATGACGGATCCCCGCGCGTCCAGCGGGACAAAGCCGTGCTGCTGACCCGAGACCCCAATACCGCGGATCCGCCCGCGCTCGACCGCCGCGAGGGCGGCGCGAATGGCCCGGTCCATCGCCCGGACCCAGTCTTCCGGATGCTGCTCCAGGTGGCCGACGGGCAGGCCGGGAATCAGCCGATGCGGGGCGCGCCCCTCGGCCACCACTCGACCGCGGTCCAGATCGAGGACCACCGCCTTGACGCTCTGCGTGCCGGAATCGATGCCGAGGAAGAGGGACATAGGATTATCCGATACGGGCGCCTCGACTTAAGTTGGGCAAGCCGGACTTGGCGGCAAGCTTGCCTCTCCCTCCCTTCACGCCTGAATCCCGTCACCCCATGGATCCCCTTTACCTGCTGTTACTGGGCGTTGTCGTCGTGATCGGGGGCATCGTCTGGCTGCGCCTGCATCCCTTCGTGGCGCTGCTGGCGGCCGCGCTGGCGGTGGCAGTGCTGACCCCGGCCGCCACGCTGGAACGCAACCTGCTGGCGCAGCAGAAGTCCCCCGCGGAGGCGCGGGCGCGGGCCGAGGACCCGGTGGGCACGCGGCTGGCGGCCAAGTTCGGCTCCGCCTGCGGCAACCTCGGCCTGCTCATCGCCCTCGCGTCCGTGGTCGGCGCCTGCCTCCTGCACAGCGGCGGCGCGGAGCGCGTCGTGCGCTCTGCACTCCGAACCTTCGGGGAAAAGCGTGCCCCGGCGGTGCTCGCCTTCAGCGGGCTTATCTTGGGGGTACCGGTGTTCTTCGACACGGTGTTTCTGCTGCTTATTCCCATCGCGCGCGCGCTCGCTGCGCGAACGGGGCGCGACTACCTGCTCTATGTGTTGGCGATCGCCGTGGGTACGACCATGACGCATTCTCTGGTGCCCCCAACGCCCGGCCCTCTCTTCGCGGCGACCACCCTGAAGGTGGAAATCGGTGTGATGATGCTGGCGGGGCTGGCACTGAGCGCGCTGACCGCCAGCTGCGGCCTCGCCTATGCGGCGTGGGCCAACCGCCGGTGGCCGACACCATTGCGCGCGGTTTCAGGCGAGGCGGCCGGCCTCGCGTCGCCGACCGCAGCCTTTCGCGATGAGCATCTGCCGCCGCTTGCGCTGGCACTCGCGCCGATCGTGCTGCCTGTGGTGCTGATTTCGGGTGAGACCTTCAGCGACCTCGGCCTCCTGCCGACCACCCTCGTGCCGGCGGCGAGCCTACTCGGGCACCCCAACATCGCCCTCGCCCTCGCGGCGGGCATCTCGCTGCTTACCTTAGTCACGCGGCCAGGGCTAGGGGCGGATCAAGTCCGCCGGCACGTGCAGTCGGCGCTCTCGGACGGAGGGACCATCCTTCTCATCACCGCGGCGGGCGGCGTGTTTGGGGGGTGTCTGCAGGATACTGGCGTGGGGGAACGGCTCAAGGAGCTGGCGCAGGCCTATTCGGTTGGGGTTCTGCCCCTCGCCTTCATGGTTACCGCGCTGGTGCGCGTCGCCCAGGGCTCAGCCACGGTGGCGATGGTAACCAGCGTCGGCATCGTCAGCCCGCTGGCCTCGCCCGAGACGCTCGGCTGCCACCCGGTCTACCTTGCCCTGACGATCGGCTGCGCGTCCAAACTCGTGCCCTGGATGAACGACAGCGGCTTCTGGGTGCTGTCGCGTTCGGCCGGCCTCTCCGAGCGTGAGACGCTGCGGACGATGTCGGTGATGTTCGCCCTGATGGGCGTGGTCGGCTTCCTGATTATCCTCGCGGCAGCGCGGTTACTGCCCTTGGTTTGAGTGACTGCTCAGGCGGCATCTTGGGTTGGCTCCGGCCGCCCGGCCCGTCGAAGCGTCGGACGCCGCCGGCCTGCCACCACGGCGGCGTCGATCACCACGTCGGAAACGTCGTCGCGTGACGGCAGCTCGTACATCACCTCGAGCATCAGGGATTCCAGGATCGACCGGAGCGCGCGCGCTCCGGTCTTGAGCTCGACGGCCCGCAGGGCGATGGCGTGGACGGCATCCGGCGTAAAGCGGAGCCGGACGCCGTCCATCGCGAGCAGCTTTGCGTACTGCTTCACCATCGCGTTCTTGGTGCGCAGGAGGATGCGCTCGAGGTCGGGCACATCGAGGCCGTCGAGGACCGAAACCACCGGGAGACGGCCGATAAACTCCGGGATCATCCCGAAACGGATGAGGTCCTCCGGGGCGAGCGCCTGCATCAGCTTCTCTGGCGTGGAGGCCCTCCGCTGGGCGGCCGTGCCGGCGCCGAACCCGATGCTGCTGCCGCCGAGGCGGCGCTGGACGATACCCTCCAGCCCGACGAACGCGCCACCGCAGATGAACAGGATGTTCGTCGTGTTGATCTGGACGTACTCCTGATTCGGGTGTTTGCGCCCGCCCTGGGGCGGCACGTTACAGGTCGTGCCCTCGAGAATTTTCAGCAGCGCCTGCTGGACCCCCTCGCCCGAAACGTCACGAGTGATCGAAACATTGTCGGTCTTGCGGCCGATCTTGTCGATCTCGTCGATGTAAATGATGCCGCATTCCGCCTTCTTAACGTCGTAGTTCGCCGCCTGAAGCAGCCGCAGCACAACGTTCTCGACGTCCTCCCCCACGTAGCCCGCCTCCGTCAGCGTGGTGGCGTCGGAGATGGCAAAGGGAACCTCGAGGATGCGGGCGAGGGTCCGGGCGAGGAACGTCTTGCCCGTGCCCGTCGGCCCCGCGAGCAGGATGTTACTCTTCTCCACCTCGACGTCACTGAATTCCGCCGCGGCCGCGTCCCCTCGGCCGCTATCGGCGTGGAAGCTCAGGCGCTTGTAATGATTGTAGACCGCTACCGACAGTGCCTTCTTGGCGTGGTACTGACCGACCACGTGCTCATCGAGCGCTCGCTTCA
>VHCI01000132.1 GCA_016871775.1 Verrucomicrobiota bacterium | reverse complement strand
CCAGGTCGTTCGCCAGCGGCACCTTCACGCCGTCGCGCCAGAGGAAGCTGGGGTAATGGTTGTGGGCGTGCGTCTGGTTCAGGTATCCGAAATAGGAATCGAAGCCCTGGCGGCGCGGCTCGCCGGGCTGGTCCACTTCGCCCAGGCCCCACTTGCCCACCAGGCCCGTCGCATAACCCGCTCCCCGGAGCACGCGCGCGACCGTGACGTCGTCCGCCTGGAGCGACTGCGCGAGCAGGTTGCGGCCGCCGGCGTTGCCGCGGACGCGGGTGCGCCCGAGGTGCTGGCCGGTCATCAGCACGCTGCGGGAGGGCGCGCAGACGGTGCTGCCGGCGTAGAACTGCGTGAAGCGGGCGCCCTCGGCGGCGAAGCGGTCGAGCCGGGGCGTCTGGATGAGGCGCTGCCCATAGCAGCCCAGTTCCCCGTAACCAAGGTCGTCGGCGAGGATGAAGATGATGTTGGGGACCGGGGCAGGAGCGGCGGAGGTCGCGGGGGCGACCGCCAGGCTCGTCGCCAGCAAGGGAAGCAGGCGGATCAGGCGCATCGGGCGAAAGATGGGTGAGGGGCCCGGCCGAAGGCAATGCGAACCGGCCCGCGGACGCCGGCTTGACGCCCGCCCCGGCCCGCCTCGCAGTGCCCGCACCCGATGCCCGCGCTCCCGCCGCCGCTCGTCTTCCTGCTCGCGCTGCCCGCTTGGGCGGCGGGGTCGTCCGCAGTGGACGCGTGGCGCTTCGAGGCCAGCCGCCCCTCGGAAACCGCCAGCCCGTCGCTCCTGCTTGCCCCACGGGCGCGAATCGAGGTGGTCGCCGGGCACGCCGCGCTCACCCCGGGCCCCGCGGGTCCGGGGCCGGCCGCCTTGCTCGTCCGCCCCGGTGCCCGTCGCGGAGCGGAGGTCGCAGGCACCCCGCTCGAGCTCGGTGCCGGGCCGTGGAGCTTCGAGGCCAGGGTCTGGCTGCGGCCCGAGGCGGGGCCCGACGAAGGTGTGCTGCTGGCGCTCGGGCCCGCGGACGCGGAACCGGTCCTCCGCCTGAGTGCGCTGCCCGCTGAGGAGGCGGTGCTCGTCGCCGCACTCGGTCCCGCGGACGGCCGCGGCGCGCAACCGCCCGGCTGGACGCGTGAGTTCGCCGACCCGGGCGGCCCACCGCACCAGCGTTTCCGGGAATGGACCGTGCTGCTGACCCCGTCCGGCCGGCTGCCCCGCGGACGCTGGTTTCATCTCGCCTGCCGGCACGACGGCGCGGGTACCCTGCGTCTCGCGGTCGATGGCCGGGACGTCGCGGCGGCCGCGGCACAGCTGGCGGATCCACCGCGGGGCGGGGGCCTCCAGCTCACGCTCGGGGGCGACCAAAGGGGCGGCCGGCCCTGGCCGGGGGCAATCGCCGAGGCGGCCATCCGCCGACCGGGGCCCAACCGATGAGCGACTGGTTTCTGGCGGACGACCTCAGCGGGTCCCTGGACGCCGGCGCGGCCTTCCGCGCGGCGGGGCGGCGCGTCCGGCTGGTGGAGGCCGTAGACGACTGGCAGCCCGGGCCGGAGGGCGAGCTCGTAGGCGTGAACACGGAGTCGCGCAACCTGCCGCCAGAGGAGGCCGCGGCACGAGTGGCGGCCACCCTCGCGCACGCGTCCGCGCGCGGGGCTCGGCTGGTATTCAAGAAAATCGATTCGACGCTACGCGGGCCGCTCGCCGCCGAGCTGGCGGTGGTGCGGCGTCATTTTCCGGGGCACCGCCTTCTGCTCTGCCCGGCCAACCCCGCGGCGGGGCGGACCGTCGAGTACGGCCAACTCCTCGTGCGAGGCGTACCGGTCCTCGCGACCGAGTTCGCGCGCGACCCGGCGGCGCCCGTCCGCGAGGGCGATCTCCGCCGGCTCGCGCCAGCGGACGCCGGGTGGTTGATCCCGGACGCGCGGGACGAGGGCGACCTGGAGGCCGCGATCGCGGCGGTCGCGGCCCCGGCGGGGCCGTGGCTGGCGGTGGGGTCGGGGGCGCTCGCGAGCCCGGTGGCCCGACGGTTGGGCGGCGCCGAGAGCTCCTCCCGGCCGCAACCGTACCCGGCTCCGGGGCCGGTGCTGTTTCTGGGCGGCAGCGCGCATCCCCTGAACCGGACACAGGCCGACCGTCTCGCTGCGGCTCGCGGCCTCACCGTGATCCAAGCTTATCCGGAAGCGCCGGTGATCGCCCTCGCGGCGGGCGCGGCGCAACTGCGGAGCGCCGGAGCGGCTCTCGTGCTCGCCCCGGAGGCGCGCGCGCGGCCGGAGCGGATCCGGGACTCGATCGCGGCGCTCGGCGCAGCGCTCATCGGTGACCACGGGGTGCGCCGCGTGTTTGTCACCGGCGGCGAGACAGCGCGGGCCCTCGCGGCGCGTCTGGGCCTGCGGGAGTTGATCGTCGCGGGGACCATCGAGCCGGGCCTCGTGCTCGCCACCGCCACGAGCCCGGCGACGGGGCCCCTGCTTATCGCGGTGAAGCCGGGTGGCTTCGGGGACGCGGACACGTGGGTGCGCGGGGCCGCCGCGCTGGGCGGCTCCGGCGGAGTCGGAGCGACGCCATAGAATTACGCCGCCTTCCGCCTCGCCCCGGGGGCCGCCTCGGGAGCTTCACCCGGGCTTGGGCGAACGCGTGGCCCCTACCCCTCAGGCCGGGTGTTCCCAGCCGGCGCGGTAGGCGCGGCGCAGGAGCCGGTTCGCCTCGGGGTCGTTGACGAAGGTCTCCTTCTCCCCGTCCCAGACCAAGCTGCGGCCGAGCTTCATCGCGATCACCCCGAGCAGGGAGCAGTTGGACGCGAGGTGGCCCTCCTCCAGATCGGAGATCGGACGCCGGCCGGTGCGGATGGCGTCGAGGAAGTCCGCCCAGAGCTCGCGGATGTTCTGGCCGTCGGGGGCGTTAAGGCGCGCGTCCTCGTGCAGCACGGGCTCGCCGGCCTTGGCGGGGTAAAACGTCCAACCACCGCGCCACCCAAGGTGGAAGATCCCGTTGGTGCCGTAGAAGTGGCAGCCCGCGTTTTCGCCCTTCTCGACGTTGTGGCCCGCGAAGAGGCGCGACTCCCACGTCACGGTGAGGCCGTCGAATTCGTACGTGACGACCTGATGGTCCGGCGCGTCGCTGGTCTGCTCGGTCGCGGTGAGCACGGGCGGGCCCTTGATCGGGCGGCCGCCGGTGCCGAACACCTTGCGCGGCCAGCGGGCGTCGGTGATCCAGATCAGCTGGTCGAACCAGTGGATGCCCCAGTCGCCGAGGGTGCCGTTAGCGTAATCGAGGTACTGGCGGAAGCCGCGCGGGTGGATGGAAGGAGAGTACGGGCGCAGCGGCGCCGGCCCGCACCAGGCGTCCCAGTCCAACTCGGGCGGGACCGGCTGGGTGGGCGCGGGCTTCTCGGGGCCGGAACCGGCGCTGTTCACAAAGCAGCGGACCATCCCGATCTTCCCGACCTTGCCGGAGCGGATAAAGTCGCGCGCCACGATTGTGTGCGGCGACGCGCGCCGGTGGGTGCCCACTTGGACCACGCGGCCGGCGGCGCGGGCGGCGTTCAGCATCGCGCGCCCCTCGGCGATGGTGTGGCCGATCGGCTTCTCGACGTAGACGTGCGCCCCGGCCTTCACCGCGGCGATGGTGGGCAGCGCGTGCCAGTGGTCCGGCGTCGCGACGATCACGATCTCTGGCTTCTCGCGAGCCAGCAGCTCGCGGTAATCCTTGTACTCGCGCGGGCGGTCCGCAGTGGTGCCGGCGAGCTTGGCGCGGGTCGCAGCGAGCTGGCGGGTGTCGACGTCGCACAGGCCCACCACCTCGCAGGCGCCACTGGCGACGGCCTCGCCGAGGATGTTGCCGCCCCACCAGCCGCAGCCGACTAGGGCGGTGCGCAGGCGGGGAGCGGGGGCGCCGGCACGGACCGGCAGGGAAACGGCGAGGGCGCCGGCGGCGGAACGGTGGAGAAAGGAACGACGGTGCATAAAACGGGCAGCGCGACCCTAGCGCGCGGACGCGGCGCCGACAAGCCCCGCGTCGCGGGCTCCGGCTCCCCTGCGCCCAACGCGCCGCCCGAGCCCGCACTCAGGGGAAATTTCCCTTGGACAAACCGGGCGGGATTCCCATACACAAGAGTCTCGAGGCCGTCCGCGCCCCCGCCGCCGCCCTCTTCCCTCCGCCTACCCCAATGACCTACTTCCGCATCCGCGGCTTAACTGCCGTCTGCCGGGCCTTCGCGCGCCCGTTCCTGATCGCCCTCCTCACCTGCGCCGCCGCGGCGCCCGCCCACGCCGCCGACGCCGGCGGCGCCACCGTCACCGGCGCCGTGAGCAATGCCGCCACCCGCAACCTGCTTAAGGGCGCCCGCGTCGAGATCCCTGCGCTCGGGCTTGGCACCCTCGTCGACGAGACCGGCCGCTACGTCCTCTCCGGCGTCCCCGTCGGCACGCACGAGGTCGTCGTGAGCTACATCGGTCTCGACACGGCTCGTGCGCAAGTGGCGGTCGCGGCGGGACAGCGGGCGACGCGCGACTTCGATCTGACGACGGGCATCTACAAGATGGACGCCTTCAGGGTCACCGGAGAGCGCGAGGGCGGCGCGGCCGCGATCACCGCCCAGCGCAACGCTCCCAACACGATGAACGTCGTGTCGATGGACTCCTTCGGCAACCTGCCCAACATGAGCGCGGGCGAGGTGCTGATGCGCCTCCCGGGCGTCGCCGGCTCCCCGACGGACGAGGGCCTCGCCTACAACTTCAACATCCGCGGGATGCCCGCGGGCCTGAACACGGTCACGATCGACGGTGGCTTGGTCACCCCGCTCGGCACCAGCCGCGCGTTCGAGATGCAGAGCATCTCCGGTGCCCTGTTCGACCAGCTGGAGCTGACCAAGGGCCACCGGCCGGACCGCAACGCCGACTCCCTCGGCGGCACCGTGAACCTCAAGACCCGCTCCTCCCTGAGCATGAAGGAGCGGCGCCGGCTGACCTACAGCCTCTCGGCCCGCATCGCGCCGACATTCCTCGGCTTTGAGCAGATCCCGCAGCGCCAGGACCACCCGGCGCACCCGATGCTGAACTTCAGCTACCAGGAGCTCTTCGACGTGTTCGGCGGCAGCCGCAACCTCGGCGTGAGCGTCAACACCTTCTACTCCGAGAACGCCGTCGGCTTCTTCCAGACCGTCCGAGACTACCAAAATACCACCTCGCAGCCGGCCTACATCTGGAGCTACCAGACCTTCGACAACTACAACAACCGCAAGCAGGTCAGCCTGAGCATCAAAACCGACTACCGCGTCTCCGCCAGCACGCGCGTCTCGCTCAACGCCATCGCCAACGACAACTACGAGGCCTTCCGCCGCCGATACATCACCCGCGCCTACAGCAGCCAGAACCAGAACACCATCCCGAACGCCACCACCAGCGTTGCCCCCGGCTGGACCGACAAGATCACCGTCATTCGCCCCGTGGCCCAGTCTCTGATCGATATGCAGAACCGCGGGCCGAACAACTACGACACCCGCCAGCGCCGCCTCGACTTCACCGCCGAGCAGGACTTCGGCCCGCTGCAGCTCGACTACGCCGCGACCTACGCGCGCAACAACCTCAACAACGGCAACGGCCAGGGCGGCGAGCTGACGATGCGCATCGCCGGCACCGGCTGGATCCTCGACCGCACCCAGTCCGAGCTGCACCCAAAGTTCCTCCCCAACGGTGGCCTCGATTTCACGGATCCCTCGAACTACCGCCCCACCGGCGCCCTCCAATGCAGCGACGCTCAGAACGACCAGCGCGTGCGCGACCTCCGCTTCAACGCCCTCTACAAGCTGCCCACCGCCGTGCCCCTTGCGCTCAAGGTCGGCGGCCAGTGGCGCGAGACCCTCGCCCAGACGCTGAGCAACAGCCGCCGCTACAACTACCTCGGCACCGGCCCCCTCGCCCCCGACCCGGGCATCGTGACCTTCGACCAGGTCAAGACCGGGCGGATGATGCCGCAGTGGACCACCTCGATGTACATCAACAACCGCCGGCCCGTCGACCCGACCCTCTGGCGCGAGGATGAGTACTACCGCCTGCAGCAGGCCTACACCGGCACCCGCGACGTCACCGAGACCGTCACCGCCGGCTACTTCATGGCCCAGGGCAAGCTCGGCCGCGAGGGCTTCCTCGGCCGTTCCGGCTTCCTCGGCGGCGTTCGCGTCGAGAACACCGAGGACGTCGGCCGCGGCTGGGTCCGGGCCCGGGCCGGCAGCACCAGCGCTCAGCAGCTGGCCGACCCGCTCGGCTCCGTCACCCGCGACTACGCCAACACCAAGCGCACGATCGAGGGCTCCTACACCAAAGCCTTCCCGAGCATCCACCTCACGCACGACCTCACGCCCAACCTGAAGGCCCGCCTCGCCTGGTCCACCAGCTTCGGCCGCCCGGGTTACGGCGAGCTCCTCCCCAGCGAGGGGGTGAACGAGAATACCAACTCCCTGACGATCAACAACGCCGGGCTCCTCCCGCAGAACGCCCGCAACTGGGACGCCTCGATCGACTACTACTTCGAGCCGGTCGGTAACTTCTCGGTCGGCTTCTTCCACAAGACGATCGCCGACTTCATCGTCCGCAACATCAACATCGGCACCGTCGCCTCTGGTAACGACAATGGCTACAACGGGGAATACGCGGGCTTCAGCCTGTTCACCTCCGCCAACGCTGGCACCGCCGTCGCGCAGGGCTGGGAGTTCAGCTACCAGCAGCAGTTCACCTCGCTTCCCGGCCTGCTCAAGGGCCTGAGCGGCTCCGTGAACTACACGATGATCCAGACGCGGGGGAACTTCGGCAGCACCACCGAAATCACCGGCCGCGAGGTCGTCGGCTTCATCCCGAAGGCCGCCAACGCGATGCTCTCCTGGCGGTACAAGAAGTTCAGCACGCGCCTGCTCTACAACTGGACCAGCGACTACATCGTTGAGTACTCGGCCGCCACCGTCGGCCGCAACCGCTGGCGCGCCTCCTTCGACACCCTCAACGTCGGCCTCGCCTACCAGCTGCGCCCGTCCGCCCAACTCACGCTCGACGTCTCGAATCTCCTGAACGCATACCAGGAGATCTACCGCGGCTTCCGCAACCAGCCGTCCACGATCAACTACAACTTCGTGACGATCAACGTGGGCCTGAACGGCCGCTTCTGAGGCCGCCCGCCCCCGCCCTCACCGCCCGGCCGGGAACGGCCGGGCGGTGAAGCCGGCGGGGCCCGCGGACAGCCGCGCCACTCAGCCACCCGCTGCCGGTGACGCGGGCAGCACCTCGACCGGATCGCCGACCCGCAACCGGCCGGCAAGGGTCACGTGGATCATGTTCTGCCCGAAGTTGACGTCCTCCGGCGACTGCCGGTCGCGGCGGTAAGTCGCGAGGGTCCGCAGCGGTTCGACGTCCCGCTCGCCCGTCGTCTGGTCGGTCGTCGTGATGGCGCAACGCGCGCAGGGGCCCGCGGCCCGGAACTCGATCGCGCCGATCCGCAGGCGCGGCCAGCCGTCCTCGGCGAACGCGCCGCAGCCGTCGATGATCAGGTTCGGCCGGAAGCGGTCCCACGGCAGCGGCTCCCCGCCGCGCGCGACGAGCCGGTCGTTGAGGTCCGCGCGGGAGGCCTCGCTTGCGAGCAGGAACGGGTAGGCGTCCGCGAAGCCGACCAGCGGTGTCCCGGCCAGTCCGGCGGGCACCCGCCGCACCGGCCGCCGGAATGCCGGCCCGATCCGCACCAGGCGGCACGCCGCGCCCAGGAAGCCGCCCAGCCACGCCGCCGCCGCGGCGCCGCAGTCCTCCGCGAGCATCCCCTCGGATTTCCAGACGGTGACCGGCACCAGCGGGGCCGCGGGATCGGGCGCGCGGGGGACCGAGAAGGCGCCCACGCCGGGGGCGGTGAGAGTCAGCGTGACCGCGTCGAGCCGCGTCGCGATCAGGGCCATCCGGGGGAGCGTGCGCTGGCTCAGGAAACGCCCGGCCGGATCGACCACGAGGAAGCGCCGGTCGCCCGCGAGGCCGAGGGCGTCGACGTCAGCCTCCACCACGGCGCAACCGCCGAGCGACTTGACCGGATGGACGTGAATGCCGCGGAGAACCATCAGGACGCCGAGCCTCGGTCCCTGGGAGGGCCGCGACAACGCCAAAGCCGGCGGGCGCCCGCGTTACCACCGGGTCCGTCCGTGCGTCTCCCCGAAGGTCGTATGCCGTCCGCCTCCGCCGCTGTCCTCGTCCGTGTCGCCCTGCTCACCCTCGCGCTGGGCGGCGCCACCTTGGGCGCGGCCGCCGCCGACGCCTTCACCCGTTACGACCGGAACCGCGACGGCCGCGTGACCGCCGCCGAGCTCAACTTGCCCGCCGCCTTCGCCCGCTACGATCTCGACGGCGACGGCGTCATCACCCGCGCGGAATTTGACCAGGTGAACGCCGCGCCCGCCCGGACCGGCCGCCCCGCGGAACGTGCGCCCGTGGATCCGGGAATCACCGCCGCGGACTTGGCCAGCCTTCCCGTGGACCCGGCGCACCCTCGTCCGGCCGAGCTCGGCGTCGGCCGCCAGATCCAGGACCTAGGTTTCCGGGATCTGGCCGGCCGGGCGTACCGGCTGGGCGACTGGCGCGGCCAGGCCGGCCTGGTGATTGCGGTCACCAGCGCGACCTGCCCGCTGAGCAAGCGTTACCTGCCCAGCCTCGCCGCCCTCGAACCTGAGCTCCGGGCGCAGGGGATCGGGCTCGTGCTGGTCAACCCGTTCGCCAGCGAGGATCCGGCCGAGATCCGGGCGCAGTTGGCGGCCCATTCGTTCACCGCCCCGTACGTGCACGAGGCTGATCGGGCGCTGACCGCCGCGCTGGGCGCACGCTCGACCACGGAGG
>VHCI01000131.1 GCA_016871775.1 Verrucomicrobiota bacterium | reverse complement strand
TATTCGCCAAGTCTAACACCGCCTTTGGCCTAATTTCGAGGGATCACTTCAAATCGAGAGTAGCCTTGACAAAATAGGTGCGGTCGCTGGCACTCAGTCTGGAGTTACCTCAACAATAAATACAATGAACCATCGAAATCTCACCGTCGCGGTCCTCACCGCTGTTCTTAGCCTCCCGGTCGCCCTCGTCGGCGCCGAAGAGAAGAAGAAGGGCGGCGGTTTCGCCGCCATGGATACCGACAAGGACGGCAAGGTCTCCAAGAAGGAGTATGTCGCCGCTCAGAAGGACGCCGCCAAGGCGGAGTCCCGCTTCGCCCAGCTGGACACCGACAAGGACGGCTTTCTGACCCGGGCCGAGATGGCCGCGGGCCAGAAGAAAAAGGATAAGTAACCCTGCCTTTCGGAAAACTCGAGGCGACCCTTCGGGGTCGCCTCTTTTTTTGCTGGCGAGCGACACCGGCTAGGCCTTTGGGGCGCACGGGGGGATCGGCCTCGTCTCCGGGGTCGATTCCAATCGGGTCGGAGGGGGCCAAAAAATTCCGTAAAAGCGGTCTCCCCTATGACGCGGTACGGATTTTCGAGCCTCTCGCAAGTTCGGTCTGTGAGGTGAATCCCATCCATCGGACAGCGGATCGGGCAAGGTAAGAGAGACAAGGGTGCTTTCGAGTGTTAGCCTGCGGTGGTGGTTTCGGTGGCGGACGGAGGGACCGCCAAGCCGGTCCGTCCCTCCGCCCAGGATTGCCAACGAACGCACGCCCCGCAGCATCATCCAACGCTCCCGGCTGAGATCAAAGGTGGCATCAGTTTCGGCTTCCCTCTTACGAGGACTGCTCCGCGTAGGATTTGCCTGCCACCTCCGGCAAATCAGATCGATCATCTAACGATCCTTTGGCGTGCGACCCAATCGGTGGCGTGATCCCCCCTTAACCCTCGGCGTCCTCGGCTGGGGCCTTGATCCGCCAGACGAACAGGCCGGCTGTCAGGAACATGATCAGGCTGTAGGCCACGGCGGGAATCGAGAGGGCCGCGCTCGACAGGACGTTGAGGGCGATGAAAATGGCGAGGGTGCCGTTGTGGATGCCGATCTCCATGGCGATGGCAATCGCCTGCGGCCGTGGCAGGCGGAGCGCCCGCGGCAGCGCGTAGCCCAAGCCGAGGCTCAGCAGATTGAATGCGAGGCAGGCAAGACCCACTGCCGCGAAGTAACCGGGCAGGCGCGCCCACTCTTGGGCGACGGCGGCGGCAATCACCCCGCAGAGCACAACCAGAGAAAACGCGCGCACGGGGCGGTCCATCCGGGCCGCGAAGGCGGGCGCGCGCTGGCGCAGGAGCATCCCGATCAGGACCGGCACTAGGATGATCACTGCCACCTCCACGACCTTGCGCACTGGGGGCGCGATGGGATTGCCGGCTCCGAGGAAGTGTGTGAGGGAGAAGTCGAGGATCAGCGGCAGGCTGACGAGGCAGAGCAGGCTGTTAGTCGCGGTGAGAGTGATGTTCAGGGCGACGTCTCCCTTGGCGAGGTGGCTGTAAATGTTGGCGGTGGGGCCGCCGGGAGACGCGGCGAGGAGCATCAGGCCGACGGCGAGTTCCGGAGGCAGGTGGAAGGCTTTGGCGAGCAGGAAGGCTCCGGCCGGCAGCAGCAGCGTCTGGAGGGCGAGGCCGACGAGGACGGGTTTGGGCATCGTGGCCACTCGCCGGAAATCAGCGAGCGTGAGCCCAAGGCCGAGCCCGAGCATCACGACGGCGAGCGCAAGGGGCAGCAGGATATTGGAGAGCAAGGAAGCTTCCATAGCGGGGTAGGGTGGCTCGGAGGCTGAGGCTTCGGACGTTCGGCGGCAACGTGCAAACCGACCGAGCGTCCGCTCCGAGGCTCAACGGCCAGAGCTGACGCAACGGCGTGGGAGAGGTCCTCCCAAGCGGGCAGGATCTGCTCGAGGCGCGCGACGAGTTCATCCTGTCCGAAATGGCCTTACTCAGTGTGCCTGATCCAGCCCTCCGCCCATTTCACTCCTGATTGGAAGGGACTAGATTTTCAGGGGATCGGATTCGGGAAGGTTTTTCCGCCACGGCACCGCGAGCGACCGGCGATCGCCCGCCATGACGACACGCCGCGGGAAATCACTGTTGGGCCCGACGCCCTCTTCGTCTTGCGCGCCGCGCCGCTGCCGCCGCCGACGGCGTTTGTGATCCTGAGCGGGCGCGATCTCGCCAGCGAAGCGGCGCGGATCGCCGCTCTGCCGGCCATCAAGAGCGTGCTGGCCAATCCGCTGGTTTGGGGGCGCGTGGCCGATGAGATCCTCCGCGTGGGGCTGGGCGCGGATCCACCGGCGCTGCGCTGACCGCGGCGCCGGCCCGCCGCTAGTCAGAAGCGGCCGTTGAGGCCGATCGTGACGGTGACAAAGTTGGTGATGTTCTGCCGGAAGCGATCCTTCGTGCCCATGTAGAATTCCTGCGGTTCGTTGAGCACGTTGGAGATGTCGATCGTCACCCCGAGCCCCGGCTTATACTGGTAGCCGAAGCCGAGGTTGAGGGTCTTCATCGAATAGCGGTAGATGCTCAGGGCGGGATTCGTGGCGTTGAAAGAGGTAATGTATTCGCCCGTGAAGTTGTAGAGCGCCCGCGCGCTGAAGCCGCGGTAGTTCCAACGCAAGGAGGCATTGGCGGAGTGCGGGATGAAGCCGGCGACTTCGCGGCGGGTCAGATAGCGGGTGCCCCCCCGCAAGCCGTGGGTTTCAACCCACGAGTAATTGAACGACGCCGCAAGGCCCTTGAGCTTGCCGGGCAGAAACGTGAGCTGCTGCTGGTAGGCGAACTCCCAGCCTTGCGCGATGGCGGTGCCGGAGTTCAACGAGGTCCGCTCGATCCAGCCTTCGTATTCGCCGTCGTAGCCGTTGTCCAAGCCGCCAGGGATGATGCCGACTTCCTGGTTGGTGACGATGAAGTCCTTGATCGATTTGTGGAACCAGCCGAGGGTTAGGCTCCCCACGGGCTCAAAATAGTACTCCAGCGTGGCATCCCAATTCTTTGCCTGCTGCGGCATGATGCTCGGGTTGTTGACCGTGAGTCGGCGGTTGGTCTCGTCGATCGATTCCCCGGGGCGCATGTTGGAGATGGCCGGGCGTCCAAAGCTACTGGACCAGCTGAGGCGGGCTTTCAGGTTTGGCGTGATATCATGAAAGGCATGCACGCTCGGATAGGAGCCCTTGTAGCCGCCTTCGTTTACGCGCTCGGTGTTGGCGTAGTCGCGGGCCGCCGCCCCGGCCGGATCCGCCAGCTGCTCCGCCGGCGTGCTGGCGCGGCGCGCCCGCACCCATCCCCGGCCCATTGTATCGGTTTTCTCGAACCGCACTCCGCCGAGGTAGCCGGTGCGGGCGCGCCACCCCTCGCTGCCCAATCGCCCGTTGGCCATCACGTAGTAGGCCGTCACTTCTTCGACCACGCGGTTGGTGCCGGTATATTTTGACTGCTCGTGGAAGTAGCGATCTTCCTGCCAGAGTTCCGGCTTCGCGGGCTGGCCGTCCACGGTGTGCATGGAGGACTGCCACATCGGAATCGCGAGCCCGGTTTTGACGCCCATGTGGCTCCGGTAATTCGGGTCGTGCGCGAGCCGCAGATTGGGGTCGTAGCGCAGGGTGCCGGCGAAACTCCAGCGATGGCGGTCCTTGCCCCATTCATCCCGGGTGGCTTGGCTCCAGCTGAGTCCCGTCTTCAGGAAAGTCGGCGCCGACAAGGGCGTCCGGTATCTCATGTCGTAGCGGGCTTGATAGAGGACCTGATCACTTTCGTTCCGCTGTTGCGTGAGGCCGTCGTTCGCGCGCGGGAGATAGTTCCGGGGGTCGGTCCAGTCTGCCCCGCCGTTGCGGGTGAAGCTCGGGTAAACATTGGAGGCCGTGCGGTCGATGATCCACCCGGCGTTGCCAAAGTTAACTGGTAAGCCCGGCGTCTGCAGGGCCGGATCGAAAAACCGCAGGCTCATGACGCCGCCCCGCCCCTGGCCGTTGTTGAGATGCGATTCGGTCGCGCTCGCGCCGTATTCGATGTGCCAGTTGCGGTAGTTGTGCTCGCCGGTGAAGTCGACCCGGCGCATGCGCACGTAGTAGTTCAGCGGGCCGTCGCTCACCACCTCGACGTGGGAGGCGTTCGCGCTGCTTCCCGTGGTGGCCGGGGCCACACGTTCGGGAACCGGCCGGATCGTGGTGGTAAAGTCAGTGAAACTGCTCGGCAGATACGCCGTCGCGGCGCTCGGTTGCGTCGTCTGACCGCCGGTGAAAGCCCGCATCAGGGGCCGCCGACGGTGCCGTTCGAAGTTGTCGTTTTCGACCAGGCCGAGCGAGAACTTCGTCGTGGCTGACCAGCGGTAGTCGGCCTTGAAGTTCACGCTCATCTGCTTCCGATTATTCGTGTTGTCGTAAACCTCGTATTGGCGCGTTGGCGCCGGGCCGGTCGGGACGGCGACGTAGTCATACAGCGTGTAGAAGCCGCCGACCGCGTTTTCGCTGTAGAACAAGTTGAGTGAAACGCCGAGGTTCCGCTCATCGCCAAACACGCTGAAGACCTCCTGGTGCGTGAGGTTGAGGACCGGATGGGCGCGGTGCTGCGAGCGGATGGGCGTCTGCTCGAAGAACGGCGGCGCCCAGCGAGTGCTGAAATTGTAGGTCGTGCGCCGGTTTTCCCGCATGCTGAAGGTCGAGCGAGTCTTGAAATTAATCGTGCCGCCGAGCGAGTCGGCGCCCTTGTCGGGCGTGTGGCCCTTGATGAGTTCGAGGCCTTCGAACATTGCGCCAGTGATGCCTTGCAGCTCGAAGGCGCGGCTGCCGGCGCCGGTCGTGGAGAGGGTCATGCCGTCCACCGTCACGTTGTTGAGGGCGGGCGGCATACCGCGCATGTTGAACTGGTAGTTGAGCCCCTCGACGGTGGGGCTGCCAGCGACGCCAGGGAGGCGCATAACGACTTCGCCGGCGCTCATGTTGGGCAGATAGCCGAAGGAATCCATCGCGATCACGTCCTTCACGTTGTCGGCGTTTCTCTTCTCGGTAATCATGGCGGCGTTGCCCTCGCGCTCGCCGGTGACCTTGAAGGCGTCGAGCTTGTAGATGCCGGAGGTGAGCTCGAAGTCGCGCACGGCCCGCTGGCCGGCCCCGACGTTGACCTCCCCCGCTTGGCGATCTAGGCCGATGTAAGTGACAGCGATCTCGTGTGTGCCGGCGGGGACGCCGCTGAACACATATCGGCCGGTCGGATCGGTGAGGACGCTCAGCCCGAGCTTGGGCAGCTCGACGCGCGCACCCTCGAGCGCGTTGCGCGTCTGGGAATTACTCACGGAGCCGGAGACGACGCCGCTTGCGGCGGCGCGGGCGGCAGGGAGACAGGTCAGGACGACGAACGCGCAGGTGAGCGCGGCAATCAGGGCGCGGGGACGACGAGGGCTCATAGACAAAAAGGTCTGGGGTAGGGCGACGGTAGCAGCGATCGCGGGGGTAGGGAGCTAAGAAAATTTTTAAGCCCACCGTCTGATCCCGCAATCGAAAAAACATCGGGCGGTCGCGGCCTCTCGTCAGCGGCGGGAGAATCTTGTGGTTGCGGCGGAAGCCGATCTTGCCGTTGATCCGTACTCCGATGCCGATCTCACCCCAAGCGCGCGCGTGCCAAGCCTCGTCTGGTGGCACGACGGGCCGATTCGGAAGGCCGAGGCGGGCGCGGCGCTTTCCTACGCCACCAACCAGGGGCGCGGCGCTGACAAGGGTTTCCTCAATCTGCTCACCGCCCAGCGCATCACCGTCACCGAAGGCGCCACCGGCGCGCTCCGGACCGTCGGCGTGAAGAGCTCGTTTTGACCCTCGCAGCGTCCTTTTCCCATGCGCCCTCCGCCCCGCGCCGCCTTGCCGACCTCACCGGCGAATACCAGCTCTCCCGCCGTTCTGCCCTTTTCGGCAACAATCGCAATCTCGCCGATACCTCCGAGGACTTCGGGCGCTGGGGCCCGCAGCCGCCCGGCTACGCCCGCTTTCGCCAGAGGTATCGCCAAGGCGTGCGGGGAAATCTCTAAATCCATGCCGATCCCGCCCTGCCTGCGCTTCCTGCGCCCGCGCCCACTTTGGGGCGCGGTCATGCTCGCCGGCACCCTCGCCGCCGCTCCCGCCGCGCTGCCGCCTCTCGAGGAAGCCCTCGCCGCCGCCCGCGATGTCTGGGGCGAAGCGGCGCTGGCCCAGCCCAACGGGGCGAGCTACGAGTTCTTCGCGCCGTTGCTGCCGCCGCCGCGCTACGTGCACGCTGACTTCCGCCACTATCCGATTATCCTCTGCCCGCCGGGCGACTTCCCGGTGCCGCCGGTGCCTTTCGTGCGCCGCGATCCTGCGGCCCAGCCTAAGGCCCGCCTAATCTCCGACGGCAGCGGCCTCAACCTGCGCGGCGGTAGCCGCAGCTGGAACGACGTCGGCGCCCCGGTGCGTTTCCGCGTCGGCCCCGACGAGTTTCTTTTCGGCGCTTTGCGCGACCGCGTCACCGAACCCGAACTCGCCGAGGGCTGGCTGCCCATCCCGGAGATCCGCTACGCCCACCGCTCGCCGGTGCAGTCGGAGGGCATGGTCCCGCTCGTGACTTCCCGGTCGCCGATCCCCCCGGAGATCTACCGCTTGGAGGCCTTCGCGAGCACGGCGCCCGAGTTCGCGGCAAACTGCGTTGTGTTCGTGAAGTTCAATCTCGCGCAGGGCGCCAACGGCTTCCTGAGCGTCGAGATCGACTCGCCGCCGCCGCTCCGCTTCGAAGCAAGCCGCCTCACTGACGCCCAAGGCCGCGTCCTTGCGGTGTTCGACGCCGCTTGGAAGTGGGAACGCGGCCGGATGGTGGCCCGCCTGCGCGCGGACTCCGCCGCCACTTTCGCCGTGCCCACCGTGCCGCTCGCGGGCGACACCGCGCTCTCGGTGTCACCCGCGGTCTATGCCCGACAGCGCGCCGCCTGTGTCGCAACTTGGCAGAGCCTCATCGGTCGGGCCGCCCAAGTCGAGGTGCCCGAGCCGCGCATCAACCACGCTTGGCGCAATGCCCTCGTGCAGAATTTTCAAATGATCAACCGCGGCCAGCTCCGCTACAGCGCGGGCAACCAGTATGATCAGCTCTACTCCGCTGAGGGCAGCGACGCCGCAATGGCGCTGCTCGCTTGGGGATATGCACCGGAGGTGCGCCGGTTGATCGAGCCGCTTTTCGACTACACCCGCCCGGGCCTCGAACTGCATCAGGCCTCCTTCAAGCTCAACAACCTCTTGCGCTACGTCTGGCAGACGCGCGACATTGCCGCGATCGCCCAACTTCGCCCCCGCTGGGAAAAGGAAATCGAGCGCTTCCTGCAAGGCCGCACCGGGCCTCACGGCCTCTTCCCTAAGGAACAATACTGCGGCGACATCCACACCCCGGTCCAGAGTCTTAACGTCAACGCGAAGGCCTGGCGGGCCATGCATGACTGGGGCGCCTTCCTCACTGAGCTCGGCGACGCCGCCGCCGGGCGGCGCTATGCCGCGGCGGCGACGGAGTTCCGGCCCGTGGTGCTTCAGGCGATCGAGCGCGTAGCCTCGCGCACCACCACACCGCCGTTCGTGCCCATCGCCCTCGACGGCGGCGAGCCCGTGCACAGCCCTATCCTCCAATCCCGCATCGGCTCCTACTGGAACATCATCATCGGATACTCGATCGGCAGCCGCATTTTCCCCGCTGGCAGCGAGCAGGAAAACTGGATCCCCCGCTACCAGGAGCGGCATGGCGGCATCTTCCTCGGCATGGTCCGCTCCGGCGGCGCCGTGTTCAACTTCTGGACCGGCCCCGAGCGCGTGAATCCACTTTACGGCACGCGCTACACCCTCGACGCGCTCCGCCGCGACGACCCGGAGCGCGCCCTCGTGAGCCTCTACGGCACGCTTGCTCAGGGCCTCACCCGCAACACGTTCGTTGGCGGCGAGGGCTGCACCCTGCGCCCGGTTGATGCCGAAGGCCGTTTCTTTTACTGCCCGCCTAACAGCGCCGCCAGCGCCCACGTGCTCTCCATACTGCGACACCTGCTGGTGCAGGACTGGGACCTCGACGACGACGGCCGCCCTGAAACGCTGCGCCTTCTCTTCGGCACCTCGCGCCGCTGGCTCGACGACGGCCAATCCCTCAAGGTGGAGCGCGCTCCCACCGTTTTCGGCGAGGTCTCCATCCAAATCCAGTCGCGCCTCGCCGAGGGCGAAGTCGTGGCCGAGGTCGATCTGCCCGCCCGCCAGCCGCCCGCGCGGACGCAGCTGCGCATCCGCGTGCCGGAGGGCTGGCGCGTGACCGCTGCCCGGGCCGGGGACACGGTTCTCCCACCCGACGAGCGCGGCACCGTCGACCTCACCACCCTGCGCGGGCGGCAGAAGATCCGTTTCCAAGTGGCGCGGCAATAGCCCGGGAAAATCAAACCAAAGCGGAAGCGGAAAGGCCTGCGCGACCCTCGACGCATTGCGATACGACAGTACGTCGGACCGCTCAGCCACTGGAAGAAAACTGGATTTTCAACTTTGCGGGCGGCCCGTGGAGACGTTGCAAATGGAACCGCAGAGAAACCAGCATCGGTTCTAACATAGCGTGCGGTGGTCGCATCCCTACTTTGGTTTCATCGCGGATGAATGAGGCCGCCGCTGTTTCAGGGTTGACCAACGACAAGCGCCCGAAGCGGGCAAGCCGTTGTCGTATTTAGTATGACGACCCGTTCGCGGTTTACACCGGCCTTTGGCGATGCGCCATCAATCAGCCGTATCCTTGAGGTGACCGCTGATAATTGATCCGCTGGCGGTGACAGTCTGGGGCGTGTAGAAAGGAACCCAGATCATGAAAGGCAAACGACACACGACTGAGGAAAAGATCCGGACCCTGCGGGAGGCCGACAGC
>VHCI01000130.1 GCA_016871775.1 Verrucomicrobiota bacterium | reverse complement strand
CCTCCTGCAGGGTCTGCGAGGTCGCCCAAGCCGCGAGGCCAGCGAGGTAGAGTTCCCCGGAGCCGGGATGGAAGCGTGCCCGCATTACCCCGGTCGGGAAATCGGGCACGGGAAGCGCGCACACGGCTCCCTGCGGTTCACCGCCGCCCGGCTCGCTGATGAGCACCTCGAGGCGGCCCACGCCGTAGGAAAGGTTCAGATGCGTGCCGGCCCAGCGTTCCCAGCCGCGGCCATTCACCGCGATCAGCTCCGCCGGCGAGCGGTCGAAGGCCTTGTCGATCCAGCACACCGGCGGCGCCATCGCGGCGTCGGACTGGTCCGCGGGCGCGCCGTGACTCCACTGATTGCCGTAAAAGCGGCCCGGGACCACCCGGTTGATCCGATTCATCGGCATCCAGTGACCCTCCTGGTCGGTCACGTAGAAGCTGCCATCCGGGTTGAGGCACACGCCGTTGGCCGCACGGAAGCCGTTCGCGAGGATCTCCGTGCCCCGGCCATCCGCGCTCACCTTGAGCAGCGTGCCGTGGTGAGGCACCAAGGCGGTCCGCGCGTGGCGCGCGCTCTTCGCATAATAGAAGTTGCCCGCGACATCGGTCTGGAGGCCCATCGCGAACTCGTGGAAGTGCTCCGTGACCTGGTGGTCGCTATTGAAGCTTTCCAGGAAGTCGGCCTCCCCATCGCCATCGCGATCGTGCAGCCGCACCAACTGGTCTCGGCAGGTGACGAACACCTCCCCGTCGCGCACGCGCAAGCCGAGCGGTTGGAACAGGCCCGCGGCGATCCGTCGCCAGCGCACCGCGCCCGTTGTTCCGCCAAGGCCCGCCACGCGCCAGACGTCGCCATCCCACGTGCACACGAAGGCCTCCGCCGCGCCAGGAGCGAAGTCGAAGCCGCCCAGACGGACGCGCGCCCGCCACGGGTTGTCCTCCGGGAGCGAAAGCCGCTCCCACGCGAAGGCACCGCCCGCCGGGCTGGCGATCACCGGCGCCGCCAGTTCCTCCGGCCAGCGGGACGGCCCGCCCTGCAGGAAGCGGGCGAGATCCGCAGGCTCCCCCGTCACGGTGGGCTCGGAGGCGCCAGACCGCGCCAACCGCAACGCCAGCCGCGCCGGAGTCGCGCCGGCAGGGATGCGCAGAGTTACAAACCCCTCGCCCCGGCCCAGTTCGAGCCCGGATCCGCCGCGCAAGCCGACGGCCGCGCCCTCGTCCGCTACCCGCAGCAGGAGGTCACGCGCGGAGCGGGCCACGTTGAGGGTGCGGACAAACACTGGCTGCGCCGGATCTCCTTCGAGGTCGTGCGTCTCGAGGACCAACGTCCCGCCCACCTCGTATTCCAGCACCACGCGTTCCCCGTGGCGGTGCAGGCCGCGGTAACGCATCCAGTCGCGGGGCAGCGGCCCGAACCGGCGGCCGTCCACCCCGACGATGCGCCGGTCCTCAAAGCGGCCCGTCGCCGGATCCGCCCAGCCAGGCGCGTCCGCGGTCTCAAAGTGCAGCGTGCCGACCGTCCGGGGCCGCACCACGTGGCGGCCGTTGAAGTTGATGCCTTCCCAGTCGATGAACCCCTCGCCGCTCCAGCCGCCCGCAAGCCGCAGGGTGTCGTGCTCGAAGACCACCCAGGCCCGGCCGGCGGCGACCCCGCCCGGCCCGCGGTCGAGGCGGATCGCGATGCCCTTCTGGGCGAGATTCGCGCTTGGGGCGACCTGGTCGAGCTGCGGCCCGCGGAGTGCGGCCGCCGCGGCGCGCCGGGCTTCGTCCGCCACCTCGTAGGTCCCGATCAGGTAAGGGCCGTAGTCCATCTCCCGCCACGGCTCGCGGCGGACCGGATCCGGTCCGCGCTCCCGGCCGGCCGGCAGGGAGGCTAGGTAGGCGTCGTCGACCGGCGGGCGCACCGCTGGCCCGCGTCCGGCCAGGAACGTCTCCCGGAGGTAGTGGATGACGTCGTACTTCTCGCGCGGGGTGAGCCCGGTCTGCGGGGGCATGCGGCCCCAGCCGCGGGTGAGCGTGGCGTAGAGGGCGAGCGGATCGGCGCCGCGGGGGAAGGGGAATTCCCCGAAGCGGGGGGCGTCGGGGAGGGAGCCGGGCAGGTTGAGGTCGCCGTGGCAGGCGTGGCACACGAGCTGGTAAACCCGTTCGCCGCGCCCGCGGGCCGCCGGATTCCACGCGCGGATCAGGCCGGCGTGATCGAGATTCCGCTCGTAGGCGGGCAGGTCCGCCTCGGCGAGCAGAGGCCCCACGGCGGAGTCCGCAGCCCGCGACGCCACCAGCCCGCCGGCCAGCACCACCACCATCGCGCACAGGGGAAAACGCATCTGGGCAGAATGGGCTTCCGGCCCGCGACGGCAACGCCCAAGCGGCGGCGGCGGGCCCCGTTTTCCGGGCCAGCGCGCGCTCGGTTTTCCGTTGCGGGGGCCTCAGCCTGCCGTTGTAACGACCCCCTCCTCGCTGCATGCACCTCAAGGCGCTCAAACTGCACGGCTTCAAAAGCTTTGCCGACCCCACCACCCTCCGCTTCGAACCCGGGGTGACCGCCGTCGTGGGCCCGAACGGATGCGGCAAATCCAACATCGCCGACTCAATCCGCTGGGTGCTCGGCGAGCAGAGCGCCAAGGCGCTGCGCGGCGGCAAGATGCAGGACGTGATCTTCGAGGGCGCCGACACCCGCAAACCGGCCCAGCTCTGCGAGGTCTCCTTGCTGCTCACCGAGTGTGAGCAGCAGCTCGGGAGCGAATACCATGAGATCGAGATCACTCGGCGCGTGCACCGCGACGGCCAGAGCGAGTACGCCTTCAACGGCCAGCCCTGCCGCCTGAAGGACATCCAGAAGCTCTTTATGGACACCGGCGTTGGCCGGATCAGCTACTCGATCATGGCGCAGGGCCAGATCGACCAAATCCTGTCCTCGAAACCCGAGGAGCGGCGCGCGGTGTTCGAGGAGGCGGCCGGAATCACCAAGTACAAGTCCCAGCGGCGCGAGGCGCTGCAGAAGCTCGCGCTCACCGACCAGAACCTCGCCCGCGTGGCGGACGTGATTGGCGAGGTCTCGCGCCAGATCGGCAGCTTGCGCCGCCAGGCCGCGAAGGCGCTGCGCTACAGGCGACTCCACCACCGGCTACGCCACCTCTCGCTCGCTTGGAGCGGCCGCCAACACGCGACCCTCGCTGCTGGCCTCGCCGAGCTGGAGGCCCGCGTGGGCTCCCTGCGCGGGGCGGCCGAGGAACGCCGCGCCCACCTCGAGGAGCAGGAGGCCTCTCTGGCCGCCCGCCGAGCCGCCCGCAGCCGCCTCAGCCAAGGGGTCCAGGACGCCCAGCAGGCGGTCTTCGACGTGCGCTCGCAGCGCGAGGCCGCGGAGAACGCCGCCAACCTCGCCCAGATCCGGCGTGGCGGCCTCGAGGACCGGTTGGCCTCCTCCCGGGACAATCTCGCCGAGGTCGAAATGCAGCTGCGCGAGGTGTCCGCTCAGGTGGACACCGGCGCGCAGGACAAGCAGCTCCAGCTCGAGCTGCTCGGCGGCAGCGACGCGGTCTACCAGCAGCGTAACCGCGAGCTGGGCATCGTCGAGGGCGAGCTCGGCCGCGTCGAGGCCGCATTGGGGCAGGCCCGCTTCGAGCTGCTGCAGCTCGAGAGCGCGGTGGTCCGGCTCCGCACCGACTGCTCCGGCTACGAGGTCGACCAGAAGACGAGCCTGCACAGGCACGATCTGCTCGCGCAGGAGCTCGAGGGTGTCCGCCAGCTCCGCGCCTCGGCGAAACTGCAGGTCGCCGAGGCGGCGACCCGGGCGGAGGAGGCCCTGGCGTCGAAGTCGCGCGCCCAGACCGAGGCCGGGATCGCCCAGCAGACAATTACCGACCTGACCCGCGAATTCCGCGAGACGCAGCGCCGCCTGCAGGACATCGATCGCCAACTCGCCCAGCGAACCGCCCGCCTCCGTCTGCTCCAGCAGTTGCAGGAGCGTTGGGAAGGCTTCGGCGAGGGCGCCAAGGCGGTCCTGCAGGGCCGGCTCGAAGCTGCGCTGGCCGGCAGCAAAGCTGTCCCCATCTCCCAGGGCCTGGCGGTGCAGCCCGGCTGCGCCCGCGCGATCGAGGCGATCCTTGGTTCGGCCGCCGAGGCGATCAGCGTCGCCGAGCTTTCGACCGCTCAGCGCATCCTCGCCCAATTGGAGGCCGAGCAAATCGGCTCGGTCGTGCTGCGGGTCACGGAGATCGGCCTCCGCCACGAGGGCTTCCACGAATTGCCCCCGGGGCTGGTGCCCGCGACGAGCGGTCTCGACGCCGTGGAGGCCGGGCACCCCGCCCTCGGCATCCTCCGGGAATCCTACATTGCCGAGGACCTCGGCGCCTTCCTTTCCTTCTGGAAGGAGAATCCCGCCTTCCCCTTCCTCGCCGTCGCCACCCGCAAGGGGGACCTCGTCGACCGCCGCGGCCTAATCTTCGGCGGCCACCAGAACGGCAAACGCGCCGCCCAGAGCATCGTCCAGCGCGAGATCGACCTCCGCGAGGCCAGCCGGGGCCTCGCTGAGGATCAGCAAGCGCACGACGCCCAGAAGGCGGTCATCGACGCCCTCTCCGCCCGCCTTTCCAAAGCCGACCAAGCCCTTGAAGAGCGCCGCGCCGAAATGCTCGCCGCCACCCAGCAGCTCGCTGCCTTGCAGGCCGAGGAGCGGAACACGCGGCGCAACGCGGACGAGGTCAACCAGCGCATAACCCGGATGGAGAACGAGGTCGCCGGGCTTGAGCGCGCCCGCGACGAGGCCCACGCGCGCTGGGAGCAGGCCCAAACCGGGCTCGCCGCGGCCGAGACTGCCGTCACCGGCCACCGGGAATCCATCCGGCAACAGGAACTGCGGCTAACCGAGCTCCGCACCGAGCGGGACGTGAAGCGCGAGTCACTCGCGCAGTCCCGCCTCGAGCTCGCCGAACGCCGCCAGAAGGTGGAGGTCATTGACCGCGGCCTCGGGGAAATGGAACGGCGCCGGCAGCAGCTCGGCGAACTGCTCGCCCAGCGGCAGCACGAGATCGAGTCGTGGACCGAGCAGACCGCCGACCTCGAACGCGAGGCCGGCACCCAGCGGGCCCGGGCCGCGCAGCTCGCGGAAACCCTCGCCGTGGCGCAGGGCCAGGTGCAGCAGGCGCGAGTGGCACTGGCGGATGTGGAGCGCGTGATCTCCGGTCTCGAGGCCGCCCAGCACGCGGTGCGGGAGCAATCCGAGGCGGCCCAGAGCGAGCTCGCCACTCACGAGGTACGGCTGGCGGAAACCCGCCAGCGCCTCGGTTTCCTCGACGAGGAGGTGTTACGGGAATTCCAAGCGGCGATCGCGACGGTCGACTGGCGCCGGCAGCTCTGGCGTGCAGACGACGAGCCTGAGGGGATCAAGCCGCTCGACCTCGAGGAGGAGGACGAGGAACCTTGCCCCTCCCCCGCGACGGAAACGTCCGCCGAGGGTGTAATCGCCGCCGGCACCCGGCGGCGGCGCCGCCGCAAGGAGCCGCGCGGGGAACCGACCGAAGCCGATCTCGCAGCGCTCGACGCCGCGGAGTGGCCCCCGATCAAGGCGGAAGTGGACGCCCTCCGGCAGCGCCTTTCCGGGATGGGCGCCGTAAACCTGATCGCCATCGAGGAGTACGCGGACCTGAAGCAGCGCCACGACTTCCTCTCCGGGCAGGTCAAAGACCTGAACACGGCGAAGGCGGAGCTGGTAAAGGCGATCGACGAGATCAACCAGACCTCGCTCCAGCAGTTCCAGATCACGTTCGAGCAGATCCGAAAGAACTTCGAGTACACCTTCCACACCCTGTTCGGCGGCGGACGCGCCCATTTGGAACTGATCCAGGCCGAGGACATCCTCGAGAGCGGCATCGAGATCGTCGCCCAGCCCCCCGGCACCAAGCTCAAGGGCATCACGCTCCTCTCCGGCGGCCAAAAGACCCTGACCGCCGTCGCGCTGCTCTTCGCCCTTTATATGGTGAAGCCCTCGCCGTTCTGCCTGCTCGACGAGCTGGACGCGCCCCTCGACGAGTCAAACATCGGCCGCTTCACCGACCTGCTGCGGAAGTTCGTCCAGGACTCGCAGTTCATCATCATCACCCACAACAAGCGCACGGTCTCCGCCGCGCAGGCGATCTACGGCGTGACGATGGAGGAGCGCGGCGTCTCCAAGACGGTCTCGATGCGCTTCAACGCGGACCGGGGCGAGGCGGAAGCACCGGCGGCCGATCTAGCTGAGTCGGTGCGCGGCGTCCAGGTGAGCTCCGAGATCCGGGCGCCCGCCGCCAGCCCAGCCTGACTCCCTGGCCGATGCGCGCGCTGTTGGCGAGGCTCCGGGGCTTGGCGCCCGCGCCACCGTCCTCCGGAGGCCGCGGGGAGGCGCTGGCGGCGCAGATCCTCGCGGCCCAGGGCTGGCGGGTGCTGGCCCGGAACTGGCGCAACCCGGCCGACCGCCGGGAGGAACTCGACCTCGTCTGCGCGGACGGCGAGGTGCTGGTGTTCGTGGAGGTCAAGGCGCGGTCTGCCCGCGCGCTCGTGCCAGGGTACTTTGCGGTGGACCGCCGAAAAAAGACGGTGCTGCTCCGGGCTGCCCGCGCCTACCTCCGCGGCCTGCGCCACCTTCCCCGCACGGTCCGCTTTGACGTGGTGGAGGTGGCGCTAGAAGCGGGGGGGCCGGCCAGCGGGACCGGCCTGCCGACCCTGCGGCACTTCGAGAACGTTCCGCTCTTCCCTCGCCACTTCCGCGGCGCCTGAGCCGGCCCCGCCGAGGCGCCGACTCAGCGCGCGAGGGCGCGGTTGAGGGCGCTGACGATCGCCTTGATCGACGCGAGCTCGATGTTGGTGTCAATGCCCGCGCCGAAGAGGGTCTGGCCCCGGTCGGTCTTGATCTGGATGTAGCTCACCGCCCGGGCCTCCGAGCCCTTGCCGAGTGAATGCTCCGCGTAACTCAGCACTTCGAACCGCGGCAACGTGGTCGCGGCCAGGGCCCGCGTGAACGCGTCGATCGGGCCGTTGCCCTGCCCGCTCAGCTTGCGCGCGACGCCGTCGATCACCAAGGCCGCGACGCAGGTGACTTCACTGTCGCGCTCCGTCGTCTTAAAGTGCAGCAGGGCTACGGGAGCGCGGCGTTCAAGGTACTCTTCGCGGAACACCTCGTGCACGTCCGCCGGGGTCAGCTCAGTGCCGCGGGAATCGGCGACCTCGTTGATCAGGCGGCCGATCTCTCGGTGCATCGCCTTCGGCAAGCTGTAGCCAAACTCCTGCTCGAGGACGTAGGCGACGCCGCCCTTGCCGGACTGCGCGTTGATGCGAATGATCGCGCGGTAACTGCGGCCGATGTCGGCCGGGTCGATGGGGATGTAGAGCACGTCCCACGGGTCATCGGGCCGGGCGGGGTCGCGCGCAGCCCAGGACTTCTTGATCGCGTCCTGGTGCGAGCCGCTGAAGGCGGTGAACACCAGTTCCCCCGCGTAGGGGTGGCGCGGCGGCACCTCGAGGCGCGTCGTGCGCTCGTACACTTCGCGGATGTCGTTGATGTTGCTGAAGTCGAGTCCAGGGTGGATACCGTGGGTGTAGAGGTTTAGCGCGGCCGTCACGAGATCGAGGTTGCCGGTGCGCTCGCCGTTGCCGAAGAGCGTCCCCTCGACGCGGTCCGCTCCCGCCAGCAGGGCCAGCTCGGTGGCGGCTACGCCCGTGCCGCGGTCGTTGTGCGTATGCAGCGAGACGAGCGTGCGGTCCCGCCGGGTGAGGTGCCGGCACATCCACTCGATTTGGTCGGCGTGCACATTGGGCGAAGCGTACTCCACCGTGGCCGGCAGGTTCAGGATGATCGGCTCGGCTGCGGTCGGCTGCCAGACATCCGACACCGCCTCGCAGACCTCGAGGGCGTAATCCAGCTCCGTGCTGGTGAAGCTCTCCGGCGAGTACTCGAACCGGACGCGCATCCCGGACGCCACCAGTGACGCGGCGTGCTGGCGGACCCACGCCGTGCCCTGTGTCGCGATGCCGAGAGTGTCCGCGCGCGACGCGTTGAACACATGGCGGCGCTGGGCTGGCGAAGTCGAGTTGTACAGGTGGAAGATCGCCTGGCGGGCCCCCCGGAGGGCCTCGAAGCTGCGCCCGATCAGGTCCTCCCGCGCTTGGCAGAGGACCTGCACCGCCACATCGTCCGGGATCAGGTTGCCCTCGATCAGCCGCCGGCAGAAATCGAACTCGATCTGCGAGGCGCTCGGAAAGCCGATCTCGATTTCCTTGAAGCCTATGCGCACCAGCAGGGCGAAGTACTCAAGTTTCTCCTCGACGCTCATCGGCTGCGCCAAGGCTTGGTTGCCGTCCCGCAAGTCGACGCTGCACCAAATCGGCGCCCGCGTCAGCGTGCGACCCGGCCAATGGCGGTCAGGCAGGTTCACCGGCGGGAACGGCCGGTACTTCGTGATGGGCGCGGGTTGCATGGACGGGGAAAGACGAAAAAAGGGGGGAGGAGCGGGAACGGGGGCGATGGGGGGCCCCGCGGCGGGAGACACCGGACTAGCGGGCGTTCACCGCGCCGGCGGAAACCACCGCGAGACGCACGACCGGCGTCCGGAGGACGTCCTTAACGGCCGTGCGTGCGCGTAAGTCGGAGCCCCAAGCGGCGAACATTCACCCTCCCGATATCCGCGCCGCACCCGGAAATGTCAAGGTTCGGGCCGGCCCCCAAGGACTGTAACGCGCCCGCCCGCCGGAGCGTCTTGCGATCCATGCATGGCCGCGACTCCATTCCCCTATGCCTGACCCCGCCGAACCGCCCTTTGACGTCGCGGGTTGCCTTGCGCTCGTGCGGGCCGGCGATCAGCACGCGGCCCGCGAGCTGGTCGAACACCTTTACCCGCTGGTCATCCGCATCGTCCGCTCGCACCGGCCCCGCCGGGTCGCCGAGGAGGATCTCGCGCAGGAGGTTTTCCTGAAGATGTTCTCCCGGC
>VHCI01000129.1 GCA_016871775.1 Verrucomicrobiota bacterium | reverse complement strand
CTTCGATGCCCGCGGCCGCAAGGGCCTCCTTCACTTCCTCCAGCTTGAACGGCTTGATTATGGCGATGATGAGTTTCATGGATGGTAGGGTTTAAGAGTTCAGCTGACGTAGCCCTCTTCGCCGTGCTCGGAGATATCCAAGCCTTGACGCTCGAACTCCTCGGTGGGTCGCAGGCCGATGACGGCCTTGACGATGTAGGCGATGATCGCGGTGGCGACCACCGACCAGACGATGGTGAGGGCGACGGCCTTGAATTGGTTGGCGAGCAGGCCGTCCATCAGCTTCATCCCGTCAGGCCCGAGGACGGAGTTGGCTGCCGGATCAGCGAACACCCCCGTCAGGATGGCACCGAGGGTGCCACCGACGCCGTGGATCCCGAAGGTGTCGAGCGAGTCGTCATAACCGAATGCCTTCTTGAGGTAGGCGCAGGCGACGAAGGGGACGACGCCCGCTAGGACGCCGATGATGACCGCCGAGGACGGCAGCACGAAGCCGGCGCCCGGGGTGATAACAACGAGGCCGGCGACGATGCCGGAGCAGAAACCCAGAACGCTGGGCTTGCCGCGGAGGACCCACTCGCAGACGGCCCAAGTGAAGCCGGCGGTGGCGGCCGCAAGGGTGGTGGTCGCGAAGGCGTTGGCCGCGATACCGTCGGCGCCGAGGGCGGAACCGGCGTTGAAGCCGTACCAGCCAACCCAGAGCATCCCGGTGCCAACCATGCACAGCACCATCGAATGCGGAGGCATGGACTCCTTGCCGAAGCCCACGCGCTTGCCAAGGATGATACAGAGCACCAAGGCGGACCAGCCGGAGGTCATGTGCACCACGGTGCCGCCGGCAAAGTCGATCGCCTTGATCGCGGCATCCTTATTCAACGGGCCACACATCAACCCGTTCGTTGCCCAGATCATATGGGCGAAGGGGAAGTAAACAAGGAACATCCAGAGCGCCACGAAGACGAGCACCGCGAGGAACTTCATCCGCTCGGCGACCGCGCCCACGATAAGCGCGGGGGTGATGATAGCGAAGCTGAGCTGGAACATCGACCACATCAGGTCGCTGATCCAGTGGTAGCCCGCGCCAGTCTTGCCCCCCTCGACGCCGGTTAGGAACTTCGCAGCGGTGTCGCCGATGATCGCGTTGCCTCCGTTGAAGGCGAGGCTGTAGCCCACCGCCCACCAGAGGATCGTGACCATCCCGGCGATGCCCATGCACTGGGCGAGCACCGAAAGAACATTCTTGCGCCGGACCAGGCCGCCGTAGAAGAGCGCGAGTCCAGGCAGAGTCATGAAGATGACGAGCGCGGTGCTCACCATCTGCCACGCGTTGTGGCCGGGGCCGGGACCGGGGACCTTGGAGGCGACGTCCGGCGTGCGGGCGCCGTTGTTCACATAGGCCTCCAAGTCCGCGATGCGCTGCTCCATCGTGGGCTGCTTCGGGGCAGGCGGCGCCGCGGGCGCGGCGGGCGCAGGGGTTTGGGCGGACAGCGATCCCCAGCAAAGCCCGGCAAGCAGGGCGAGGAGCGCGAACGGCTTCATTCGACGAATACAGGTGGACATGCGCGTGGTGGTTGGGTTTGAGGGCCTGAAAACCGGCCGTCCGGGGAACAGACCCCATTTGGCCGGATCGGGACCGCAAGGCGGACCCTCCTCATCCAAGCACACCCCGTGCCAATGCGGCCGCGATTTTGATTGCCCCACTCAAAACTTCCAAGACGCCGATCTCCTTTCGAAGGCCGCCCTCTTCACGGCGCCCGGACGATTGGGGAGGGAGGCGCAAAGCCCGGCGAGCCTCGCCGACCCCTCACGGAACCGGTCCCACGCCAGCTCCCGCCAAAAGGCGGGACGTCAGACGGCCTTCTCGCCCCGCTCGTCCGTGCGGATGCGCACCACCTCCTCGAGCGGGACCACAAAAATCTTCCCGTCGCCAATTTTCCCCGTACGGGCCGACTTGCCGATGGCGTCGATCGCCTTAGCAGCAACCTCGTCCGCCACGGCGACCTCGAGCTTCACTTTCGGCAGGAAGTCTACCGTGTACTCGCTGCCCCGGTAGATCTCCGTGTGCCCCTTTTGCCGACCGAAGCCCTTCACCTCGGTTACAGTCATCCCCTCGATGCCCGCGGCCGCGAGGGCCCCCTTTACTTCCTCCAGCTTAAACGGCTTGATGATGGCAATGATGAGTTTCATGGGGCGGGAAAAGGTCGGGCGGTAGGATAAATTAAGGAGAGTCCCCATCCCGGCCCAGCGCAAGATCTAGATGCGGTCGGGCGGCGTCACTGCGGGGGCACCACCGCGATGTGCAGTTCCCGGAGCTGGCGCGGGGTGACCGGCGTCGGGCTCTGCGCCATCAGGTCCTGGCCCTTCTGCGTCTTGGGGAAGGCAATCACATCGCGGATGCTTGTGGTGCCGCAGAGGAGCGCGACCATCCGGTCGAGCCCGAAGGCGATGCCGCCGTGGGGCGGTGCACCAAAGGTGAAGGCCTTCAGCAGATAGCCAAATCGGCTCTCGACGACATCGGCTGGAATCTTCAGCACCTCCTCGAAAACCCGTTTCTGCAGAGCGGGCTGGTGAATGCGGATCGAGCCGCCGCCGAGTTCCATCCCGTTGAGGACTACATCGTAATGCTGCCCGCGCACGGCCTTTGGATTCGCCGACAGCAGGGCCGCGTCCTCGGGCACCGGGGCGGTGAAGGGATGGTGCGTAGCTACGTAGCGGTTCTCCGCCTCGTCGTAGCTCATCAGCGGGAAGTCGACGACCCACAGGAACTTCCAGTCATCGGCGCGGATGGTCAGGCGCCCGCGCCGCGCGAGCAACTGGGCGGCCTCCAGCCTGAGCCGGCCGAGGATAGCGCACGCCTTCTCCCACGGGGCAGCCGCGAAGAACACGATATCCCCCTCTTCTAGGATGAGCCGGCGAGTGAGCTCCGCCTTCTCGGCGTCGCTGAGGAACTTCACGATCGGCGACTTCCACTCGCCGCCCTCCAACTTGATGAACGCCAAGCCCTTAGCCCCGAGCGAACGCGCGATGTCCTCGAGCGACTTCAGCTCGCCCTGGGTGACGTCCGATAGCCCTTTGGCGTTGAGAGCCTTCACCACTCCGCCGGACTCGACCGTGGATTGGAACACCTTGAAGGCGGAGGTACGGAAGGTCTCCGAGAAATCCACCAGCTCGAGGCCGAAGCGCAGATCTGGCTTGTCCACGCCGAAGCGGTCCATCGCCTCCTGAAACGGTATCCGCAGGAAAGGTGTGGGGATCTCCACCCCCAGCACCTCGCGCCACACCCGACTCAGCATCCCCTCGAACAGCGCGTAGATGTCCTCGCGAGTCACAAACGACGCCTCGACGTCCACCTGCGTGAACTCCATCTGCCGGTCCGCGCGCAGGTCCTCGTCGCGGAAGCAGCGGGCGATCTGGAAATACTTCTCCACCCCGGCCACCATCAGGATCTGCTTGAACTGCTGCGGGGACTGGGAAAGCGCGTAGAACTCTCCCGGATGGATACGCGACGGCACCAAGTACTCGCGCGCGCCCTCTGGGGTGCTCTTGAAGAGGGCGGGCGTCTCCACCTCGATGAACTCCTGCCCGTCAAAGTAGTCGCGGATCGCCTTGGTCGCGCGGTGGCGCACCTCGAGGTTGCGGCGCATCCTCGGGCGGCGCAGGTCCAGATACCGGTAAGTGAGGCGCAGGTCCTCGTTCACCTTGTCGCCACCGTCATCATCCAGCGGGAACGGCGGGGTGTCCGCTAGGTTGAGGATCTCCAGCGAAGAAGCATTCACCTCGACCGCCCCGGTGGGCAGCGCGGGGTTCTCGGTGCCCGCTGGCCGGCGGACGACCTTGCCGGCGACCCCGATGACCGACTCGGTCTTCAGGTGCTTCAACTGCTCCCCCAAGGCGGCATTGTCGCGCGGCTCCAGCTGGATCTGGGTGATCCCCTTGCGGTCACGCAGGTCGACGAAGATGATTCCGCCCTGGTCCCGAATCGTGTCGACCCAGCCTAGCAGCGAGACGGTCTGGCCGAGATCGGCAGGAGTGAGCTGGGCGCAGTGGTGGGAACGGTGCATCGTGAAGGGGCGGAACCCAAGAGCTAAACGGACCGCGCGCGCCACCCGCAAACAGAAATTGCGCCCCCGCCTCGGTGGAGATAACGCCCGCCTTAACCGCCGACCGCGTAGAGGTGCCGCTGGCCGGTCAGGTACAACACGCCCCCGGCGGTGACCGGGGTGCCGTGCCCGGCGTCAGGCAGCGCGGGCACCTTAATGAGCAGGCGCAACTCGCGGCCGAGGGCGAACTGCAGCACGTCTCCATCCGCCGTCTGCACCCATAAACGGCCGTCCGCCACCAGCGGCGAGCCCCAGATGTTTGCCTTGGCGTCGTGCACCCACTGCCGGCGCCCAGTCTCGAGGTCCACGCAGTAGATGTACCCGGGCGCATCCGCCGCGTAAACCAACCCGTCGTGCACAGCCGCGGTGGAAATGCTGTCATTGAAGTCCTCCCCGCCCAGCCGCCAGAGCTCACGAGTCGCGGTCAGGTCGCCCCGCCCTCGAGCGTCGATGCAGCGCAGGGCCCCCGGGCCGCTTCCCGCCTCGGGCTCGCCGACCGCCACCAGCACTCGGTGGCCAGCAAACACCGGCGCGGCCACGAGGCTGAAGGAGGTTTCCGGCTCGCCCTCCGGGGAAGTCTTCTCGTGGGCCTTGCAATTGAACTTCCACAGGAGCCGACCATCCGCCGGAGCGAAGGCGTAGAGCCAGCCATCCCCGCCGGGAAAGAGGATCTGCGCCACCCCATCGACCACGCCGTGGCTCGGCGAGCCCCATTGGCCCGTGAGGATGCGCCCGCCGGGCGAAGCGTCCTGCCAGACGACGCGGCCGGTCTTACGGTCGACGGCGACGAAGCTGGGCGCCTGCGGCTGCCGGACCTTGCCGGTCCGCGGATGCGCCGCGTTGCCCGTGAGGGCGAACACCAACTCGCCCACGACGAGCGGCGAGGACGCGGAAGCCTGGTTGACCTCGACTCCCAGCCGGGCGCGGAAATCGAGCGACCAGATCTCCCGGCCGTCGCGGACGTCCCGGCAGACGAGCTCGCCGCGATTGCTCACGTAAAAAACCTCGTCACCCGCCACGCAGGGAGTGGAGCAGAGGCCGATGGTGCTGTCGTCCTCCGCATCGTCCGCCAACTTGGAGTGGACCGCCTCCCACAGCAGCCGTCCGTCCTCGGTTGAGAAACAGCGGAGCACACCGGCCCTTTCCGCCCCGGAGGATTCGGCGCGGTTGGTGCCGATCAGCACCCGGCCCGCGGCCACCACAGGGGCCCCGTAGGTGACGTCGCCCAGCGGCGCCGCCCAACGCACCTGGCGCGCGGCCCCGCCCGGGCCTGCCATCGCCCAGTCCCGGGGCAGGCCGGTGGCAGAGGCAACCATATTTCGGTCTGGGCGCCCCCCCAGCATCGGCCAGTCGCCGGCCGCAAGCGCGGGAATTCCAGCGGGCAACAGCAGGGCGAGCAGAGCGCGGCGTAACGGGGGAGGCTTCACTGCGCGCCGATGCAGACGAGATGGTTGAAGGTGCGGAGATACAGCCGGTTACCCTCGACGCAGGGCGTGCTGTGGGTGCCCTCACCCATCGGATTACGGGCGAGGAGCCGAAACTCCTCTCCGGCCGACAGCACGAGCATTTCTCCCTTGGTCGAGGCACAATAGAGCCGCCCCTCCACCCAGACCGGCGAGGCGAAGAACTCCGCCCGCAGGCGCTCGGACCACAGGGTGCGGCCCGTCGCCGCCTCGATCGCCGTGGCAACCCCGCTGTCGCTCACGAGGTAAACGCGGCCCTCGTGGAACACGGAAGTGGTCACGTAGGGCGTGGCAACCTTGAGGGTGTAGGCAACCCGGCTCTCCGCGTCGCCCGAGCCGTCCAGCCGGACCGCGCTAAGGTAGTTGCCCGCCCCCCCACCCTGCCCGCAGGTCCCGATCACGAGGTCCCCCGCGACCACCGGTGAGGACACCATGCGCTTATTGAAGATCGGAGCGTCCCAAAGTTGGCGCCCGGTGATCGGATCGAGGCTCGAAATGCCGTGCGATTGGCTGGTCAGCAGGAGTTCCTCCCGCCCGTCCGCCCGGCGAAGGACGCACGGCGTGCCGTAGGCGGTGCCGCTGCGGGACGTCCGCCGCGGGGTCTCCCAGACGATGCGACCGGTGGCGGGATCGAGCGCCGTCACGGTGCTCACGCCATCCTGGTCATTAGACACGATCAGCCGCCCTGCGTGGAGGATCGGCGAGGCGCCGTGGCCGTGCTGGGAAACGAAAGGCCCAAGGTCCGTCGACCAAAGCTCGGCACCCGCATGGTCAAAGGCACGCACCCAGAAGTGATCCGCCGAAACAAAGACCGCAAATACGCGTTCCCCGCCGACGACGGGTGAGGAGTTGGCGTAGCCAGCGTGGCGGCTGACCGGCCGGTGCGTGGGGAGGCTGTACGTATTCCGCCACAGTTCACGGCCGTCCCTTCGGTCGAGGGCCAGGATCGATCGCTCCCGGCCCTCGTCGGTGGCGGCGGTGACGAACAGACGCTGCCCCCACGCCACCGGCGCCCCATGACCGCCGGCAGGTAACCGGACGCGCCAGCGGAAATCCGCCTCGGTCCACGCGACGGGCACGCCCCGCGCGGGGCTAATGCCCGTGCCATTGGGCCCGCGAAACCGGGTCCACTCCTGCGCAAACGCCGGTCCCGCACTGCAAAAACCCAAGAGCAGGAACACCAGTTGGCGGGGCTTTGTCATAAGGGCGGGGCAGCTACGGCCGAGGCTCGCGAGCTCCGGCACGCGGTCAACGGCGAATGCGCCGCCGCGCGATCCCGCTTGTCAGCCGCCCGCCGCAGGGAAAGCTGCCCGTTGATGAAGGTTGCTTGGACCACCGTGGCGACCGCCGGCGAGGCGGAGCAATTGGCGCGCGAACTCGTGACCGCGGGCTTGGCCGTTTGTGTCCAGGTCGAGGGCCCTCTTCGCTCCCTCTACGCTTGGGAGGGCAAGGTCGAAGCCGCCGAGGAACACCGGCTCACCCTGAAGTGTCTCGACGAGCAGTTGCCCGCGCTGGAGGCGGCGGTGCTGGCCCGGCACCCGTATTCGGTCCCGGAATGGATCGTGGTGGATGCCTGCCGGGTCGGAGAAAAATACTTGTCATGGACGCGGACGGAACCTCAGCCTTGACCTCTTAACCCTGAGCGACCACTCGCCTCCCACCATGTCACAGCATAAGAGCCTCCAAGGAACCTCCGGTATAGTCGTCAAGCGCAACGTCCTCAAGCGCTTCGAGCGGGTGGACTTGCTCAAGAAGCGCGGTCAGTGGAAGGCAGGGGACCGCGTCCAAGGCCTGCGGAAGACGAAGCCTGAGGCCTGAGTTTTTCCTCCCCCGCTCCCGGCAGGCAGTTCCCACTGCCTGCTTTTTTCATACCCTGACTCCGGCCCATGTTTGAGCTGATCCACAAACTGGTGGATTTCATCATCCACATCGATCGGCACCTCGCCGAGATCATCGCCTCATACGGGTTGTGGACCTACGCGGTGCTCTGGCTGATCATCTTCGCGGAGACGGGCCTAGTGGTCACGCCATTCCTGCCCGGCGATTCCCTCCTGTTCGCGGCGGGCACCTTCTGCGCGAAGCCGGAGACCGGGTTGAACGTGCACCTCATGGCGGTGCTCCTGTGGGTGGCGGCGGTGCTCGGTGACACTGTCAATTACTGGCTGGGTTCGCGGATCGGACCCGCGGTGTTCAAGCGGGAGGACTCGATCTTCCTGCGCAAGAAACACCTCGAGCGGGCGCACGCCTTTTTTGAAAAGTATGGCGGCCGGGCCGTCATCCTGGCCCGCTTCGTCCCGATCGTGCGGACCTTTGTGCCGTTTGTCGCTGGGGTCGGAAAGATGCACTACGGGCGCTTCATCGCCTACAACGTGATCGGCGGCTTCATCTGGATCTACTTTTTCCTCTACGCCGGCTACGGGTTCGGCGGCCTGCCCTTTATCCAGCGGAACTTCAAAATGGTGATTCTGGCCATCATCGTCATCTCCGTCCTGCCGATCGCTTGGGAGACGTGGCAAGCGTGGAAGGAAGCGCAGCGCGAACGGGCCCGCGGGGCCTGAGCGGCGCGGCGGCTCAACGGGCAGCCGCCTTGAGTTCCTGGAAGCGAACGCGCAGCCCGGCCAGTTGCTCCGCCCGAGCGGGTTCCGCGGCGAGATCGCGCTCCTCACGCGGATCAGCTGAGAGGTGGAACAGCTGCTCCCGACCGAAGTCCGGCCAGAACATATACTTCCAGTCCGCGCGGACCAACGCCTCCGACGCCGGGATGAAGTCTTTGTTCCGAATCACCGCGTGCTCGTAAAAGAACTCTTGGCGCCAGTCCGCCGGTCGCCGCTCCGGCGCGTAGAGGGCCGTCAGGTCGCGTCCCTGCATACCCGGCGAAGCCGGCAACCCGGCTGCCCCCAGCACGGTAGGCGCGAGATCGACATTAAGGGCGAAGGCGGCCTCGGTCGCGCCGCGGCGGGCCACCGGCAGGCGCGGATCGCGCACGAGCAGAGGCACCCGGATGCTCTCCTCGTGCGGGTACCACTTGTCCGCGAGCCCGTGCTCTCCGTGGAAGAACCCGTTATCAGTCGTGAAGACCACCAGTGTCTCCTCCAGCACCCCCTGCCGCTCCAGCTCCGCGAGGATCCGCCCACAGACCGCATCCGCCTCGGTCACGAGCCGATAGTAGTTGCGCATCATCTCCTGATACTTCTCCGGCTCGTCGAACCGCCAATGCCAGCGGACGCGGCCCTCGTTGCGCTCGTTCGCGATGAAGGGCGGCAGGCGCCGGTGATGCCCTTCCGTGGCGGTCGGCGGCACGGGAATGCGCACGCCCGCGTAAAGCGCGAGGCTCTCCGGCTGCGGCAGGAACTGCGCCGGGTGCTGGTCCTCCGCATGGGCCGCAACAAAGGCAAGCGTCAGGCAGAAGGGCCGCCCCGCCGGGCGGGTGCGCAGGAATTCCAGGGCGTCCGACTCGTTGCGGCGGGTAACGTGCACCGGCGGGCCCTCCGGTTGTTGCAGCCAGTGCCGCATCGGGGTGATGCGCCCGGCGCCGAAGTCGTAATTCTCCGCGGGAAATTTCCCGTTGTGCCACTTGCCCACATGCCCAACGTGGTAACCGGCAGCGCGCAAGCGCCCGGGATACGTCTCGGCCCAGGGCGTGCGGAACATCTCGAACGCGAGGTTGCCGTGCCGCGACATCCACTG
>VHCI01000128.1 GCA_016871775.1 Verrucomicrobiota bacterium | reverse complement strand
GGCCGGGGTATGGTTGAACTGGTCCGTGTGCATCGACTTGATGAGGCACAAGTCGTCCGCCAGCCCGTGGAAGTGGGGGATGGCGTCGGACATCCACATCCCGGAACGCCCGTGCTGCGCGAACTGACGCGGGGTGCCCATCAGCAGCGGCGTCCCAGTGGTGAAGGCGAAGCGGCGCCCCTTGATGAAGTCGTCCGGTGCCGGCTGGCCATCCCGCTTCACCAGCTCCGGCTTGTAATCAAACAGGTCCAGATGCGGCGGCCCGCCCGACATATGGAGGTAGATGACCCGCTTTACCTTGGCCGCATAATGCGACGGCCGCGGGGCCAGGGGATTCACCGGACCGGGCCCCGACACCGGGGCCGCGCCGAGCGCCTGCAGCGCGATCGCGCCCAAGCTGAACTGCCCGCTCGCCCGCAGGAACTGGCGGCGGGTCTGGTGACGGATCTGTTCGACGCGCAGGCTCATGGCTTCATCAGGGTCTCATCTAGGTTCAGCAGCACGTTGGCCACGACCGTCCACGCCGCGAGGTCCGGGGCAGAAAAAGTCGCGGGCGGCGGCAAGTCGGGATTGGCGATCAATTGGGCCGCCTGCTCCGGCTCGCGCGTAAAGCCCGCCAACGCCTCCGCATGCAGCGCCACCAGCGGCGACAACTCGGCCGGCGCCGGCGCCCGCAGGAGTACCCGCCGGAAGCCCGCCGCCGCCTTCTCCGCCACGCTGCCCCCGCCGTGCGCCATTAGGCGGGCCAAACCCTGCGCCGCCTCGACGTAGACGGGATCATTGAGGGTCACGAGGGCCTGCAAGGGCGTGTTGGTCCGCGGGCGCCGCAAGGTGCACACCTCGCGGTTCGGCGCGTCAAAGGTCACCATCGACGGATAAGGACTGCTCCGGCGCCATTCGGTGTACAGGCCGCGCCGCAGCCGGTCCTCGCCCGTGCTGGTCTTCCAATCGAGGGCCCCGCCAAACGCCGCCCGCAGGTCGAACGCTGGCTGCAAGGGCCGCACCGCCGGACCAAACTGCTTCGCGCTGAGCAGGCCGCTGACGGCCAGAGCCTGGTCGCGCACCATCTCGGCCGCCAGCCGCACGCGCGGGCCGCGCGACCACAGCCGGTTCTCCGGATCCGCGGCATACGCCTCGGGCATCACCCGCGAATGCTGCCGATAGGCGGCCGAAAGGACGAGACGGCGCAGGAAGCGCTGCACGCTCCAACCATCGTCCATCAGTTCGACGGCCAGCCAGTCCAACAACTCCGGATGGCTCGGCAGCTCGCCCTGCGCGCCGAACTCCTCCGAGGTGCGCACCAGGCCCAAGCCGAAGATTGCCTCCCACAGGCGGTTGGCCAGCACCCGCGCGGTGAGGGGGTTTTCGCGGGCCACCAGCCAGCGCGCCAACGCCAGCCGGTCCGCCGGCTGCCCCACCGGCAGCGCCCCGAACACCGCGGGCACGCCCGGCGGCACCTCGTCGCCCAAGGCCTGGAAATTGCCCCGCAGGTGGACGCGGGTGACGCGCCGCTCGGTCGCGGGCAGCTCGCGCAGGATCGGCGTGGTCTGCAGCGGCATCGTGTCCAGTTCCCGCTGCAAGGCTGCCAGCCGCCGGCGCTCCGTCGCCAGCCCCGGGGCCACCTCCTGTACATAGTGGTCCAGCAGCAGTTCCCGCTGCGCGCGCGTCCGCTCGGCCTCCTGCTGCCGCAGGACCGCCAACACCGGGGCCGGGATGCGGGCGTGTTCCGCCGCCCGGGCCTCCGTCGTGCGCAGCACCCGCAGGCCGCCCTCCGCGGTCCGGGCCCGGTCGCCTTGCTGCTCCACCGTGAGGACCAGCCGTTCGCCCGGCGCGAGGCGCAGGGGCTGCGCCGGCACCAAGGTCAGGCCCGCGCCCCCCGCCGTGCCCGGTCGCCACGCCGGCTTTGTCGCCGCCTTGCGCGCGGGCTGATCTATCACCAAGGCTGAGGATTCCAGGCCCTCCTGCCCCGGATCGGCCGCCGCCAACGCCAGCGGCAATTCGCGCGGATCAGACAGCAGGACCGTGTTGGTTGGGCGCGGAAACTCGCGGGTCACCCGCTCAAAGACCGGCCGCCGCTCCGCGTCCAACACGGTGATGCGGATCCCGGTGGGCGTACCATCCTCGCCCCGACGGCCCCAGAGGACGACCTTCTCGAGGGGCAAATTCGCCCCGAGGTCCACTTCCCACCAGGGATTATCCTCCTCCTGGGTGAGGGAGACCGACTTGAAAGGGTTATCGCCGTCCGTGTTGCCATCGAGTGCCCGGGCGGCCTCGGCGCCCTCGGCGGTCGAGCTCTGGCGAGCCTTCCCCGCGCGCGCCACGTTATGCCCGCCACTGAACACCTCCAACTCGGCGAAGGACAAGACCTTGCCGCGGCCGGGGTTCTCGACCCGCACAAAACGAGCGTGACGAAACGGCTCCGGGGGCAACACGCCCGCGCGGACGGACTGCACGGTGAACCCGCCGCCATTCGCCGAAGGTCCGGCTTCCAGCCGCAGCGCGGTGAGGGTCTCGCCCTCGGGCAGCACCGGCTCCAGCGTGAAGGTCTCCTTGGCCGGACCGGCCTCCACGGCCGCCGCCCCCGCCTGGAGCCGCACCGGAGTGGCCCCCGCCGCGCTCGCAGCCCGCAACGGGGCCGGACGCCAGTCAAGCCGCGCGGGGAAGGACCGCGCCCACTCCCCGGCCGCACCGGTCTCCCGCTCGCGTGCCGCCCAGAACGCCGCGTGCAGCGCCCCGATCTCCTCTTTCGCCCGCTCCCGCGCCGCCTCCTGCTCCGCGGTGAAAAACTCCAGCAACGGGCTCTCGTCATTGCGGTCCGCGTCCTGGGTCTGGTTCAGCAAAGCGTAGACCTGGAAGTACTCTTTGTGGGTGATGGGGTCATACTTGTGGGTGTGGCACTGGGCGCAGGCCATCGAGGTGCCCATCCAGACCGCCCAGGTGGTGTTGACGCGATCGACCACCGCGACGCTCCGGAACTCCTCGTCGTCCGTGCCGCCCTCAGTGTTGTTCATCGTGTTGCGATGAAACCCAGTCGCCACAATCTGATCCCGGGAAGGGTTCGGCAGCAGGTCGCCCGCGATCTGCTCCACGGTGAACTGATTGAAGGGCAGGTCGCGACTGAAGGCCCTGATCACGTAGTCCCGGTACGCCCAGATGCTGCGGGGCTGGTCGTCCGCGTAACCCTTGGAATCAGCGTAGCGCGCCAGATCGAGCCACAGGCGCGCCCAATGTTCCCCATAGGCGGGCTTGGCGAACTGTCGGTCCACGAAGCGTTCGTAGGCCCCCGCCGCCGCGTCGGCGGCAAACGCCTCCACCTCGGCCAGGGTCGGCGGCAGGCCAGTCAGATCGAGGGCCACGCGCCGCGCGAGGGTCACGCGATCCGCCTCCGGCTGCGGGCGGAGCCGCTCCTGCTCCAAGCGCGCCAAGATGAAGCGGTCGAGCGAACCCTTCGGCCAGGCGGCGTCCTTGACCATCGGCTGCGCCGGCGCCCGAGGCGCTTGGTAGGACCAATGGCGCGCGTAGGGCGCCCCGGCCTCGATCCAGCGGCGCAGGAGGTCGATCTCGCCCGGCGTGAGGGACTTGCCGGAGGCCGGCGGCGGCATCAGCTCATCCGCCTCCTTGGAGACTAGGCGCGCGATCAGTTCGCTGCGATCGGGGTGACCAGGGACGATGGCGAAGGCCCCGCCGCCCAGATCGGCCCGCGCGCCCTCCGCAGTATCGAGACGCAGCCCGTCCTGCCCACCCTTGCGGGACTCCTCATCGGGCCCGTGGCAATGGAAGCAGTTGTTGGAAAGGATCGGCCGAATGTCGCGGTTGAAGTCCGGCGCGTCCGCCGCGGCGCCCCGTTCCGGGAAGAGGGCGCAGGCGAGCAGGGCGAGGGCAGGCAGGGGGAACCGCATCGGGCGAAGGAGAATGGGAAAAGGGAAGCCCGAAGGGATCGCGGGTCAACGTCGGACGCGCTATGGACCTTGCCCCCCGGTCGCCGGCCCGCAGCGTCCACCGATGCCCCTGCTTCGCCTCCTTGGCTGCGCCTTGCTCGCCCTCCCTTTCGCCACCGCTTCCGCCGCCGCCGCGGCCGCCGCGCGCCCCCACGTAATCGTGCTGATCGCCGACGACATCAGCTGGAACGACCTCGGCTGCTATGGCCACCCGACCGCGCGCACGCCGCACCTCGACCGCCTCGCCGCGGCCGGTCGGCGCTTCGATACGGCCTATTTGACCGCCAGCAGCTGCAGCCCGAGCCGCAGCAGCATCATCACGGGCCGCTATCCGCACAACAATGGGCGCGCCTCGGAGCTGCATCAGCCGATCTCCGCGCACCTTCCGTGGTTCCCGCAGCTGCTGCGCGCCGCCGGCTATCACACGGCCCTCAGCGGCAAGAACCACCTAAGCAGCGCTCCGCCCGAGCCCGGCCATTCCGCCCCCGCGCCCGCCTTCGGCCATATCGATGCCGGCAAGGCCCCGGGCAACAGCGGCGGCCACGCCCATTGGGTGCAGGTGCTCCGCGACCGCCCCCGCGATCAACCCTTCTTCGGCTGGTTCGCCGCCCTCGACGCCCACCGCGAATGGGAAGGCGACACCGAATGGCGCCCCGAGCTGTACGGGCCGCTCCACGACCCGGCGAAGCTGCCCGTGCCACTCTTCCTCCGCGACGACGAGGCCACGCGCCGCGACCTCGCCTCGTACCACAACGAAATCACCCGCTTCGACCATTACGTCGGCGCCGTGGTCGAGGAACTCCAGCGTCAGGGGATGCTGGAGAACACGCTGCTGCTGGCGCTCGCCGACAACGGCCGGGCGTTCCCCCGCGCCAAGACCCGCCTGCACGATTCGGGGATGAAGACCTACCTGATCGCCCATTGGCCCGCGGGCATCCGCGACGCCGGGCAGCCCACCGCCAGCCTCGCCAGCGCCATCGACCTCGCCCCGACCATCCTCACCGCGGCCGGCCTCCCCGTCCCGCCTTCAATGCAGGGCGTCAGCCTGCTGCCGGTCCTCCAGTCCCCGTCCGCCCAAGTGCGCCAGCACGCCTTCTCCGAACACAACTGGCACGACTACGAGGCCCACGGTCGCGCCGTCCGCTCGGAAGGCTTCCTGTATATCCGCAACCATCGCTCTACCCTGCCCTGGCAGGGCCCCGCCGACTCCGTCCGCTCCGCCTCCCACACGGCCCTGCGCGCGGCCCGCGACGCCGGCACGCTCACGCCGGCGCAGGCCGACGTCTTCCTCGCCCCGCGCCCCGCCGAGGAGCTGTACGTCTTGGCCGCCGATCCCGACCAGCTCCGCAACCTGGCCACCCATCCCGGCCACGCGGCCATCCGCGCCCGCCTCGCGGCCCTGCTGGACCGCTGGAGCGCGGAAACCGGGGATACCGTGCCCGCCAATCTGACCCCCGACGGCTTCGACCGGGACACGGGCCGCCCCATTCCGAAGGCCGGCAAGGGCAAGAACGCCCCGCGCGGCATCCCGGCCGGATCTGAACGTCAGGCGGACCGCATCAACGCCCCCGGACCGCGCTGAACCCACGGCCCGGAACGATTACTGCTTCGGCTGCTGCTTGGCCTTGGGCGCAGGCTTCGGGTCGAGGTTCGCCGCCAGTTGGGCCGGCGTGAACGCCGAAGCCACACCCTCCCGCGGCACCTCGACGCCCGCGATCCAGAGAATCGCGTTGAGGACCACCTTGCGCTGGTTGTCGTCACCCCAGTTGGCGTGGGTGTGGCCACCCGTGAAGCCGAAGCCGCGACCGCCGCCGGGCCGCTCACGGACCCACATCATGGTCTCCGTCCGCCCGGCCGCTGCAACGATGTGCGGATAGGGGCCCCTGGGGTGCACATAGGGGCCGCCGCGCACCTTGTCGGAAGGCTTCGCGGTCAGGATCGGCGTGATGCCGTCACCGTTCTCCGGCCAGCGCATATTGAAGTACCACTCGTCGTGATTGGAGAACGGCTTCACCCCACGCGACACCGGGTGGTCGGGGAACTGCTGGTACTCGGCGGTCCACATTGGGTTGCAGGAATAGTTGCTCTCGTAGTGCCCGCCGATCCAGCGAAGGAACTCCGGGCCGCCCTTGTCCGCCGGGATCTCCACGCCGTAGTGCATGAAGCCGAGGCCGACGCCGCTCCGCGCAAGGCCGTCGAGGAGGACCATGCGGTCGCCCTCGAGCACCGGGTGCCGCGGGCCGCCGTCGCAATAGATAACCACCGCGGCCGCGCCGTCGAAGGCCCGGTCGGACTCAGGCCAGCCGTTCGCATGGACGGTGGCCTTAACCCCGGGCACACCAGCGAGGCCCTGCTGCAGGAGCAGCATCCCGGCGCGGAACTCGTGCATTCCCGGCGGGTGGCTCGGCTTGCCGGCGATCAGGACGATCGCCTTGTCCGCCGCGGCCAAGGGCAGGGCGGCGCACAGGGCGAGGAGGCGCAAAATCCCTCGGGGCTTCATGCCCGAAAGCCGAGCCCAGCGCCCCGCCCGGCTCAAACCGAAAAACGCATTCCCGGGATCAGTGCGCGCAGCCGCACCCTGCGCCACAGCTCTGCTTGCCGCCAGGGCTGCCCTGCGCCACTTCCTCGGAAGTCGCTTCGCGGGCGGTCACCACCTCCACATCAAAGGTCAAGTCCACGCCGGCCAGCGGATGATTGGCGTCGAGGAGCACTTCCTCGCCCTCGACCGCGGCGATGGTCACCACCGGATCGGTGCGGTGGGGCCCGGTCTGGAACTGGTCGCCGATGCTCAGTTCGCCCTCGACCGGCAGGTCCGTGCGGCGGACGCGCTGCACTTGCCCGGGGTCGCGCGCCCCATAGGCCTCCGCGAAGGGAACCTGCACCCGCTCCTTGGCGCCGGAAGCCACCGTGCGGAGCCGCTGGTCCAGGCCATCGATGATCATTCCCGACCCTTCCAGATAGGTCACCGGTTGCCCACCCGCCGAGGAATCGAGGACGCGGCCACTGGGATCACGGAGCGTGTAATGAAAGGAGACAACCCGCGGCATCACCTCATCCTGACACTCTCGCCCACGGAGGGAAGCGGAAACCCTCGGCCCGCCCGGCCGCGGCGTGGCGGCGCCGCTTCAGGGCAGCCGGTGCAGCTCGATCGCTACCTCGCCCTCGGAAGCGAACCGCCGGCCACGAGAGCCTCGGCTAGTTGAGGCGCGCCCGCCGCAAGAACTTGGCGAGCGCGAAGCACGGCGTCGCCGCCGACTGGGCCCAGCCGGAAGCGACGGACACAAGGGACAGGGCGGAAAGCAGGCGGAGGTTTATACGCGTTTCCAGCCGGGTTCTTGGGGATAGGGGTCGGTTTGCAGGCCCAAGGGCAAAGGCCTTTACGAAGGGCGCTCGACACCGGACCGCGGCGGAAGTAATTTTTCCCCGATTCACCTTCTACCTATGCGCCACACCCTCCTCCTCCTTAGCCTGTCGCTCTTCGCTCCTCTGGACGCCGCCGAGAAGCCTGCCACCACCGCAGCCGCCGCCACCTTGGCACCCGGCACCTATGTCGGCTCGTGGCGCGCCCAGGACGAGAGCACCGGCACCCTCCGGCTCAAGTTCTCGCAAGGCGCCGACCAGAAGTGGCAGGCCGAGGCGATGTTCACGTTTGAGGGCGCGGAGGTCCCAACCGCCACCAAGACCTTCAAGCTCGAGGGAGGACGCGTCGAGCTCACGTTCTCCTGGGAAGTCCAAGGCGTGAACGCCAGCAGCACCCTCAAGGGCGAGATCCAGGCCGGCTCCCTCTCCGGCACGTACCAGAGCACGGTCAACGAGGCCGCCTCGTCCGGCCGCTGGACGGTCACCCTGCAGCCACCGAAGTCCTAAGCCGCCCGCTTATCGCGGCGCCGGGCCCATCCGGATCCGGCGGTACTCCATCTGGCCGCGGTCGCCCTCCAGGCCGATGGGCCCCGTCGTCGGCACCTTAAGGGCATCGGTGAGGAGTTCCCCATTGCACTCCGCCCGCGCCACGCCACCTCGCACGAGAATCACCAGCTCGTTCCAGTCCTGCGGACGGTAGCGTTGGAGCTGCGTGTAGGGCCCGGCCAGGGGATAGTCGCGACACTGGAGCTGCGGCTGACGCACAAAGACGCCGCTGTCCGCATTGGGCGTGGCGCGGAACTCCAGCTTGAGGGTGAAGTCCTCCGGAAACTCGCGCGTGGTCCAAAGCTGCTGCACCCGGCGACCCTCGGCCGGGGTCGTCACGACCAGACGGCCATTGATCGCGCGATAACGGCCGTCGGGGGACGCGGTCTGGCCGTCGAAGGCGACGGCGGACTTCACCTCGACGAACACCGGGGCGTCCGCCTTGGCCTTGGCCGGAGCCTTGCGTGGGGGCGTGGGCCGGAAACCCCACCCGGTGAGGTCGCGGCCGTTGAACAGGGCGGTGAAGCCCGGCTCCGGCGTGAATGCCTCCGGCTCCGTGTCGAGGAAGCCCAAGGTCGCGAAAAGCGGCCGCAGCGCGGCGCCCCAGCGGGCATAGCCCGCGGGATTCACATGCAGCCGGTCCGGGAACCACGTCGCCGGCGCATCCCCGTCTGGCCCGGCGAACAGCGTCCAGGTATCGAGCACAGTAAACTGCGGGTCGCCCCGCACGGCGGCCTCGAACAGGGCATTGACGGCCGCAATGGTCTCCTTGGGGCGCTTCTTGTCCGCGGCGCTGGGGAACACCCGGCAGACGATGACGGGCACCCGCGCGTTGTGGGCCCTGATGGCCGCGATAATCTTCTGAAAGTTGCGGCCGATGGTATCGGGCGCGATGCCCACCTCGATATCGTTGGTACCGAGCAAAAGGACGATCGCCGCCGGCTGCAGGGCGAGGACGTCCTCCTGCAGGCGAATCAACATCCCGCGCGAGGTGTCGCCGCCGATGCCCCGGTTCGCAAGCTTCATCCCCCGAAAGGTATCCCGGAAGGCCGGGCCCCAGCCCTGTGTAATCGAATCCCCCAGGAACACCACCGCCCCCCGGTCCTGCGCGACGCGACCGGCCCATTCCTGGCGGGCATCGTGCCAGCGCCGCACGTAGGCGTCGTAACGGCGCAAAGCCCCCTCTCCGGGTAGACCAGCTTCCTCGGCCGGCAGGCTCCACTGGTCCGGCGGCGGCAGCGGCGCGGCCGCAAAGGCAAGCAGAGGATAGCAGAGCAGGAGGGCGCGCCTAGTCATCGGGGATCGGAACTTACCCGAAGCTAGGCGCCCGCCGGTAATCCTAGCGATTTAAATTCCCGCGGGCGCCGCCGCCCCGGAAAATTTGCTCGCCTCACCGCGCTCCTGCGCGCGTCCTCGCCCCCCCCCCCCCCCCCCCCCCCCCCCCCCCCCCCCCCCCCCCCCCCCCCCCCCCCCCCCCC
>VHCI01000127.1 GCA_016871775.1 Verrucomicrobiota bacterium | reverse complement strand
TTCCCGGCCTGCTCAAGGGCCTGAGCGGCTCCGTGAACTACACGATGATCCAGACGCGGGGGAACTTCGGCAGGGCCACCGAAATCACTGGCCGCGAGGTCGTCGGCTTCATCCCGAAGGCCGCCAACGCGATGCTCTCCTGGCGGTACAAGAAGTTCAGCACGCGCCTGCTCTACAACTGGACCAGCGACTACATCGTGGAGTACTCCGCCGCCACCGTCGGCCGCAACCGCTGGCGCGCCTCCTTCGACACCCTCAACGTCGGCCTCGCCTACCAGCTTCGCCCGTCCGCCCAGCTCACGCTCGACGTCTCGAACCTCCTGAACGCCTACCAGGAGATCTACCGCGGCTTCCGCAACCAGCCGTCCACGATCAACTACAACTTCGTGACGATCAACGTGGGCCTGAACGGCCGCTTCTGAGGCCGCCCGCCCCCGCCCTTACCGCCCGGCCGGGAACTCCGCCCGGGCGGTGAAGCCAGCGGGGCCCCGCGCCAGTTCGAGGGTGCCGCCGAGCTCCGCCACCCGCTGCTGCAGGTGGTAGAGGCCCCGCTTCTCGCCGAGGGCCCGCGCCGGATCCACGCCCGGGCCCGTGTCGCTCACCGCCACCTCGACCCGCCCGGGGGAGACCTCGAGCGTGACGTCGATGCGGGCGGGCTTGCCGTGGTTGACCGCGTTCCGCAGCAACTCGCGCTGGGCCATCATCACCGCGCGCCGGATCGCCGGCGGGGCCGCCTTGCCGGCCAGCGCCGGGCTCACGCGGTTCACAAACTCGCCGGCGATCCCCGCCGCCTCGAGGTAACGGCGCGCGATGCGCTCCAGGCCCGCCACCGCGGATCCCCAAGTCTCCGATTCCGGCCGCAGTTCCCAGAGCAGCTGGTTGAGCGACAGGCTGGCCTCGATCAGCCGCGCGCGGACGTTCGGGAGCACGTCCGGCCCCGCCGCCGCCGGCCGGAGCACGGCGAGCTCGGTGAGCAGCTGCATCTCGTTGAGCCGGTTGCCCAGCTCGTCGTGCAGGTCGCGCGCGACCGCCATCCGCTGCGCGATCAGCCGGCGCTGCACGTGCTGGCGGAACGCGTGGGCGAGGAGGAGCAGCAGGACCGGCAGCGAACCCAGGACGTAGGGCCGCAGCTCGAACCAGTTCAGCCGGCGCGGCTCCACCGGGCCGACCCACTCGTGGAAGAGGCGGTCGTAGGTGCCGTTCTGGCGCAGTTCGGCGAGGGCCTCGTTCATCCGCATCAGGCCGGCGTCGTCGTACGGCTGGAACGCGAAGCAGAAGTAATAGCGGATGTCCTCGATGAACTGCTTCCGCAGGCCGGCCCGATCCTCGACCTTGCGGCTGATGTTGCTGGTGAAGAGCGCCCCGTCGCAGCGCCCCTGCAGGACCGCGAAATGCGCTCGACAAGGAGCGGGCCGCGTGGGACGCCACCCGCCACCGTGAGCCCCGCCGATCCCCACGCCGCCTGGTTCGCCGCGCACGTGCAGCCGCACGAGGCGCGCCTGCGGGCCTGGCTGCGGGGCCAGTTCCCCCGGGCCAACGACGTGGATGACCTCGTGCAGGAGGCGTTCGTGCGCGTGCTGGCCGCCCGGTCCCGCGGCGAGATCTGGGCCCCGCGGGCCTTCCTGTTCGCCACCGCCCGCAACCTCGCCCTGGCCCGCTTGCGCCACCAGCGCGTCGAGACGGACTTCGCCCTAGCGGAAGCGGCGGTCTCGGGCGTCTGGGATGAGAGCGCTGATGTCGTCCAGGCGGTCGCCCGGGCGCAGGAGCTCGAACTGTTGACCCACGCCATCCAGTCCCTTCCCCCCCGTTGCCGCCAGGTGATCACCCTGCGGCGCATCTATGGGCTGCCGCAGAAGGAGGTGGCCGCGCGGCTCGGGATCGCGGAGCACACCGTCGAGGCGCAGACCACCATCGGGCTGCGCAAGCTGGCCGCCTACTTCGAGGGCCTCGGGCGGCCCACCGCTCCGTGAACCCCGCCGGGCCAACGGACCCCCGGGACGCGGGGGGCGACGAGGCGGCGGCGTGGGTCATCCGCCTCGAGCGGGGCCTCACCGCCGCCGAGCAGGACCGGCTTTCCGAATGGCTGGCCGCGGATCCGCGCCACCGCCTCGCGCTGGCGCGGATGCGGACGCACTGGGCCCGGCTCGCCCCGCTGGCCGAATGGCGCCCGGAGCACAGCGCGGAACCCAATCCCGACCTGCTCGCCCCCCCGGCGGCGGCCCGTCGCTGGCTCCGGCCCACCCTCGCCGCCGCAGCGGCCGCCAGCCTCGCCGCGGCCACCCTGTTCCTCACGTCCGCACGCACCATACCCACGCCGGACCGCCCGCCCACGGAACCCGGCCGCGTCGTGGTCCGCGAGGCCCAGGCCACCCGGCAGGTGCTGCCCGACGGCTCCCTCGCCGAACTGAACCACGGCGCCGAACTGCGGCTTCAGTTCACCGCCGGGGAGCGCCGGCTGGAGCTGCTCCGGGGCGAGGCGCATTTCCGGGTCGTCCGGGATCCCGGCCGGCCCTTCGTCGTGGTCGCTCACGGCCGCGAGGTGCGCGCGCTCGGCACCGCCTTCAACGTGCGGCTGGAGGGCGGGCGGATGGAGGTGCTCGTGACCTCCGGCAGTGTCCGCCTCGACGGCGGCGAGGCCCCGGCCACGGTCGGCACTCTCCCCGGGCCGACGCTGGAGGCCGGCCAGCGCGCGGTGGTGGCGCTCGAAGGCGGCGCGCCCGAGGCCCGCATCGCGACCCTGACCGCGGGCGAGATTGAACGGGTGCTCGCCTGGCAGCACCGCACCCTGGAATTCACGGCGGCGCCACTGGCCGAGGTCGTCGCGGCCTTCAACCAGGCGAACGCGCTGCAGCTCGTGCTGGGCGACCCGGCCCTCGCCGGCGTGCAACTCAGCGCCTCGTTCCGGTCCGACAACGTCGAGGGCTTCGTGCGCCTGCTGGAGGTCGGCTTCCGCATCCGCGCCGTCCGCCACGGGGACCGGGAGCTCGTCCTGCGGCCCGCCCAACCTTGAGTCGGAAAGATGCAGTTGATCGGGTCCCATCGAGGTGATCTGCCTCCAATTGCATTGTTTGGGCTGAGCCGGGGCAAAAAAGTGGGGGTGGCGCCTAACGGAACGGGCCGTCCCGCGCATCCCAGCGTATGACGCCGCCGTGGATTTCCCGCCCTGCCGACCCCATGCACCCCGGATCGCCCCGGCCCCGCCGCTGGCGGAGCCTTTTCCACCTCCTTGCCCTCGTGGCCGGCTGCTGCGTCGCCCTGGCCGCCCACGCCGCCACGGAGGCCCCGCGCCCCTTCGATCTGCCCCCCGGGGAAGCCGCCGTGACTCTCAAGCGCTTCGGCCAGCAGGCGGGGCGCGAGATCCTCTTCCCGGCCGAGGTGGCGGCCACCCGCACCCCCGCGCTGCGCGGGACCTTCCCGCCCCGCGGCGCCCTCGACCGCCTGCTCGCGGGCACCGGCCTGACCGCCGCGGAGGATGCCCGCAGCGGCGCCCTCATCATTTACCGCGCCGCGCCCGCGCCACCGCCTGACCCGCCCGGCCCGCCCACCCCGCCCGACCCGGCACCCTCCCCCTCCCTTCCGATGAACCGCCGCTCCCCCCTCACCCTGCTCGGCACCCTCTTCGCCGCGGCGCTCGCGCCCGCGCAGACCAGCCCCGCCGTCCCGCCCGGTGGCGACCAACCGCTCGTGCTCTCGGCCTTCCGCGTCGATACCAGCCGCGACCGTGGTTACGTCGCCACCAACTCGACCACCGGCACCCGCCTCAACCTCGAGATCAAGGCCATTCCCCTCCCCATCGAGGTCATCACCCGCGAGTTCATCGACGACATCGGGGCCGTCGACATCAAGGAGGCCCTCGAGTACTCGGCCGGCATCATCCAGGACCAGGTCGCCAGCAGTAACAACTTCCTCTTCAGCCCCTCGGGCACCGGCGCCGCCGGCTCGCTCTCCCGCGACACCACCACGGTCAGCATCCGCGGCCTCAACACCCGCTCCTTCCTCCGCAGCGGGTTCCGCCAGGACACCGTCACCGACGTCATCAACGTCGACCGTCTCGAGGTCGCCCGCGGGCCCCAGTCCCTCCTGTACGGCGTCGCCTCGCTGGGCGGCGTGGTCGCCCTCACCCCGAAGTACCCGCGCGGCAACCGGCAGACCGACCTCCGCCTCGGCCTCGGCAGCAACGAGTTCCGCCGCGCGGAGCTCTACCACACCACCCCCGTCTGGAAGGGCGCCGGCGATGGCCGCTCCCTGAACTTCGGCTTCGGCGCCGTCGCTCAGGAGCTCAGCAGCCGCTCCGATTTCGACGACCGCCGCCGCCTCCTCGTCACGCCCGCGGTGGAGTTCCGGCCCTTCCGCGACACCACCGTGTTCGTGGACATCGAATACGGCCGCTTCACCAGCAAGGGCACGGGCTTCCTGGACCTCGCCGACAGCAACGCCGGCAACATCCGCCAGCCCGGCACCGGTCTCCTTCTCGCGGAGAACCTCAACGAGTGGAACGAGACCCGCCTCGTCGCGCGCGACGTCTTCGGCCGCAACCGCCTCTACCGGTGGAGCGGACCCGACACCTACGCCCGCGACGACTACTTCAACGGCACCGTCGAGCTCACGCAGCGCCTCACCCGCGGCCTCACGCTCGTGCTCGGCGCCAACTACTCCGACCGCCTGACCGAGCGCCGCGGCGTGAGCGGCGGCGTCCTCCGCACCACCACCGCCTCCGCCGCGGCCGCGCCGGTGTCCCCGGGACGATGGACCGCCGTGGGCGCCGACCCGGTGGCGCCGGCCCAGACGCAGTGGAAGACGATCGGCTACGGCTGGAGCCTCGCCGGCACGCACAAGTACATCCGCCAGGCCCGCGCCGACCTCAGCTACGAGTTCACCCTCTGGGGCCAGCGCCAGGGGCTCCTGCTCGGGCGCACCGACCAGACCGTGCGGCAGAGCGACCGCGCGAACACCCAGGTCACGAGCAACACGGCCGGCAGCCCGACCCAGGGCTTCCTGCCCTTCGCCGCGCCGGAGTACATCCGCTACGCCGGCGAGCAGTTCCGGCCGTTCCGCGACTCCGTCTTCTCCGAGTGGGACACCGGCCACTACGCCGTCTACCAGGGCCGCTGGTGGCGCGACCGGATCACGACCATCGGCGGCTGGCGCAACGAGCGCTACCTCGTGCGCAGCTATTTCACCTCCTTCGTGAAGCGCGATCCCGCACAGCCCGACACCAACCTCGACAACTGGACCCTGCCCGGCTCCCCCGACCCGGCCAGCCTCGTCAACGCCGCCGGCCAGGCCCGCGTGATCAACGGCTACCGCTTCGGCGCCGTGCCGCAGCGCGATGACACCTTCACCCTCGGCGTGAACGTCGCGCTGCACCGGGACGTGAACCTCTACGGTGTGAGCGCGGGCGGGCTGTTCCCCAACACGGGCCAGCGCGACGGCGCCGCCAACCCGTTCAAGCCGGAGCGGACGCAGAGCCGCGAGCTCGGCGCCAAGCTCGACCTGTGGCGCGACCGCGCCGGCCGCTCGCGGATCTCGGCCACCATCGCCTACTTCGAGGTCGACCGGCAGAACGCGATCTACAACTTCGCCTTTGCCCCCCAGCCGCGCTCGAACGACCAGGCCATCCTGCGCACCGGCTTCACCGGCAACACCCAGGCGCGCGGCACCGGCCCCACCGCCTACGCGGTCCACAATTCCGGCTACACCTCGTTCCAGACCAGCCAGCCGGTCACCTACCTCCTGCCCGTGACCTACGTCGCCGCCGCCGACCTCGCGCACCCGCGCGTCACCGGCGCCCCGCAGCAGGGCGGCTTCCTCCTCGTGGATTACGCGTCGCTCGGCTCGGCCGCCACCGACCCGCTCCGCCGCGCCCTCGAGGCCGCCGCCGCCGACCCGGCCACCAACACCGCCCTCCAGGGCGCCAGCATCGGCACCGGCGCCTCCGCGCTCAACGCCAACAACGCCTACGCCCTCAACCGCAACTCGGACGTCGCCTACGACGACCGCTCCAAGGGCGTCGACGCCCAGCTCTACCTCAACTTCACCGAGAACCTCAGCACCGTCATCACCTACACCCACCTCGTGCAGGCGGTGACCGGCGGCTTCGAGATCGTCGACCAGCCCGCGAGCACCGAGTACGACTCGTGGTGGCGCTACCTCCGCTACACCACCGAGGACGCCCGCGCCGTGTCGCTCGACGAGGCCAAGGCCACGGTCACCAAGGTCGGCGCGATCGGCCGCCGCACCAGCGACGTCCCCCGCAACGTCTGGGCGGTCTGGAACAACTACAAGTTCACCACCGGCTCACTCCGCGGGTTTGAGGCCAGCCTCGGCGTCACCTTCAACGGCCCGCGCCAGGGGGAGCAGGTGATCGACAACGGCCTGCGCGACCGTTCCAACGACGAGAACCGCCGCTACCGCCCGCAGGTCCCCCTCGAGTACAAGGTCAACGCCGCCCTCGCCTACCGCGGCGACCTCTTCGGGCGCCGTTGGAACCTCCGCCTCAACCTGACCAACCTGCTCGACGAGCAGAAGATGGTCAGCACGAACACGACCACCCTCTTCCTCAACCCCGCCACCGGCGCGCTCGTCCCCTCCGCCACGCCCGGCGCCCAGCGCGTCACGGTGCCCAACCGCGCCGTCCGCTACTTCGAGCCGCGCTCCTTCCGCCTCAGCCTCAGCACCCGCCTGTGACCCGCCGCGCCCCGCTCGCGCTGGCGCTGGCGCTCACCGCCCTCCCCGCGGCGCCGCCCGACCGCGCGTCCGTGGTGCGCCTCGCGGAGGACGTCGAGCTGCGGTTCGTCTGGCTGCCGCCGGGCACCTACGGGCGCGGCAGCGACCCCGCCGAGCCCGGCCGCGACGCCGACGAGGGGCCGCGCCACGAGGTCACGCTGACGCGCGGCTTCCACCTGGGCGTGCACGAGGTCACGCAGGCCCAGTGGGCGGCGGTGATGGGCCGCAACCCCGCCGTGTTCCGCCGCGGGCCGGACGCGCCGCGGCGCCCGGTCGAATCGGTCTCGTGGGACGACTGCCAGCGCTTCCTCGCCGCGCTCAACCAGCGGGGCGCCGGCCGCTTCCGGCTCCCGACCGAGGCGGAGTGGGAGTACGCCGCGCGCGCGGGCACGACGACGCGCTTCCCCTGGGGCGACGACCCGGCGGGCCACACGACGCACGCGCACGCCTGGGCCAACAGCCGTTCGCTCGCCGTCACCCACCCGGTGGGCAGCCGCCCGCCCAACGCCTGGGGCCTGCACGACCTGCACGGCAACGTGTGGGAGTGGTGCGCCGACTGGTACGGGCCCTACGCGGCCGGCCCGCAGCGCGACCCTGCCGGACCGCCGGAGGGCCGGGAGCGCGTGTTCCGCGGCGGCAGCTGGTACGACTTCCCGCCGAGCCTGCGTTCCGCCAACCGCCACCGCCACCCGCCGGACGGCCGTTACCCCGCCGTCGGCCTGCGGCTCGTCTGGGAGCCGGTCGACCCGCGATGAACCCCCGCCGCCTCGCCCCGCTGCTGCTCGCGCCCGCGCTGCTCGCCGCCGCGCCCGCGGAGCGGCTCGTGACGCTGCTCGACGGCGCCGCCTTCACCTTCGTGGCGATCCCCGCCGGCCGCTTCCTCCAGGGCAGCCCCGCGGAGGAGGCGGGCCGCGCCGCCGACGAGGGGCCGCGCCGCGAGGTCACGCTCCCCCGCGCGTACTGGCTGGGCAAACACGAGGTGACACAGGCCCAGTGGGTGGCGGTGATGGGCGCGAACCCGGCGATGTTCCAGGACTTCGCGGCGTCGGCGACGCACCCGGTCGACGGCGTCTCGTGGCTCGACGCGCAGGCCTTCCTCGGGCGGCTGAACGCGCGGGGCGTGGGCCGGTTCCGCCTGCCGACCGAGGCCGAGTGGGAACACGCGGCGCGCGCCGGGACGGCGACGCGTTTCCCGTGGGGCGACGACCCGGCCTTCCGCGAGCTGCCGCTCCACGCCTGGTTCTACCCGCGGGCGGAGGGCCGCAGCCACCCCGTCGGGGGGAAGCGGGCCCACCCCTGGGGCGTGCACGACCTGTTCGGCGGCGTGTGGGAGTGGTGCGAGGACTGGTTCGGCCCCTACGCGCCCGGCCCGGTGACGGACCCGCGCGGACCGGCGGAGGGCGTGGCACGCGTGATCCGCGGCGGCAGCTGGTTCAACGAGCCGGAGGCCCTGCGCAGCGCCAACCGGCACCGCCACGCGCCGGACTCACGGCAGACCAACCTCGGCCTGCGGCTGGTCTGGGAACCGCCCGCCGAGGTGGCCGGGGCGGTGGCCGAGCGGCGCCCGGATGGCTCGATGCCGCACGGTTACCGCGCCCATCCCCCCGCGGGCGAGGGGCCGTGGTTCGTGCCGGTGCCCGGCCACGTGCCGGTGGCGCCGGGGGAACATCCGCGCCTGCTGTTCCGGCGGACGGACCTGCCGGCCCTGCGCGCGCGGGCCGCCACTCCCGAGGGCCAGGCCATCCTGCGGCGGCTGCACCGGTTGCTCGGGGGCCGCGAGACGCCGGGACCGCCGGCGGCCTATGGCCGCGAGGACCGCGCCTACCCGCGGGAGGTCGCACCCCTGCCGCCGGGGGCCTTCACGATCGGCCACGCCGCCGGTTACGGCCTCCTCTACCAGCTCACGGGCGACGCGCGCTACGCCGAATGGGGCCGGGAGTGCTTCGCGCAGGCGCTCGCCGGCGTGCGCGACCGCGATCCGCGCTACAGCTTCCGCCGCCCGGGCGGGGCCCTGCGCGCGGGCCCCGCGCTGGGCTGGCTGGCGCTGGGCTACGATCTCTGCCACGACGGCTGGGACGACGCCACCCGCGAGCGGTTCGGCCGCGCCCTCGCCGAGTACCAAGAGGTGCCGGATGAGGCCAACCCGCGGGGGCCCGTGACCCTCGAGAGCCTCGCGCGCGGCACGATGCCGCCGCACAGCAACCATTTCGGGATGCAGGTCGGCGGCGCGACCCTCGCGCTGCTCGCCGTCCGCGGGGCCCCGTGGGCCGACGCGGAGCGGATCGAGGAACTGCTCGCGCACGCGGCGCACGGCGTGGTGCGGAACCTCACGGAGGGATTCGGCGACGGTGGCTTCTTCGCCGAGGGCGACGGCACCGGCTCGATGGCCTCGCACATCGTGTTCCTCAGCGCCCTGCAGGCGTGGCGCCACGCCGGCGGCCGCGACTACTTCTCCGGGCCCCGCCCCCACGCGCGCCAACTCTCGCTGCGCTGGCTACACCAGACCGTCTTCCGCGACGGGCAACCCGATTTCTGGCCCCTCCGCGGCGGCTACCCGCGCAACGTCTGGTCGCGCACCGGGATGAGCGGCGCGGCCTACTTCGCCCTCGGCGCGGGCAGCCTGCCGCCGGCCGAACGGTCCGCCCTCGCGTGGGCCTACGACCGGTTCCTCGCCGCCACCGACACCGCCGCCGGCACGCCGTTCGACACCGCGAGCCTCTACCCGCAGTACGCCGTCAGCGCGTTCGTCCACTGGCCCCTCGGCGAGCCGCTGACTCCCGCCGGCGACGTTCTGCCCCACGTGTTCCGCGACCCGGAGGCGGGCTTCTTCGGCTGGCGCGACCGGTGGCGGGACGGCG
>VHCI01000126.1 GCA_016871775.1 Verrucomicrobiota bacterium | reverse complement strand
GTGACGCGGGCGATCTTCGAGGCGACGCGCAACGGCCGTTTCCGGGAGATCGTGGGCGTGGCGGGCACCATCATCGCGTTCCGCATTTAGCCGGCGCTTGCGCCGACGCGCGGGCGGGGTTGCGTGTCCGATGCCGAAGATGCGCCGCAAAGCTGACCTGCCGACGAAGGACTGCGCCGTATGCGGCCGCCCGTTCGTCTGGCGGCGCAAGTGGGCGAAAGTCTGGGACGAGGTTCGCTACTGTTCCGACGCCTGCCGCGCCCGGCGTTCCAAAGCCCCACGCACCAACCTCGCCTAGACGCCGCCGAGCGGGCGGAACCATCGGGAGGAACCCCCGTCGCCGGTGCCGGAACGGACAAAACCGCAGCGGTGCAGGGATGCGGGCGAACGCGAACCCGGCCGGAGGCTGCACGCGGACCGCACCGAAGGCACGCAGAAACGGGAACCCAGCCGCACTTTGACCTCCCCGCGACTCCGCAAACGGCACCGCTGCCGCGGGCACCGACTTGCCCACCCAGCGTCTTAACCTCGTTTCCGCCGGGGTATCGGGGACCTTAGCCAGCCTCGACTGGCCGAAACCTAGCGGCGGCGGGTCGGCCGCCACTCCGCGGTGACTACCGAGGAAAAGCCGCCCCGCGCCTTCCAGTCGGCCACGATCGTCAGCGAGCGTGGCCGCAGACGCGCTCCCAGATCGTCGCAGATTCGGTTGGTTGCGGCCTCGAAAAAGATCCCCTCGTTCCGGAAGGCGTGGAAGTAGAGCTTGAGCGACTTCAGCTCGACGCAGGTCCGGTCCGGCACGTAGCGAACCGTGATGGCGGCGAAGTCGGGATGGCCCGTCATCGGGCACACCGAGGTGAACTCGTGGTGCGTGTGCTCGATCAGGTAATCGCGACCCGGCGCGGGATTCGGGAAGGTTTCGAGGATCTTCGGATCAACCATACTGTCGTTGAGGCAACAGACGCTGGCCCCGGAGGCAAAGGCGAAGTGTGTCGGGCGCAGCGCCGCTTTTGCTTTCGACAACTGGCCGACCGGCCGCTGAGCGTTGCGCCGCCCCGATGGCCGCCTTCCGGAACCCGCTCCTGCTCCTGCTGCTCGCCGCCGGCCTCGCCCTGGCGGGCGCCGGCTGCCAGGCACGCGAGTCGAGCCGCGTGATCAAACTGGCGCACGGCCTCGACGTCACCCACAGCGTCCATCGGGGAATGGTGCGGCTAGGCGAACTGCTGGCGGCCAAGTCCGGCGGGCGGCTGCGGGTGGAGATTTACGCCCACGGGCAACTGGGCAGCGAGCGGGAATGCCTCGAATTGGTGCAACTGGGCGGCCTCGGGATGACCAAGGTGTCGTCCAGCGTGCTCGAGGGCTTCGCGCCGGAATTCAAGGTGTTCGGCCTCCCCTACCTGTTCCGCGATCCGGCCCATCGTCAGGCGGTGTTTGACGGCCCGATCGGCCGCGAGATCCTCGCGGCGCCCGAGCGCAAGTTCCTGCGCGGCGTGTGTTACTATGACGCTGGAAGCCGCAGCTTCTACACGAAGAGGCCGGTCCGGGTCCCGGCTGACCTACGCGGCCTCAAAATCCGCGTGCAGGAGAGCCCGATGGCCTTCGCGCTCATCCGGGCCTTCGGCGCCTCGGCCACGCCCATCGCCTTCAGCGAGTTGTACACGGCTCTCCAGCAGGGGGTCGTTGACGGGGCGGAAAACAACCCGCCCTCGTTCCACCTCGCCCGCCACTACGAGGTCTGCCGCTTCTACACCCTCAACGAGCACACCTCGGTGCCCGATGTGCTGGTGATCGGGACCGACCTCTGGAACCGCCTCACCGCCGGGGAGCGCCGCTGGCTGCAGGAGGCGGCAGAGGAATCGGCGATCTACCAGCGCGGCCTGTGGGCGGAATCCGAAGCGGCCTCCCTAGCCGCGGTGCAGGCCGCCGGGGTCGAGGTGATCCGGCCGGACCGGGCCGCGTTTTACACCGCGGCGGCCGTCCTGCGGGATTCCGTGCGCGACGATCCGGTGATCGGGCCCCTCGCCCGGCGGATCGGAGAGGTGCGGCCGTGAAGGCAGTGCGCGGCGCGCTGGACCGAGTTTTGGGCACCGGCCTCGCCGTGCTGATGGCGGCGATGGTGCTGAACGTGCTTTGGCAGGTCTGCACCCGCTTCGTCCTGCGCACGCCCTCAAGCTTCACCGAGGAGGTCGCCCGGTACCTGATGATCTGGGTGGGGATGTTGGGGGCCGCCTACGCCACTGGCCGCAAGGCGCACCTCGCGCTCGACCTGCTCACCAGCCGCCTCCAGGGCGGCGCGCGGCGGGCCTCGGAAGTCTTCATCCACGCGGTGGTGCTGGGCTTCGCGGCGCTGGTCATGGTCGGGGGCGGCGGGCGGCTCGTCTGGGTGCAGCTCACGCTCGGCCAGAAGTCGGCGGCCCTGCAGCTCAACATCGGCCTCGTGTACTTGGCGGTCCCCCTCGCCGGGGCCGCGATCGTCCTCTACAGCCTCGGGGCGCTGCTGGACCTCCGCCGCGGCCCGGACACGAACCCGGGCCTGGCTTCCTCCGGCCTGAACTGAGATGCACGAAGCGCTCGTCCTCGCCCTCGTCTTTGCGGTGCTCCTCTTCGCGGGAGTGCCGATCTCGTTCGCCATCGGCTCGGCGGCGGTGGCGGCGCTGGCCCTCGCCCTCGACCCGGCGCCGGCAGCCACGGTGGTGGCACAGCGGCTCGCCACCGGCCTAGACAGTTTCGCGCTCCTCGCGATCCCCTTCTTCATCCTCTCGGGGCAGCTGATGAACCGCGGCGGCATCGCCCGGCGGCTGGTGGACCTAGCGAAGCTCGTGGTCGGGCGCCTCCCGGGCGGCCTGGCCTACGTGAACATCCTCGGGAGCATGCTCTTCGGTGCGATCTCCGGCTCAGCCGTCGCGGCGGCCGCGGCCATCGGGGGCACGATGACGCCGCTGATGCGCCGCGAGGGCTACGACCGGGACTTCGCGGCGGCGGTGAATATCTCCGCGGCACCCATCGGCCTGCTGATCCCCCCGAGCAACATTATGGTCGTGTACTCGCTCGCCAGCGGCGGGGTTTCGATCGCAGCCCTGTTCCTTGCCGGGTACGTGCCGGGTATCCTGATCGGCCTTGCGCTGATGGCCACCGTGGCGCTCCTCGCCCGTGGCCGTAATTATCCCGCCGGGGAGAGACTCGCGGCCGCCACGGCCGTCGACATCTTGTTCCGCGCCTTCCCCAGCCTGCTCTTGATCGGGCTGGTGATGGGCGGGATCATCCTCGGCTGGTTCACCCCCACGGAGGCCAGCGCGATCGCGGTCGCCTATACCTTCGTGCTCTCCGTCCTCGTCTACCGCGAGGTCACTTGGCGGGAGCTGCCGGTCGTCCTGACCGACTCCGCCCTCACCACGGCGGTGGTACTGCTGCTGATCGGCACCTCGATGGGGATGTCCTGGGTGATGTCGCTCGCTAATATCCCGCAGGCGGTCACCGCCGGGCTGCTCGCGATCACCGAGGACAAGGTGCTGCTGCTGCTGATCCTGAACGTGCTGCTGCTGGTCGTCGGGACCTTTATGGACATGACCCCGGCAGTGCTGATCTTCACCCCGATCCTGCTGCCCGTGGTACAGAAGCTCGGGATGTCGCCGCTGCACTTCGGATTGATGCTTATCTTTAACCTCTGCATCGGACTCTGCACTCCGCCGGTGGGCAACTGCCTCTTCGTCGGCTGCGGCGTGGCCCAGACCACCATCGCCCGCGTCTGGAGGCCACTCCTGCCCTTCTTCGGGGCTATGCTCGTGGTCCTGCTGCTCGTGACCTTCTGGCCCGGGCTTTCGCTCGCCCTCCCGCGCGCCCTCGGATTTTGACGCGCGGACCAGCGACGGTGCCGCGGACAGCGACGGATCCGTCAGCTTTCGACCTCGATCATCCGCTCTGCCTCAAGCTCGTAAAGTCCAGTCAAGTAGCCATTCTCGAACAACGCGCCGACCTTCAGTTGGCCGTAGAGCAGGACCGGAACGTCCATGAGCGGGGCGACGCCCTGCTTCATCTTCACGATCACCCACTCATTCATATTCGGCACCATGCCAAAGCAGCAAGCGAGGGTGTTGCGCATCAGCAGGAACTCAACCACGAGGCCCTTCTCCATCCTCACGGGCACCATGAAGCCGGTGACGGCCGCCTTCTTGCCGTGCCACGACTTGACGATCGGCGGGATCTGCTCCTCACCCGTCGGCGGCTTCGCGTTCGGGTCCGCCGCCGGGTCGAACGCCGGGGGGGTGAAGACGTAGGACGAGAGCTGGTCAAAACCCAACTTGAGGTAGCCGTTCTCCGCAGGCGGCTGGGCGGTAACCGCCGGGGCCGGGTACGGGGCGGGCAAATTTGAGTTCGCGAACGCGCCAGGCCCGGCAGGTTCCGCGGCCCACGCAGCGGCGCCGGCCAAGAGCGGAAGTAAAAGGCGAGACGACACACTCATTCAGGAACCCTGACCAGACTAGGCCGGCCGGAGCTCGTCAACCTAATTTTCTTTAGGAGACCGGCCCGATCGTCTCCGCGACCGGCGTGCGGTAGGCCTTCGCCGCGGGCACGATGCCGCCGAGGGCGCAGACCGCAGTCATCGCGAGGGGACAGAGCACGAGCGCGGAGTGGAACGCCCACGGGGTGAGGACCACCCCCGTCTGGACGCGGATGAGGCCGGCTACGCCCGCGTAGAGTGCGAAGTGCGCGGCGAGGCCGGCCAGCGCGCCCAGGGCACCGATCGCCGTGGCCTCTGCCAGCACCGCGCCGAACACCGCCCGGCGGCGCGCCCCAAGGGCCCGCAGGATCGCGAGGTCGCGCTGCCGCGCGCTCATCGAGTTGTAGATGCTCGCCAGCACCGATCCCGTGGCGACCAGCGCGACGAGGTACGCCACCAGCTCCAGTACGCGGTCGAACCACGAAATCTTGCCGAAGAGCTCCGCCATGATCGCGCCCACCGGAAACGCGAAGGTGAGCCGGTTGCCCTGCTTGTTGTAGAGCGTATCCAGCAGGAAGCCAGCGGTCGGGGTCCGCAGCTGCAGGAGCACGGCGCTCACGTCGGTCGCCGCCTTCGGGTCGTGGCCCGCCATCGTCTGGATGCCCCGCAGCGGCAGCCAGATCACGCGGTCCGCTGGGGTGTTGGTGGGCGCGAGAATGCCGGTGACGGTGAACTCTTCCACGTGCTCGGCCTTGGGGTCAAAATTGAGGCCGTGGAAGGGGCGGAAGACCGAGCCCACCCGCAGCCTCAGGCGCTGCGCCGCGAAGCTGCCCGCCACCGCCTCACGCTGGTCGGCCGCGAATAGCCGGCCGCCAGCCTCGACCACAAACTTGCGCCCCGGCGCGTACTCCACGCCCGTGAACAAGTCGGGGACCGTGCCGACGAGGCGGAAGCCACGCAGGTTGTCGCCCACCGCGATCGGGATCGCCGTCTTCACCATCGGATGCCGCCGGATCGCCTCGGCGTCGGCCGCCGCTACGTTCCCCGGCGAGGCCTCCAAGTGAAAGATGGCGTTCAGCACCAGCTGCAGCTTGGAACCGCGGGCGCCGAGGACGGCATCAAAGCCCGCGGAGGTCTGCGTGAACGCGGCCTCGGACTCGACCTTGACCCGCCAGACGGTCATCAGCAACCCCGCCGCAAGGGCGATGCCCCCGGCGGTGATTAGCGTCGACAGCGCGTGCTGGCGCAGCGACCGGTAGACAATCAGCGACAGCGTCATCGCCGAGCCTCCCCAACCGCTTGGTTGAGCTCCGCGAAATCCCGCCGCAACGCGAACTGGCCGAGGACCCCTTCGTCGTGGCTGACGAGGAGCAGCGCCGCCCTCTGTTCCCGGCAGACCTCGCGGATCAGCGCGAGGGCCTCCCCGGCATGGCGGGTGTCGAGGTTGCCGGTGGGCTCGTCGGCGAGGACCAGCCGGGGACGGTTCGCGAGCGCCCGCGCCACCGCCACGCGCTGCTGCTGCCCGGTGGAGAGCTGCCGCGGGAAATGATCCAACCGGTGGCTTAGGCCCACGCGCTCAAGCACTGCACGGGCGTGCGCCCGGTCCGCGCCACGGGGGCCGAAGGACATCCCCAGCAGCACGTTTTCCAAAACGGTGAAGCCCTGGAGTAGATTGAAGGTCTGGAAGATGTAACCGAGCTTCTCCGCGCGGAGGCGGTCGCGCGCCGGCTCGCCCAGCGCGGTCATCCCAACGCCGTCGATGCGCACCTCCCCCGCGTCCGCCGCGAGGATGCCCGCGATCAGGTGCAGGAAAGTAGTCTTGCCCGAGCCGCTTTCGCCCCGGAGCGCCAGTTGCTCCCCCGCGGCCAAGTCGAACTCCGCCACCGAGACGACCGGGACCCGCGCCCCGTCGGGACCGGGAAAGGATTTGCTGAGCCGCCGCACCGCAAGCATCCCCTTCACTCAAGGCACGCGCGCACGGACCGCAAAGCGAATCTCAACCCTGGGCTTGCATTCCAGTCGTGCCTTCGTCGTCGCGCCCAGTTGGACTGCCGACGCCAACAATGTGCAATCTTTGCGGACTACCCTATCACGACGCCTTCCCGCTCTCAAACGCCGCGCGGGCGGAGCAGGCCGCGCTGCGGCGCCGGGCGCAACGCGTGCGCGCCGTAGCCGCGGGGCCGCTTACAGGGCCAGCCAGCGTCGGACGTTTGCGGAGGTCACCGCGGCAAGCTCCTCGAGGCTGACCCCGAAGACCTCCGTCGCCGCGTAAGCTGCGGTGTGGCGCAGGAATGCCGGCTCGTTCGGCTGGCCGCGCAACGGCACCGGGGCAAGGTAGGGCGCGTCGGTCTCAAGCATCAGCCCCGCGAGACCTTGCGCCCGCGCGGCGGCCCGCGCCTCGGCCGCGCTCTTGTAGGTGAGGATGCCGGTGAACGAGCCGCGCCCCCCGCGCCGGGTGAGTTCCGCCATCTCCGCGGCGGCCTCGGTGAAGCAGTGGAATACCACCCGGGCCCAATCGACCCCGCTGGCATCGATCTGCGCGACGCACTCGCGGAAGGCGCCCCGCGAATGCACCACCACCGGGCATCCCAGCCGGCGCGCGATCGCCAGCTGCGCGGCAAAGGCTGCCTCCTGCCAAGCAAACATCCGCGCCGCCAACTCCGGCTCGCGCGGCAGGTGGAAACGGTCGAGGCCGCACTCGCCCAGTGCCACGGGAACCGGACCGCGGCGCCAGCGTGCCTCAAGCTGCCCCACCTGGTCAGGCCAGCTCTCGTCCACCGAACACGGGTGCAGGCCCGCGGTGTGGCGCACGGAACCATTGGGCGCCGCCGCCTCCAACCCGGCGTAAAGGTCCCAGTCATCGGTGGAGGTACCGACCGTCACGACTTGGCTCACCCCCGCCGCGCGCGCGCGCGCCAGGACCAGCGCCACCTCGCCTCGGCGCGCGAAAGACTCGAGATGCATGTGGGAATCGATCAGCACGACGCGCCCCCCAGATACCGGGAACCGTAACGCGCGTGGAGATAGTCCACGAGGTGCCGCGGCGAGAGCTCCTCGCCCGTAACGGCCCGTACCAGTTCCAGCGCGGAGTGACGCCGGCCGGCGGCGTGGATGTGCGCGCGGAGCCAACCCAGCAGCCAGCTGAAGTCGCCGCGGGCGAACTCCTCCTCAATCCCCGGCCGCAGCGCGCGCACCCGGCTCCAGAGTTGCGCCGCGATCATATTGCCCAGGCAGTAGCTCGGGAAGTAACCGAACAGGCCGGCGCCCCAATGCACGTCCTGCAGCACCCCCTCCCCAGCATGGGCGGGCGCGAGCCCGAGCAGTTCCACCGACAACGCGCGCCACGCCTCCGGCAGGTCCGCGACGGCGAGGCCCCCGCTAAACAGGCGGCGCTCCAATTCGAAGCGGAGGACGATGTGCAGGTTGTAGGTGACCTCATCCGCCTCGACCCGGATCAAGCTCGGAGTCACGGGTGCGACCACCAGCGCGAGGTCGTCGGCGGAGAGCGCCGCCGTCTGCGCCGGGAAAAGCTCCCGCCAGCGCGGGCCAAAGTGGCGCCAGAAGCCGGGACCGCGGGCCACCTGGTTCTCCCACAGGCGGCTCTGCGACTCGTGAATGGCCATCCCCGCGTTCAGGCCCAGCGCGGTGCCGAGGTGCGCGGCCGGGAGGCCCTGCTCGTACATCCCGTGGCCCACCTCGTGCACCGAACCCAGCAGCGCGGACAGGGGCTGATCCTCGCGGTAACGCGTCGTGAGGCGCACGTCGTCCCCGGTGCCGGAACAGAACGGATGCAGCGACACGTCAAGCCGGCCGCGGCGGTAATCGAACCCGAGCCGCGAGGTGACCTCGCGCAAGAACCGGCCCTGAGCCTCCACGGGAAAGCCACGGAGCCCGGCCGCCAGCTCGCGAGCCCGCGCAGCGCGCGGCGAGGCCACGATCGCGCGCATCAGAGGGACGAGGTCGCGGCAGAGTTCCCCGAATAGCCGCTCGACGGCCGCGGCGGTCAGCCCGGGATCGTACTTGTCTAGAAGCACGTCGTAGGCCGGCGCCGCCGGGTTGAGGAAGGCGGCCTCGCGGCGCGCGAAATCGACGTTGCGGGCGAGCACCGGCGCGAAGGCCGCGAAGTCGCGCGCCTCCCGGGCGGCCGCCCACGCGTGGAAGGCGCGGCTCTCCTGCTCCGCCTTCGCCCGCACGAAGTCCGCCGGCAGGCGCGTCGCCTGATCGTGGCCGCGGCGCGCCTGGCGGACGATCGCCGCCCCGTCGGCGTCGAGGCCCGCGCCCGGGGCCTCCAGCCGCGCCAGCAACTCGCCCACGCGCGGGTCGGCGGCCGCGGCGTGGATCACCTCGGCCATCACCGCCTGCTGGGCCGCCCGCTGCTCCGCCGCCCCCGAAGGCAGGTGGACCTGCTCATCCCAGCCGAGCAGGCCCCCGACGGTACCCAAGGTGTGGGCACGCTGGACAAGGCGGGTGAGTTCGGCGAGGGCCCCGGCGGTGCTCATCCCGGCAAGCAAACACCGGGGACGGGCGGAAGCCAGCGTGCAGTCGCCCCGGCTACTCGTGGCGGAACAGACGGCTCTGGACCACCGCGTGCAGCAGCGAAGGTACGCCGTGCACCACCGGTGCGGGTGCGCGCCAGCGAGTCCTCGTCGCGGAGCAGGACGCGCTTGAATCCCCGGATTGCAGCGAAGCGCCTGCCGTCGAGCCACTCCCCGGTCGCGTCGACGGGCAGGGCGAGGTGGAAGGCGAACTCCTGCCCGCCGCGGCCGAGTCCCGGCTGCGGGGCGGTGCCGGGCGCGCCCCGCGCGCGGTAGCGGTCGCGCGCGCCACCGAGGACGCCGAACGATTCGAGCGCGAAGCCCGCGGGATCAATCCGCGCGTGGCAACCGGCGCAGCGCTCCTGAGCCCGGAGCTGCTCCAGTTGCTGGCGGATGGTCGCCGGGCCAGCTCCTCGTGCGGGACGTCGAGCGCCTCGCCGCTCTTGTTGAACCGAAGAGCGTCGCCGTCCTCGAGCAGCCACTCCTTCACCGATAGCCCCGGGGCGCAGAGCAGGTCGCGCAACGCGTGCTCGTAGTCCTGGCGGTTGAGGCAGCGGAGCGTGGAGTGGCCCTCCCCGCCCAGCTTTGGCGGTTGGCGGCGGCCAGTTGGCCGGAGAGTTAACCGAGAAACGCGGCCAGCTCCGGGGCGGCCCGGAGGATGGCCGCGGCTAGCCGCGCAGATCAACCCGCGGCGCGCG
>VHCI01000125.1 GCA_016871775.1 Verrucomicrobiota bacterium | reverse complement strand
GCGGGGCCTCCCGCGGGGCGGCAAACGCGGGCGCGGCGGGAAGGAGCCGGCCGTCTTGGGCGCGGCGTAGCTTGCCGGTCCGCGTCAGCGCGGCGATGGCCTCCGCCAGATGGGCGAGCCGCACGGGGGGTCGGCCGAGCAGGGGGGCAAGTTGGGCGGGACGGGCAGGGGCGAAGCCCGCGGAGCGGACTAAGTTGAGCAGACGATCGCGGAGCGACATAGACCTCCCGCCGGCCCTCGGACCGTGCTTTGGGATTGGCGGGAGGCAATGCGGCTTCTACCCCTCTAGCGATGAAAATCGTCCACGCGGCGAGCGAGCTGTTCCCGTATGTCAAGACCGGTGGCCTCGCGGATGCGGTGGGCGCGCTGGCCGGGGAACTGGCCCGGCAGGGTCATGAGGTCTCCGTGTTTCTACCCGGCTACCGTGCGGCGCTGGAGCATCCCACCGCGCGCGGCGCCGAGCGCATTTTGCGGCTCAAGGTCGAGCTCGGGCAGGACTACCTCGCCGGCGACGTCTGCGTCTTCTCGCCGCAGCCGAATCTCCGGATCCACCTCGTGTGTCGCGAGGAGTTCTTCGACCGGCGAGGCGCCTATGGCAACGGCGAGCGCGACTTCGAAGATAACGCGGACCGCTTCATCTTCTTTTGCAAGGCGGTCGTCGACACCCTCCGGCTCGGCGACTTCGGCGCGGATATCGTCCACGCCCACGACTGGCAGGCGGCCCTCGTTCCCCTGCTGCTGCGCGAGGCCGAGCGCCGCCACGGGTTGACGCTCGCACTTAAGACCGTGTTCACGGTGCACAACATCGCCTATCAGGGCCTGTTCCCTGCCCGCGTCTTCGGTCGCACCAACCTCCCGGACGAGCTCAACCAGATGGACGGGCTCGAGTACTATTCGCAGGTAAACCTTCTCAAGGGTGGCATCCTCTTCTCGGACCGCGTGACCACGGTGAGCCCGCGCTACGCCCGCGAGATCCAGACGCCGGAGTTCGGCTGCGGCCTCGACGGCGTGGTGCAGACGCGCGCGGAGGATCTAGTCGGGTTGCTCAACGGCATCGACACGGCCGTCTGGAACCCGGCCACGGACCCGCTGCTGCCGGCCCGCTATACCGCCGGCGACCTCGCAGGGAAGGCGAAGTGCCGCGCGGAACTGCTGCGGCGCTGCGGCTTCGAGGCCGGGCCCCGCGTGCCCGTCTTCGGCGTCGTCGCCCGCCTCACCGCTCAGAAGGGCATCGATGCGATCCTCGCCAATCGGGAGTTCTGGGTTGCTCATGACGTGCGCTTGATCGTGCTTGGCACGGGCGACCGAAGGCTCGTGGAGGAGTTGCGGGAGCTGGCCCGGGATCAGCCGCGCAAGGTGTTCCGCTCCGCGACACTCGACGAGGAGATGAGCCACCTGATCGAGGCCGGCAGCGACTTCTTCCTCATGCCGTCCGCCTTCGAACCCTGCGGCCTCAACCAGATGTACTCCCAAGTCTATGGCACCGTGCCGGTAGTGACTCGCGTCGGCGGGCTCGCGGACACGGTTATCGACGTCGACCAGGATCCCGCCGCGGGTACCGGCCTCGTCTGCGAACCCAACCCGGCTAGCCTGCTTGATGCCCTGCACCGCGCCCTTGCCCTGTTCGCCGACTCGCCTCGGCTCGCTTGCGTACGGGAGCGCGGAATGCGGCGCGACTTTAGCTGGCGGACCGCCGTCGCCGCCTACGAGCGGCTCTATCAGGACGCTCTGTGACCCGGTCGCGCGCATCCGGCGTCCCTGGGGCTAACTTGATCGTACTAGAGTTCGACGCAGCGTGAGAGCCTCTTCTCCTTCAATCCTTTGGTTCCGCCAAGACCTGCGCCTGCAGGACAATCCTGCCTTGCACGCGGCTCTCGAGCGGGGGGGGGCGGTGTTGCCGGTCTACGTTCTCGACGACGCGGGTGAGGGCGCGTGGGCGGCCGGAGGCGCTGCACGCTGGTGGCTGCATCACGCGCTAGCCTCCCTCGACGAGTCCCTGCGCGCTCGCGGCTCGCGGCTGGTGTGTTTCCGGGGTGACGCCGGGAAGGTCCTCGGCGAACTGGCGACGCGCACCGGCGCGCGGGCGATCTTCTGGAACCGCCGGTACGAGCCGGCGGTGATCGCGCGCGACACCCGGCTGAAGGCGGAGCTGACCCGCGCGGGCCTTGAGGTTCGGAGCGGCAATGCCGCGCTGTTGCACGAGCCGCACACGATCACCAACAAGCAGGGCCGTCCCTTCCAGGTTTTCACCCCCTTCTGGCGCCATTGCCTCACCCTCCCGGTCGACGCGCCCCTCGTTCTGACCGCGGGCCGACAGATCCCGGGTCCCGCGGCGTGGCCGCCGTCGTCCGGTTTCGGCGAACTTGGGCTGCTGCCCCGCATCAGGTGGGATGCGGGCCTGGCCGAGACGTGGACCCCGGGGGAGGCGGGCGCGGCGCGGCGCCTGCGTCGGTTCATCGACGTCGCGATGTCTGCCTACGCTGAGCGCCGCAACCTGCCGTACGAGGACGGCACCTCGATGCTATCGCCCTGGCTCCATTCCGGCGAACTCTCGCCCCGGCAGATTTGGCGAGCCGTAGAAGATGTGGGCCGTGCCGCGGGTCTGTTTCCGCCGGGCAACGGCGCGCGCCACTTCCTGAGCGAGGTCGGCTGGCGAGAATTCGCCCACCATCTGCTCTTCCACTTCCCCCACACGCCGGAGCGGCCGCTGCGTGAGAACTTCGAGCACTTCCCTTGGGCCGAGGACCCGGGCGACGCGCGCCTCGAGGCGTGGCGCCGAGGCCGAACCGGCTACCCCATCGTCGACGCGGGGATGCGCCAGCTCTGGCACACCGGTTGGATGCACAACCGCGTCCGGATGATCGCCGCCTCCTTTCTCGTGAAGCACCTGCGCCTCAACTGGACCGCGGGCGCCGCGTGGTTCTGGGACACGCTCGTCGACGCCGACCTCGCGAGCAATACGCTTGGCTGGCAGTGGTCCGCTGGATGCGGGGCGGACGCCGCGCCGTACTTCCGCGTGTTCGCGCCCGTACTGCAGGGCCAGAAGTTTGATCCCGAGGGCGCCTACGTCCGCCGTTGGGTCCCCGAGCTGGCGCGCGTGCCGGCCGCCTCCATCCACGCGCCGTGGGAGGCGCCGCCGGAGGTCCTGGCCCGGGCGGGGGTGACGCTGGGCCCAAAGGGTAACTATCCCCGTCCTATCGTCGATCACGCGCAGGCGCGGCAGGCGGCGCTCGACGCGTTCCGGGCCCTGCGCGGCGGAGAGGTCGTGGTGCGCGAATGAGCGCGCGGAAGGAGCGTGGCCCAGTGTCCCCGGTGGAGCGGATGCTGATCGTGCTGGGCGACCAGCTGAACGCGGACGCGTCCGCGCTGGCCGGGGCGGACCGCGCGCGCGATGTCCTTTGGATGGCCGAGGTCGAGGAGGAATCGCGCCACGTCTGGAGCTCGCGCCCGCGCACGGCCCTTTTCCTCGCTGCCATGCGCCACTTCCGCGACGCCCGCCGTGCCGAGGGCTGGCGCGTCGACTACGTCGCGCTTGATGACTCGGGCAACACGCAGACGCTCGCGGGGGAATTGCGGCGCGCGGTAGCCCGGCTCCAGCCCCGGCGGCTGGTGATGACCGCCGCGGGCGACCACCGCGTCGCGCAAGCGCTGACGGCCGCGGCATCCGGGCTTGGGGTGCCGCTGGAGGTGCGCGAGGACGGCCATTTCCTTTGCTCCACGGCCGAGTTCGCGGCCCACGCGGCGGGCCGGAAGCAGCTTCGGCTCGAGTTTTTTTACCGGGAGCTGCGCCGCCGCCAAGGCATTTTGCTCGACGACTCGGGGGAGCCGCTGGGCGGGCAATGGAATTTCGACCACGACAATCGTGGCAGTTTCGGGCGCGACGGTCCGCCGCCCGATCTGCGGGCGCCCCGTCGCTTCGCTCCCGACGCCGTCACCCAGGAGGTGCTGCGCCTCGTGGCGGAGCGCTTTCCCGACCATCCGGGCGATTTGGCGGCGTTCGACTGGCCGGTCACGCCGGCTGAGGCCCGGCTGGCATTAGATGACTTCATCGCACACCGGCTCCCGCAGTTCGGACGTTACCAAGACGCGATCTGGCTGGGGGAACCCTGGCTGTACCACTCGCGCCTAGCCGCGGCGATGAATCTGAAGCTGCTGGATCCGCGCGAGGTGATCGCGGCCGCCGAAGCCGCACACCGCGATGGCCGGGTGGACCTGGCCTCGGCGGAGGGCTTTATCCGCCAGATTCTTGGGTGGCGCGAGTACGTGCGCGGAATTTATTGGCGCGAGATGCCGGGTTTCCTCGACCGCAACCAGCTCGGCGCCGAGGAGCCGTTGCCGAAGTTTTATTGGACGGGGGAGACGGAGATGGCCTGCCTGCGCGACGCGCTCGCCCAGACGCTGCGGTTGGGCTACGCCCATCACATCCAGCGCCTGATGGTCACGGGCCTCTATGCCTTGCTGCTGGGGGTCCGCCCACGGTTGGTCCACGAATGGTACCTCGCGGTCTACGTCGACGCCGTCGAGTGGGTGGAGGCGCCCAACACGATCGGGATGTCGCAGTACGCCGACGGAGGGCTGATGGCCTCGAAACCCTATGTGGCCACCGGGAAGTACATCCAGCGGATGAGCAACGCGTGCGCCGGCTGCCGCTTCCGGCCCGACGAGTCGACGGGGGAGTCCGCCTGCCCGTTTACCACGCTCTACTGGGACTTCCTGCAACGCCACGAGCCGCTGCTGAAACAGAACCAGCGGATGGCGCTGCAGGTGAAGAATCTCGCCCGTCTTTCGCCCGCGCAGCGCATGGCGGTGCGCCAGCGGGCGGACGCCATCCGCCGCGGTGGAGGTGCGCCCCGCTCGGCAGATCAGGCCCAGCTTGGCCTTGGCAAGGCGGCGGCGCCGGGCCGCGCGGCCAAACGCACTTCCTCCACTCGATGAACCACGCACGCACGGTTGTGCTTGCTGGAGCTTCCGGTCTTCTCGGTGGGGCTCTCGCCTCTCGGCTGCGAGCAGAGGGCTGGGAGGTGCGCCGGCTCGTGCGCCGTCCCGCCGCCGCGCCGGGGGAATTCACTTGGGATCCCGCGCGCGGCGAGGTGCCCGCCGCGGCGCTGGCGGGCGCGACCGGGGTGATCAATTTGTCCGGCGAGAACATCGCTGCGGGACGCTGGACGGAGTCGCGTCGGGGGCTGCTGCGCTCCAGCCGGATCGACCCGACCCGTACCCTAGCGCGCGCGATCGCAGCGATGCCGCGGCCGCCCGCGGTGCTCGCGTGCGCCTCCGCGGTTGGGTTCTACGGCGATCGCGGCAACCTGATCGTAGGTGAGGATGCCTCCCGCGGCGAAGGCTTCCTGGCGGAGCTGACCGCCGAGTGGGAGCAGGTCGGCGCGGTGGTGGAGGCGGCCGGCGTGCGCTGGGCCGCCCTGCGGCTCGGCGTGGTGCTCAGTCCCGAGGGCGGGGCCTTGGCCCGGCTCTTGCCCGTTTTCCGCCTCGGGCTGGGCGGCCGGCTCGCTGCCGGTAAACAGTGGATGAGTTGGATCTCCCGCGAGGATGCAGCGGCCGCGTTTGTCCACGTCTTGGCCACTCCCGCCTGCCGGGGCCCGCTCAACACCTGTTCCCCTGGTCCGGTGACTAACGCGGATTTCACCCGCATCCTCGGCTTCGTGATCCGGCGTCCAACGATGTTTCCGGTTCCGGCCTTCGCGCTGCGCCTTGTCTTCGGGCGGATGGCGGAGGAGACGCTCCTAGCCAGCACCCGCGCGGTCCCGCGGGCGCTCGAGGCCACGGGGTTTCGCTTCGGTCAACCGGGGCTTGAGCCGGCGCTGCGCAGGGAGCTTGGTCGACCTAAAGCCGGCTCTTAAGGAAGGCGACCAAGTCGGCGAGCTCTTGCGGCGTCAGGACGACGTCCATGCCTGGAGGCATCGCCGAGACGACCCCCGGCTGAAGGTCGGTGACCTGAGCGCGGGCAAGCCGGAGCTCGCTTTCGGGTCCGGTGGCTAGGATCAGCTCGTCAGGGGACTCCAGTTTGAGGATGCCCGAGTGGCTTTCGCCGGAGTGCATAGTGGCGACGACGGTCTCGTAGCCGCGCACGATGGCCGCGCTGGGGTACATCACTGCCTCAAGCAGCTCGCGTTCGCCGCGGATCTTGCCGATCGCGGTCAGGTCCGGGCCCAGCAGCCCGCCGCCGTAGCCGATCTTGTGGCAGAGGACGCAGGCGGTGCGCGGGCTGTTGAACACCGCTTGGCCGCGTCGAACGTCGCCCTGAGCCAAGCCAGCGGCGACCGCATCGACCCGAGCGTTCTGACGCGCGATGTCGGAATCCAGGCTCGAGAGCAACGGCTCGGCCTCCTGACGTACTTCCGGGGGGTACTTGCTCAGCACCGGCCGTAGCTGGCCGGGCCGCAGGCTGGCGCGGGCGGGGGCGGCGGCGAGGCCGGCCAGCAGCCGGCGCCCAAGTTCGTTGCTTGGCGCGCGCTCGAAGGCGGGGAGTAGCCGGGGAATCTCCATCGCGCCAGCGGTCGCCAAGGCGTCGGCAAGCCGCAGCTGCTGCGCCGGGTTAAGACGAGCGCGGGCAAGGGTCTCAGCTGCGGCCTGCCGGACCGCGAGCGGATGGTTCGCCGCGAGATGGGCCAACAGAAAATCCAGAACGGCCGGTTCGGGGCTCCCCGCGTGGGCGGCGGCGGCGGCCAACGCTTGGAGGCGCTGCGCGGCCGGGACCATGGGGTCCGCGCCGACGCGGCTGAGCGCGTTCACCAAGCCCGCGTGGCCACCTTTGGGCAGGCGCTGCGCGCGCGCGGCCTGCACCAGCGCGGGAAGTTCCGGTGCCGTCGCTGCCGGAATCCGCTGGGCGAGCGCCTCGAGCCACGTCGCAGGCGCCTCCCGGAGCGAAGCGCGCGCGAGGATATCCGCCGCGAGCGCTCGTCCGACCGGGGGGCCGTCGGTCAGGGCTCTCGCCAGCGCCTGCTGCACCGCGGGAGAGGAAGCGAGCGAGGTGAGCTGGGCCTGCAGCGCCGTACGTTCCGCCGCTTCGGCAGGGGGCGCCTGGAGCCGTTCACGGAAGAAGACTGCCAGGGCGTCCCCCCAGGCCGGGCGCTGCGCGACGATCCAGCCGGCCGTCTGCGGCAGCGGCGTGCCGCCGGAGCGCAACCACGGCAGCACGTCCCCGGGTTGCAGCGGGCTGCCGGCGAGCTGGTCGGCGGCCACCAGCGCGGCGCGCAACGCCGCCGGGGGCGCGGGGGTCTTCAGGAACGCCAGCAAGGGCGCGGGCTGGCCGAGCTCGATCAGCGCGTGAATGACGGTGTGGTCGAGCGTCCGGAGCGCGGACTCCGCGGGTGAACCCGCTGAGTCTACGGGACCTTCAGGGAGTCTTCCGGCCGCCGCGAGTAGGGGGGCCACCGCCTCCGCGCGACCAGTCCGCCCAAGGGCCTCGGCGGCCGCCCGCACGACCGCCGCGTCGGCGTGTTGCAGGAGGGGAAGGAGCGCCTCCAGCGCCGCGGCGTCGCGCCAGAGGCTCACGCCGTGCAAGGCCACGCGCAGGACGCCGGCATCAGGGTCGGTCAGGGCCGCCCGAGTCGCGGCCCGCGCCGCTGCGCCGTCGATCCGGGCGAGGGTCCACAGGGCATTGATCCGGACGCGCGCCTCCCGTGCTCCGCTGGCGACGGCGCTCACCGCGGGCACGGCGGACTCGCCGCGGAGGCCCAGCCGCGCCTGCGCCTGCTCCACCACCTCGGGCCGCACGTCGGCCAGCAGGCGGGTGAGCCCGGCGGCATCGAGTTGCGCCCAGAGGAGCTGCCGCCCGCGGGGATCGGCGACCGGCGACGTGCCGGTCCGGCGGATGCGGTAAATCCCGCCGAGCACGTCCGGCTTGGCCAGTTGGGAGGTCGGGCAACAGATCTTGTACCATCCGCCCGTGTCGACCACGAGCACGCTGCCGTCGGCGTCCTCGAGCACATCGGTTGGCCGGAAGTCGGGCTGGTCCGAGGTGAGGAAATCCGTGTCGCGCGTCCGGAACGTCGCCCCGTCGGGGATCAGCTCGTGGCGGACGACCTTGCGGAGGTTGAAGTAGCAGACGAGCAGGTTGCCGCTGAAGCCCGCGCCGAGGGAGTCGCCGCGCAGGGTGGCCGAGCCGCAGGGGGCCGCGGCGCCCATATGGGTCATTATCGGCATCAGTTCGCCGGTGCGGGGATGGCCGGTGGAGGCGGCGTTCTCCTTGCCGTAGACCCCGCCGAGCAGGGCGTGGATCAGGCCGTCGCGCTTCCCCGCCGCGGGCAGTTGGAAGAAGGTGCCGGACAGGAAGCGCTCCCCCGCCGGGCCGAAGGTCACGCCGACCGGGTTGTCCATCCCGCCAGTCATCACCGGCTCGAAACCACGGCCGTCCGGGCGGGCGCGGTAGATGTGCGCGGCGCGGGTGACGAAGGGCCGGCCATCCCCCAGCGTGTGGCGCTGTTCCGCGAAGGCGCCCTTGGTCCAGTAGAACCAGCCGTCGGGCCCAAGGTAAGGTCCGTGCACGTCGTTGGCGCAGCCGGTGAGCGTGCCGCCATCCCACCAGACCTCGCGGCGCTCGGCCACGCCGTCGCCGTCCGCGTCGGTGAACTTCCAGATGTGCGGCGGGGCGGCCACGTAAAGCGATCCCTCGTGGAACAGGGCGCCCTGCGGAAACATCACGCGCTCCGCGTACACCGTGCTGCCCTCGAACCGCCCGTCGCCATCGGCGTCCACGAGGCGCACGATCCGGTGCGGCTTTTCCTCCAGCTGTTTCGGCGCGCGCTCACTCAGGCCCGAGGAATCCGTCGCGTAGAGGGCGCCCGCCGGGTCGAACGCGAGGGAGATGGGGCGGTTGACGACCGGGGGCCCGGCCACGCGCTCGACCGTGAACCCGGCCGGTACGGTGAAGATGTGGCCTCCGACCTGGAAGGATGCCGTTTCCGGGGCGGCGGCGGCGCTGGCCGTGGTCACCAGCAGGGTGGCGAGCCGGCGCAGGGCGGGAAGCGGCGGAAGGGAACGCACGCTGGAAATGCATGAGGGTGGCCCGGTGGAGGCAACGGCAAAGCTGGGACAGCCGCGGCTTGCGCGCCGGGGGCTTGGAGGCCAAAAGGTGGCCGGCGTTCCGCCGGCCACCTGGTCAGGCGGCGCTTTCCCCGATGACCCCGGAAGCCAACCTTGCCCGCCTTGCGCTGGTCCTGCCTCCCGCCCCGCGTCCGGTGGCCGTCTACCTTCCGCTCGTGATCACCCACGGCCTCGCCTACGTGTCCGGCCACGGACCGGTCCGGACGGACGGCTCGATGGTCCGCGGCCGGGTGGGCGTTGACTTGGATTTGGCGCAGGGACGCGCCGCGGCGCGGCAGTGCGGTTTGGCGATCCTAGCGACTCTGCGCGCGGAGCTTGGCTCGCTCGACCGGGTGGCGCGGCTGGTGAAGATGCTCGGGATGGTGAACTCCGGCCCCGCCTTTCTCGAGCATCCGCAGGTCATCAACGGGTGCAGCGAACTCTTCGCCGAGGTCTTCGGCCCCGAGCACGGCATTGGCGCGCGCAGCGCGGTGGGAATGGGGCCGCTGCCCGGGAACATCGCGGTCGAGGTTGAGGCCCTCTTCGAGCTGCGATGAGCACCGACGCGGACTGGATGCGGCTAGCGGATGAATCCGCGCTGGCGACCCCGGCGCTGGTGCTGTTCCCCGCGCGGATTGAGGAAAACCTCCGGCGGATGATCGCGCTGGCCGGAGGTCCGGCCCGTCTTCGTCCGCACGTCAAGACGCACAAGCTGCCC
>VHCI01000124.1 GCA_016871775.1 Verrucomicrobiota bacterium | reverse complement strand
GATGCCGCGATCCTGATCAACCTCGCCCCCGGCGCCTACACCGCGCAGATCTCCAGCGTGGGCGGTACCACGGGCGTGGCGCTCATCGAGGTGTACGAGGTTCCCTGAGAAACCCGAGAGGAGGCCGTCGCGATCGCCGTGGCCTCCGCTGTCGCCGCCGACTAGTTGTCGTTTGCGCCGACGCGGTTCTGCCCGGCGTAGGGTTCCAGCCCCGGTCCCGCGAGGACGTTTCGCAGGCCGAAGGGTAGCCGGCCAAGCGTCGAGCCGATGCCGCGCAGCAGAACGGAATTAGCGGCTGCGCCGGCCGCCGGGAAGCCCGCGGTCAGCGCGCCGCCTCCGGCTCCGACCCCGGTGCGGATCGAGATTTACAAGGCGGGGCCCAGCGGTGGCTTTCGGGCCGGTGGGGTTCTGCGCGGTCAAGGGGAGACGTGAGGCCGAACGATCCCTCGAAGGTGGCGAGCAGGGGGCGGGGCGACTTCATGAGGGCTCTTCTGAGTGATTTTTGTAAGCGTCCGGCCGGGCACCCCGGAGCCGGGCGGCGTCGGCCGGGTCTGCGTGGCAGACTCCGAACCCTCGGGTCTCAGGGGGAGGAATTCCGGTTGTAGGCCGGGCATCCGCACGGGTCGGCTGCAGACCGAAATCGTCGAGTCGTTCATCGAGTGGTCCGCGGACATAATTCCGCAGGATGCTATTAATCTGCTATTTGCATTCGCTTCCGATGGCGTGGTCTTCGGAGGAATCGTGGCTCAAGGCGGTTCGCTGCATCGTTTTCTGCCGGTCACGCTGGCCCTTGAGGCCGGCTATCAGCCTTCTGGCAGGCGTCGTTTCGCTTTCTGCCTCCACGCCGATAAGGGTGATTGACGCCAAGGCGAGCCGCCAAGCCGTGCTCCTCCGCGGCGACGGCGATCCGCTGGCACGGATGGTGTCTGATCAGTTTGCTTATCTCCGCCTGCGGGACCAGGAGGAGACGAAGCAGGAATTCGTCGCGGGTGTAAGCTCCCGAAAGCCCGCCGACCAACGCTGCGAGGAAAGCGGGTTGAGGGTGCGTCAAGTCGGCCCCGAGGGTGCCGTTGGAACGGGCCCCGTAGTCCAACGAAAGTGAGCAGAGGCTGGCTGGCTGGCGCGATCGCGACTCCCGCTTTCACGCGCTTTGGCAACGGAAGGAGGAACTTAGCGCCTCGAAGCGTTCAGTCCATCGTCCCACCCCCTTCAAGGGGAGGGACGGGAGCCGGCCTATGGCTTTGGGGTTGGGCAACGCTGAACTTTGGAGAGCTTGGCTAATCCCGATCTCACACGTTTGAGATTGACGAAGCGAGGGCCTGCTGGCGACCTCTCGCGGTTGTGACGCCCACGATCACCCAAAAGGATATCGCTTCCCGGCTGGGGGTGTCAGTGACGTTGGTCTCGCGGGTGTTGGGGGGGAAGGCGGAGGAGATCGGGGCGGCGGCGAAGACGGTGGCGTCGATCCGCCGGACCGCGGCGGATCTGGGATACGTGCCCAACGCGACGGCGCGGATCCTGCGCGGGGTGTCGAGTCGGACGCTGGGGGTGGTGGTGTACGATTTCGAGGACCCGTTTCTGGGGGCGCTGATCGGCGCGCTCCAGCGGCTGGCGCACCGGGGAGACCACACCTTGGTGCTGACGGGGTTTGAGCAGCGGCGGGAGAATCCGGACGCGCTGCGTCCGCTGGTCAAGCACGGCATCAGCGGGCTGATCATCGTGGGCAGCGGCGGGCGGGAGGACTGGCTCGAGGCTTTCCTGGCCCGTGGGTTGCCCGTGGCGCGCATTGGGACGAGTCCGGGAGCCACGCACGCGACCGTGGCGGTGGACAGTGCGCGGGGGATCGCGGCGCTCCTGGGCCACCTGAGCAGCGGCGGGATACGCCGGGTGGGGTTCATCGCCGATGCCTTGCCGGCGCACCAGGAACGACGGCGTATGTTTGATCAGCAGGCGGCGGCGCTGGGTTTCCTGTCGCGGCCAGAGTGGGGCCTTTCGCGTTCCGAGTCGGGGTCGGCGGCGGGATTGCAGGGCACCCGTGAGTTGCTGGACCGCGGCGGCGAGCGGCCGCAGGCCTTGCTGGCCGCGGGTGACGCGATCGCGATCGGCGTGTTGCGGGCCTTGCGGGAGGCCGGGCTCACGGTTCCGGGTGGAATGTCGGTGACCGGATTTGATGACCTGCCGTTGGCGGAAGCGCTAACTCCGGCCTTGACCACCATTCGTCAACCCGTGGCGGAGTTGGCCCAGACCGCCTTCGCTTGGGTGGCGGGGGCCGGCTTGGCGCGCGCCGGGACCGCGCCGCAGGTCCTGCTCCCGGGTGAACTGGTGGTGCGGGAATCCGCCTGAAACCCTTCCCGCTCGCCTCCCGCGTCCCTCCCCTCGTGCTTTCCCCTCTGATATGCCGCTCAAACCTGCCCTCGACGTCCTGATCATCGGCGGGGGGATGATCACCTATGATCTGATCCTCCCCTCGGTCTACCACCTGCAGCGCCTCGGCGCGGTCGCCCGGATCCGGGTCTGCGCGCAGAGCTCGGCGCGCATCCGGGCGCTGAAGGAGGGGGCGGATCTGCAGGCGGCGTTCCCGGGCCAGGAGTTCGAGGCGTACCCGGATGTGCGGGCGCCGGGGACCGAGCGGCAGCCGGACCTGTACCGCCGACTGCTGGCGGAGGCGCGGCCGCGGCAGGCGGTGATCATCGCGACTCCGGACCAGCTGCATTTCGAAATGGTGATGGAGTCGCTGCGGCGGGAGCAGCACGTGCTGTGCGTTAAGCCGCTGGTGCTGCAGCACGCGCAGGCCGTGGAGATCGAGCGCGAAGCGCGCGCGCGGGGCCTGTTCGTGGGCGTCGAGTACCACAAGCGCCTCGACACGCGCGCGCTGATGGCGCGGCGGCAGTATGGCTTGGGGCACTTCGGGGAGTTCCGCATCGGCGAGGCCCGGATGATCGAGCCTTACTATTACCGGCGGTCCAATTTCCAGAACTGGTTCACGACTGACCAGACCGACCCGTTTGTGTACGTGGGTTGCCACTACTTCGACCTGGTGCAGTTCATCACCGGCCTGCGCCCGGTGGGTGTCTCCGTGAGCGGGGTGAAGGGCCGTTTTCCCAACGGCAACGAAGGTTATATGTGGGCCAACGGGCGCGTCCGCTACGAGAACGGAGCCATCCTGTCGGTGATCGACGGCCTCGGCTACCCCGACGATGCGGCGGGGAGCAACGACCAGGGCCTGCTGATGTACTGTGAGGGCCAGGACCGGGGCGGGATGATCCAGCACAACGACCAGGACCGGGGCGTGCGCCACTCGTACTTGGACAACATCGGCTGCGGCGGCTCGCGCTACAATTACTGCAGCCCCGACTTTTACCGGCTGGTGCCGTGGACGGGGCCGGGGTATCGCCCGGCCGGCTACGGCTTCGAGTCCGTGGCCGCCCATCTGGAGGCGATGCGGCGGCTGGAAGGGGAGACCGCCGGCCTCGACCCGGCGGCGGCACTAGAACGCCGGCGCGCGATCATCCAGGAGATCGACCGGGCGGGCCTGTTGGCGACGCCCGCGAATTCCGCCGACAACGAGCTGGTGGTGGAGGCGGCGCGCCTTTCCATCCTCGCGGACGGCGACTGGTGCGACATCGTGCACGGCGAGCATCCGCACGTGCGTCTCCGGAGCTAATCATCATGGCTGAATATAACCTCACCCCCGTTTCCGTGCCGCCCGTGCAGACGCGCTGGCGGACCATCCGGACCGCGCTGCCGGTGCCGGAGTCGTTGCCGCTCTTCGACGAGCTGCGCCGTAGCGAGCCGCGGTCGATGTCCGGCCAGCCGCCGGTCGTCTGGCACCATGCGGAGGGCGCGACCATCGCCGACCGCTGGGGAAACCGCTGGATCGACTGGTCTTCGGGCGTGCTCGTGACCAACGCCGGCCACGGGCATCCGCGGATCGTGGCGGCCCTGAAGGAGGCGGTGGAGCGGCCGCTGCTGGCGACCTACGTGTTCCCGCACGAGGGCCGGGCGCGGCTGACCGGGATGCTGAGCGCCCTCGCGCCGCAGCTGGAGCGGGCGACCGTCTTCCTGCTCTCGACGGGCAGCGAGGCGACCGAGAACTGCATCAAGCTGGCCAAGACCTACGCGCTGGAGAAGCACGGTCCGGCCAAGTCGATCATCGTCTCCTTCCAGAACGCCTTCCACGGCCGGACGATGGGCGCCCAGCTCGCGGGCGGGATGGCCAAGGGCAAGCGCTGGCTCGGCTCGTGCTGCCCCCAGTTCTTCCAGGTGCCGTTCCCCGATGGCTACAAGAACCCGGACACCTCCTTCGACCTGTTCCTCTCCAGCCTCGCGCAGCGCGGTGTGACCCCGGACCGGATCGCCGGCGTGATGACCGAGAGCTACCAGGGCGTCGGCCCGGACTTCCTGCCGGTCGAGTACGCGCGCAAGCTCGAGGCTTGGTGCCGCCAGCACGACATCGTGCTGGTGATGGACGAGGTGCAGGCGGGCTTCGGCCGCACCGGCAAGATGTTCTGCTTTGAGCATTACGGCGTGACCCCCGACCTGATCGCCTGCGGCAAGGGGATCTCCTCCTCGCTGCCGCTGGCGGCGGTGATCGGCCGGTGCGACATCATGGACCTGTACGCGCCGGGTTCGATGACCTCGACCCACTCGGCCTCGCCCCTCGCAGTGACGGCGGCGATCGCCAACCTGCAGGTGATCGAGGACGAGCGGCTGGTGGAGCGGGCGGCCCGGTTGGGCGCGTGGTTCAATCCGGAGCTGCACCGCATCCAGCGCAAATACCCGGCGGTGCTCGGTTGCTGCACGGGGCTGGGGCTTGTGGCGGGCATCCAGGTGGTCAAGCCGGGCACGCGCACCCCGGATCCGGACCTGGCGACGCGGATCAACGTGGCCTGCATGCACCGCGGGTTGCTGATGTTCGCCCCGGTGGGCGTGGGCGGCGAGTGTGTGAAGATCTCGCCTCCGCTGAGCATCGACGAGGACTGCCTGCGCGAGTCGGTCGCCGTGTTCGAGGAAGCGGTCGACTCGGTCTGCCGCGGCCTTTGATGGGGTCGGCTCCGCGCCGGTACGTCCGGCGGGGGAGGGCGGGAGGGCGCGTCACATCCAGGTGACAGCCCAAAAGGCGACTGGCCAGTTGGCCCCGCTCTTGCTATGGTTTGGATCGTACCTTCCGCCAGCCCGGCGGGGGACGTTTCAACGACACCAATGAAGAAAAGCACTGCCAAGTCCAAGGTGTCGCCCGCCCCAGCGACGAAACCCGTGCCTGCCCCCGCCGCCAAGGCGCCGGCGAAGAAGGCTCCCCCGAAGCGCAAGGCCCCGGCGGTCAAGCCGGTCCTGGCCGCGAAGCCGGCCGTGACGCCGGCCTCCGCTCCCTCTGCGGCGCCGGCGCCGGCCCGACCCGTGGCTGCGTTGGCGGCGCCAGCGCCCGTTCCCGCCCCGACGCCCGTGCCGGCGGCGGCCCGGCGGCCGGTGGTTACCACGATCACCGCGCGCATCAACATCGGTTTCGGCAACGCCCTACACCTGCGCGGGGAGGGTCCTGGGCTGAGCTGGGACCAGGGCGTGCCGATGGAGTGCATCGCCGCGGACCTGTGGCGCCTGAACCTCGGGGAGTCCGCCCGCGGGTACACGTTCAAGGTGCTGGTCAACGACCTCACCTGGAACAACGGTCCCGATTACGCGGTGGCGAGCGGCGGGGTGGTAAACATCACCCCAGCGTTCCCCTGATCCGGGCCGCTCATTCCTGCTGATCCGGGTTCAGCGCGAGCAAGCGGGCCCGGACCTGGAGCAGCGCCTCGTCCCGGTCGGCCAAGGCGGCCGCCGGGATGATCTCGCACCGCATCCGCACGCGGGAAAAGGGCCGGGGCACGCGGAAGCGGTCCCAGCTGCGCAGGCGCCACGCGGCCGCGAATTCCGCCCCGACCAGGAGCAGCGGGGCGTGGGTGCGGCGCGCCACGATCAGGGCGCCCGGCTTGAACTCGTAGAGAGGGCCGCGGGGGCCGTCGGGCGTGATCCCGACGTCTTGGCCGGCGCGCAGCGTGTCGACGAGGGCGGTGGCGGCCTCGCGGCCGAGGCGGCTGCTGGAGCCGCGGACCGTGCGCATCCCGACCAGGTGGAAGAACGCGGAGAGCCAGGCCCCGTCCTGGCTGGCGCTGACGAGGGCGTAGGCGGGCCGGCCGGTGCGGAAGCGGCGGACGATCTCGGCGGCGAGGAAGAGCCGGTTGTGCCAGAGCACGATAGCGACCGGTTCGTCGCGCTTGGTGTAGCGGGCGAAGTCCTCGGGCGTGACCTCGAAACGCAGGGAGCGGCCCCAGAGCTGCAGGAGCAGGCCGGCGGGCCAGAGGACGGCGCGGCGCCAGCCGGCGACCTCGTGCGCGAGCGGCGGCGAGGGCGGGGTGGCGGAAGCGGTGGACGGAGCGTTCAGCGCCGGGTTTTTCGGGCAAACCTGAGCGGGCGCCAAGCCAAACCCTTGGCCGCGCCCGCCTCGGGATTGACGCCCCGGCGCGCCGGGACCAACTGGCGGGATGGTTCCCGCGCTGCCCTCCTGCCCCCACTTGCCCGCCGCGCGGCCGGAACTGGATTGGCGGAGCCTACACCGGCACCGGGAAGCCGGGCGCGGGGAGGTATTTTACCGGGACTGCCTAGAGTACGGCCACTGCCTGTGGGAACGCGGCCTCGCGGCGCGAGCGTTACTGTGCCTCGACCGCGCGTTTGGCGCGGACCTGCGGGGGGATGAACCCGTGCTGCGGGACTATCCGCTCCCGTACGCGGCGACCGCGTGGATGGTGGGGCGGGTACCGCCGGGGGTGTTCATCGGCAACCCAAGGGTGCACTTCCAGCATTATGCAGACCGGATGAACGAGCCCCGGCGCGAGCAGCGCCGGTGGCGAGCGTGGGCGTGCTGGGCGCTGGTGCGCCGGGTGCGGCCCGAATGGCCGGGTGATCCGCGGCACCTCGTCGAAGAGCCGGCTGAGGCCGCCATCGCCGCGGGGCTGCGGGTGGCGGGTCACCGCGGAGAGGAAGCCCTGTGGCAAGGCTGCCTCGCCGGCGCGGGGCCACGTCCGTCCTAACGACCGAGCAGGCTTTCCAGCCCGGCGCGGGCGGCGGAGCCGGCCAGCACCTTCCACAGGGAGTTGTTCATGCGCGCGAGGGTGCCGTTCACCTTGAAGGGCACCGCCATCGGGAAGTAGCCTTGGTCATCCTGCTCGCCGGAGAGCACCCGCGCCTCGTTCAGCAGCCGGGCCATATAGTCCTTGCCGGCGAGGCGGAACTCCAGCTCCAGGGGCCAGGCGTCAAAGGGGGTGCCCTCGCGGTAGGTCATCGCGCCGCGGCCGGTTAGGCGCTTGGAGGGCGAGAGGAACTCGATCGTGGTCGCGCGGAAGTTCAGCGCCGCGTCCCGCTCCACCTTCAGAGTGAAGCGGTCGAATTGCATTTCCTCCAATTCCCGGCCGAGCTGACCGAGCGCGAGGGTGTTGCCGGACCCGGCGAGGGCGCCGGCCACGCCCAGCAGGGTCGAGGCGGCGCCGACCGTCTGGCCTTTCTTGCCGAGGGCGCGCAAGACTCCTGGGCCGCCGGAGACCTCGAATTGCCCGAAGGCGCGCGTCACGGTGTCGGGGACCGTTGCGCCGCGCCCGGAGAGCTTGGCGGCGACCTTCACCGTGCTTTCGAGCAGTGGCTTTTCCCCGGGATTTGCGGCTCGCAGCACCTCGCCGACGGCGAACCCGGTGATGTCGACCTGGCCTGTCAGCGCGTAGGGTTGCGTCTGCCCCGGGGTGAAGGTGAGGGCGGCCCCCAGGTTGAACGGCTGCTCCCGGAAACTCCCCTGCAACGAATCCAAGGCGAAGCGCGAGGGCGTGAGGGTCGCGGTCCCGCGGAGCCCGCGGCCGGTGTAGTCGCGGCCGTACAAGACCCGCTTCAGGTCGACTTCGAGCCGCCCCTGCAGGCCGCGCCAAGGGGGGGCGCGGTCGGGCGTGACGGCCGCCGGCGTGGGGGCCTTCGCGGACGTGGCGGACTGGGCCCGGGAGTTGGAGGCGGCCGGGGCCGCGGGGCGGTTGGCTGAGGGCTTCGCCGCGGGGGGAGTGGAGGTGGAGGAGGGTGAGGCGGATGCGAGGGCGGCGAAGCCCTGCAGGTCGTCGATTACCAGATTCGAGCTCGTCGCCCGGAGGTTGAAGGTGCGGGGCTGATCCTTGGCCACCGCACCGACGGAGCCCTCCAGCGCGAGATCGGATTGGCGGCCGCCGGCGGTGATGGTCAGCGGGAGCGAGAACGTGGCGGAGCCATCCGCCTTAGCCTGCGCGGTCAGCGAGAGCGAGGCATCACCCAGGGCAGGCTGGCCGAGGACCCCGAGGCCCTTGGTCGTGAGCGAGAGCTTGGCCGCGAGGGCGTCGCCGACCTTGAAGGTGGTGGCGAAGGTGGTGCGGATGCGGCCCTGCGCGACCGGCACGAGGGCGGTGAGTGCCGGTTGGCGGAACAGAAGCGCCTCGGCCTGCACGGTTCCCTTGACCTTGCCCGCCGGCTTGGGCCCCGGGGTGAGTTCACCCTCGGCCTCGACCAGCAGCAGGGCCTCCTCGCCTTGGCGCGCCTCGAACCGGCGCACCGTTAACCCGAGCGACTGCCCGCGCCGCACGGCGGTGGCGTCGAGGCTGAGGTCTAGGTTGCTCACCTGCGGTTGCCCGCCGAGGGCGATGCTGACCCCGCGGAGGCCGATGGGGGAGGCGGTGTGCAAGGTGGCGGCCCCATCGGACGTCCAAGCCGCGGTAAGGGTGGCGCCGCTGAGGTTGCCGGTAAGCTGGCTGTCGGGAACGTAGGTTCCGGCCCAAGCGAGGGGGATCTCCCCCAACTGCACCCGCAGGGCGGGCTTGGCGGTATTGTCCGCGGCGAACGCGCCCGCCCGCAGATCACCCCGCAGGGGTTGCAGCAGCGCCAATCGGGCCAGCGGGGCGCCGCCGGCGCGCGTCACCCCGGCATCCGCGCGGGACACGGTCAGGGCATCCCCCTCGTGGCGGCCCTCAAGGCTCACGTTGGCCTCGATGGCGCCTGGATCGAAGGCGAGAAAGGGACGCAGCAGCGTCGTCACCTTGGCGTGGAGGTTGGCCTGCAACGTCGTCGCGGGCTTGCCGGTCAGCGGGCGCGTTTCCGCCCGGAGTTCGCCCTGCACCGTGTCACCCGCAGTCAGGCGGGCGCTGAATTCCTCGAGCGAGGTGCGCAGTTGCTCGGGGGAGTAATCGACGGTGGGACGCGCGGAGACCGTCAGGCCCTCGACCAGCGGGCGCCCGCCAGCCTCGCGGAGGATCAGGTTTCTGAGCACAAGCGGGGCGGGGCTCTGCACGCGGATCCGGCTGCCGTCGGGCTCGGCGACGGCGGCGAGTTCGAGCGAGAGTGCGCCTTGCGCGATCTGAAAGGGCTGGACGAGCGGCTGCGCCCAGGCGAGCGGGACCGCGTCCAGCACGAGCCGGGCAGCCTCGGCCTGCGGGTGGGCGAGGGACAGTTGGCGCTCCGCGAGGCGGTAGGTTGCGGGCTGGGTGAGCTGTAACCGGGCGAAACGTCGGCCGCCGGCCTCGCTGACGTCCACGTCGAAGGCCTTCAGCTGCGCCGCGTGATCCTGCAGCCCCACGTCGAAGTTGGCGGCCACCTGAATCGAACCGATGGCGGCGAGGCTGGGGGAAATCTGATCGAGCCGCGAGACCGTGGCTTGGAGGCGCCCGGTCGTGGCGCCGGCGGTGCCGTCGGGGCGTGCGGAGAATTTCCCGTCGCCGGTAGCGGCGACCTCGGGGAGCCCGAAGCCCGCGAGCAGGGCGGCCAGTTGCTCGCTGCGCAGGGCCACCTCCCAGGTGCCGCTGAGGTCGGCTTGGGTCGGGGCGAAGCCGCCC
>VHCI01000123.1 GCA_016871775.1 Verrucomicrobiota bacterium | reverse complement strand
GCTGATCAAGGGCTCGATGACTAACACGGCTTCGCCAGTGGCGACCTTCAGCCTTGGACACGGGATTGCTCTTCTGACGCGTTTACGGGTTTTAGGTCCCTCATACCGCCTTCTCGATCGAGGCGAAATCCACGTCGATCGCGCGGGCGTCGAACTTCGCCGGATCCGCGACCCGCGCACAGACGTTGGCCACGATCCAGGGTGACGCGCTCGGAAAAGCACCCCTGCAACGGCGATGTTCCGCTTGCCTCGCGGCTAAACCCCGCCCCAATCCAAATTCCTGAAAATCCAGTTTCCTTCCAGAAACGTTTCCCTTGCAAAACGGCCAGCCTGCACGTTCCTGACCGACGAAAGAACGACGACCCCATGGAGGAAACGATGAACAAATCGAAGCCTGAGTTTCGGCGCGCCTTCACCGCGCGTCTCGTGATCCTCGCGTGCGCCGCGGCGGGGCTCGCGTCGCAACTCCGGGGCGGCGTTCCCGTCCTCGACATCAATCCGAGTCCGGAAAACCCGCGCAATTCGGAGGGTGCTTTCGCCACGCTCGCGGACGGGAGAATCTGGTTCTGCTACACCCAATTTTACGGCGGCGCGTCAGACCACCATCCCGCGCGCATCGTGGGAATCGAGTCAGGCGACGAGGGCCGGACGTGGTCGAAGCCTCGCGTCGTGATCGACAACGAGGGCGGCGCCAACGTGATGAGCGTCTCTCTGCTTAGGCTAGCCTCGGGAAAACTGGCCCTCTTCTACCTGCGCAAGAACAGCTGGTTGGACTGCCGGCCGTGGATGCGGACTTCGGTCGACGAGGGCCGGACCTGGAGCAGTCCGGTCCTGATGGTTTCCGCGCCAGGTTATTTCGTGCTCAACAACGACCGGGTTGTGCAACTCGCCTCGGGCCGCCTCGTGGCCCCGGTGGGTTTTCACCGCGCCCGCCAGACCGATCCGTCGAGCAGCCGTTCGTTCGACTCGCGCGCGATCGCTCTTTGGTACCTCTCCGACGACGAGGGGCTCTCTTGGCGAGAGGCCGACACGTGGTGGGGGATGCCGGTCGTGAGCCGGAGCGGCTTCCAGGAGCCCGGTGTCGTGGAGCTGGCGGACCGGACGTTGCTCGGCTGGGCGCGCACCGACCAGGGAGCCCAATACGGATTCGCTTCGCGGGACGCTGGAAAAACCTGGAGCGCCCCCGTCCCCACCGCGGTGGAGTCCCCGCTTTCTCCCGCCAGCATCAAACGCCTTCCGGGCTCCGCCGACCTCCTGGTGATCTACAACGATCACTCCGGCCGGTTTCCCTTCCCCAAGGGCAAGCGCAGCCCGCTGGTGGCGGCGATCTCCAAGGACGGCGGGCGGACATGGCCCGCGCGTACCCGCCTCGAGGAGGACCCCGACGGCTGGTATTGCTACACGGCGATCCACTTTACCGGTGACGCCGTGCTGCTCGGATACTGCGCGGGCGACAGCAAGGTGGGTGGATTGAACCGATTGCGTATCCGGCGGATCGAGATGTCGGCGCTGCGGGCCGACTGACTCCGGCCGAACCACCCGTCACGCGGGGAAACGAAGGCGCGGCCGAGCCACGCGGGCTCAAACGTCCCCACCGTTATTCGTCACAACGGGATCGAGCGGCGAATGAACCGCGCCGACCAGCCCGCAAGGCTTTGGATCCGGCCAAGCCCCGGGACCGGGCTCACGCGGGACGATTCCTTGCGCTCGGTTCTCCTTCCCCGCCTCCGTGATCGTCGCGGGCGGATTGCGGCGCGCCTGCGCTGGATCGCAGGATTGACCTGACAAAACTGAAGACCGCGGACATAGGAAGGGATGATCAATTCAATCCCGCACCTCAAGGCAGTCCCCCCCAGATCGGAAACGCCTCGCGACCTCCCGGCGCCAGCATCCCCTTCACGGCGCACCTTCATCCGGTCGGGCCTGCTGGCCTCCTCGGGTTTGGCGCTGGCCGGCGTAAGCGCGAAGGAGGCGGTGACGGCCGGCGGCGGCGACGGCACGGAGCCGTGCCTTGATTACGGACGTTCGTTCCTGTGCAACACGGCGGAATTCAACTCCGTGCGGATGTGGATCGAGAGCCGCACCATCATCATCGACCCGCAGCGGCGCACTCGGACGGTCTATCACCAAGGCGCTTCCTGCAAAAGCGAACACACGTTTGCTGAAAAGGACCTCTTCCACCGGGACAATTACGATTTCCTGCCGGTGTTCGGAGAGGGTAAGGTGCTCGTATTCCGGAGGCATCACAACCGCCGTGCGGACCGTTACCGCTCGATTAAGCGGATGGACGAGATGTGGGGTGATCGCCCGGTGCTGCACACGCCGGCGGCTGCGCGTTGCACGGAACTGGACACTTGGGAGAAGATCAGCGAAGCGACGGCGGCCGGGGTTCCGATTGTGACTACGACGGAGATTCGCGACCCAGCGACGGGCCTCATCGCGATCATCGAATGCCCGTGCAAGACGATGAACATCAGTCGGCCGAGGAGAATGTATCAGGTGGACACCGGACCCGTAGCCTTTCCCGACCTGAGCCGGCGGCATGAGCCCGAGATCGCGTGCCTGAGTCTCGCCTTCCTCGCGTTCAACGCGCCGCAGTTCGCCGACTTCGTGATCGAGGCTCCGACGCCGATCCTCGAAGGCGACCGGGAGGTCGCCACCGTGCACCATTACTCAAGGATCATCTCATTGCCGGCCTCGAACCGGATCTTCGCGCTCGCCTAGAGAAACCGGATCCGAGGACATCGCCGGCGCAAGGCGCCGGTACCCGTTTCCGAATTTCCGACTTGCGCCAAGTGGGCGCGAGTACCACTGCTTAAAAGAGCCTGGTCCACCCCGAACACGCCGCAGGCGCTCCCCCATGAACTGTTACCGTCCCTGCACGTCCCGTGCCTGCTTCTTCGTGCTCGCGTTGCTCTGTGCAATTCCGCCGGCACTTTTCTCCCAGAGTGCGCCCGCTGGTCTTCTCGAGGGTCGCGTATCCCACGCCGCGACCGGCGCCACCCTCGCCAACGTTCGGATCACCGTCGAAGGCGCCGGCCGCGACGCTCTGACCGGTCCCGGCGGCCTGTTCCGGCTCGCGGGCTTGCCCGCCGGCGAGTGGCGGGTGACCGCCAGCTACGTCGGGCTTGAGCCGCGCACTTCGACGGTCCGCCTCGAACCGGGCCGCGGCGCCAACCTCGACTTCACGCTCGGCGGCGGAGACGTCGTCGCCCTGCAGCGTTTCGAGGTGTTGGAGCAGCGCGAGCAGAGCGCGCAGGCGCTGGCCCTCAACCAGCAGCGCCAGTCGCCGAACATCAAGAATGTGGTCGCGCGCGACGAGTACCCCGCGGGCAGCGACGACAACGTGGCCGACTTCCTGCGATTCATCCCGGGCGTCTCCATCGTCTACTCCGGCCGCGCTGGCACGGACGCGTCGCTGCGCGGCCTCCCCTCCGACACCTCGGGCGTCACCATGGACGGCGTCGAACTCTCCGGGGCCTTTACCGGTAACACCCGCGCGGTCAGCCTGCTGGCGGTGCCGACGAGCAACATCGCGACCGTCGAGGTCACCAAGGTGCCGACGCCCGACCTCGCGGCCAACGGCCTGGGCGGCTCGATCAACATCACGACCCGCAGCGGATTCGAGCGCACAAGGCCGCGGTTCAACTACAACGTGTTCACCGCCTTTGACCCGCAATACGGGCTGGGCCTCTCCAGCCGGAAGGGCCCCCACCCCTCGATGGACGCCCCGTCCGTCCGCCCGTCCTTTGAATTCGGATACACGCTGCCGGTGAACAAGTCCTTCTCGGTCTCGCTCTCGGCCGCCAACAAGCTCAATTACAACACGAACCCCGCCGACGGCCAGATGATCTGGAACCTAGTCCAAGGCATCGCCAGCGTCTGCGTCCTGCGCAACTCGCAGGTGCAGATCGTGACCGTGCGCTCCGGGCTGCTTGGCGTGGACTGGAAGATCGGGGACCGCAACCTGTTCAAGGCGACCGTCTCCTACCGGATGCGCGATGCCGACCAGGGTAACAACGGGCTGAACATCACCTACGGCGCGGGCGCGACTGGCGGCGCCTCCTTCACCGAGGGCGCGGCGGCGGGCAACGGGTCCCTCTTCCAGCAGTACGGGTGGCAGAACCTGGTAAGCCACACCACGCACTCCCTGCTGAAGTACACCCACCTCGGCGACACGTGGCGGATCGACGCCAGCGGCAGCTACTCTTACTCGGGCTTCTACTTCATGCCCGACTACCACATCGGTTACTTCGCCAACGCGACGGTCACGATCCCCAACCTGGTGATCCGCGGCGAGGGCCACGACGGGCGCGCCACCCGCGCGGCCGGGCTTTTCCCGACCGCGCTCACCGTACGCGACCGCGCCGGCAAAACCATCTCCCCCCACGACGGCCGGCTCTATTCGGTCACCGGCGCGACCTCGGAGGAGCGCGGCAACCAGGTGGACAAGGCGCAGGCCCGGCTCGATCTGCGCCGGGAGTTCCGCGTCGGCGTGCCGGTCTTCGTCCAGACCGGCGGCTCGGTGCTGCGCGAGACCCAGAAGCTCTACAACTGGCAGAGAAATTATAATTTCCGCCCGACCGCGACGCCGGCCGAACGGCTTGCCGGCGCCTACGACCTGATCGACACGGAGTATTCCGCGACGCTGGGTCCGCTGCTGGGCCAACCGGTGCAGTGGGTCAGCCCCGGCAAGCTCTTCCAACTCGCGCGGAGCAGGCCGGATTACTTCGTGCTCAACGAAGCGGCCGCGCACCAGACCCGCGTCAACAATTCCAAGCGCCTCCAGGAGACCATCTCGGCCTGGTATTTCCGCGCCGACTCCCGGCTGCTGAACAACCGGCTCTGGCTGGTCGGCGGCGTGCGCTACGAGAAGACGGACGACGATGGCCAGGGCCCGCTCGTTAACCCCGCGGCCCAGTTCGTCCGCAACGCCAACGGTACGCTCGCGCGCGACGCCGCCGGGCGCTTCATCCCCGTCTCCACCGACCCGCTCGCGGTGGCCCGTCTGGTCTTCACCGAACGCGGCGCGCGCCTGAGCTCCGGCTACGCCGACTGGTTCCCCAGCCTTAACGCCAGCTACAACCTGCAGGAAGACCTCGTGATGCGCCTCGGCTACGCGCGTACCATCGGCCGGCCCAACCTGCCCTTCATCATCCCCGGCGCGAGCTACTCCGCCATCACCGAGGCCTCCAGCCGCCAGACCATCACCGTGGTCAACTCGCGCCTCCAGCCCTGGATCGCCGACAACTATGACCTCTCGCTCGAGTCCTATCTGATCCGCGGCGGGTTCGGCTCCGTCGGCGTCTTCCAGAAGGACCTGCGGAACTTCTTCACCGCGACCAGCTTTCCCGCCACGCCCGAGCTGCTCGAGCAGTACGGCGTCTTCCCCGCTGCGGGCGACGCGATCAGCTACGACTTGGTGACCCGCGCCAACGGCGGCGACGCGCGCGTTCGCGGTCTCGAGTTCACCTACCGGCAGGCGCTTTCCTTCCTCCCGGCTTGGGCGCGTGGCGCGCAGGTGTTCGTCAACCTTACCCGCTCCCGCCTGAGCGGCTCGACGACCGCCGATTTCACCGGTTTCAATCCGCAGACGCTGAGCTGGGGCCTCAACTTCACCCGGGCGCGCTATGCGGTGAAATTCTCCAGTACCGAGGGCAAGGAGACAAAGCGCTCGGCGGTCGCGGCTGGCGCCACCACCCCGCCCGGCACCTACCTGTGGCAGGGTGCACTCCGGCGCCACACCCTGAGCGTCGAGTACAGCCTCACCAAGCGGCTGGGCCTCTACGCGTCGCTGGGGGACTTCAACGCCCCCGGCGGCTACGTCATCATCCAGAAACAATACGCGCCCACCACACCCGAAGACATCCGCACCTCCCGCGTCACCGAGTGGGGCCAAAGCGCGATCCTCGGCGTGAAAGGTGAATTCTAGTTCCTCCGCCCCAGACTCGATGATCCCCGCCCGCTGCCTCCGCCTCGCCGGACTGCTCGCCGTCGGAGCCGCCGCAGCCGCCGATTCCCCGGTCGCTCTCGGCACCCGCCGCGAGCTTTTCGTCGATGACGCGCTAATCGCCCGCCTCTCCGGCGGGGCCCGGTCCCGCCTCCACCACCCCGAACCGCGGGAACTCGTCCTCGTGCACGACGCCCCGTGGGAGGGCAGCGGCAGCGGCTACCACAGCGTCTTCCAGGACGGCGACCGCTACCGGATGTATTACAAGGCGTGGCAGCTCACCGTCACCCCGGGCAAGGTGAACACCAAGGAGCACCCGCTCTGGTGCGCATACGCGGAAAGCGACGACGGCATCCGTTGGCGCAAGCCCTCGCTCGGCCTGCACGCCTTCGAAGGCTCCACCGCGAACAACATCGTCATCGGCGTCGGAAAACTGGGCGCGGTGCACCCCGACGGCGGCCACCCCGCGGTGTTCAAGGACGAAAATCCGGCCGCCCCCGCCGACGCCCGCTACAAGGCGATCGTGCGCTCCGAGGGTCGCCGCGGCCTGCTCGCGCTCAAATCCCTCGATGGTATCCGGTGGACCCCGATGTCCGACCAGCCGGTGATCACGGACGGGGCCTTCGACTCCCAGAATCTCGCCTTTTGGGACGGCGCGCGGGGCGTCTACCGCGCCTACTGGCGCTACTTCACCGGCGGCACCACCGACGAGAAGCAGTGGAAACCGGCCGGCTTTCGCGCAATCCGCACGGCCACCTCTCGGGATTTCCTCAAATGGGAAGACCAGCGCGATCTCACCTACGTGGATTCTCCCGGCGAGCACCTTTATACCAACCAGATCAAGCCCTACCACCGCGCACCCCACCTTCTGCTTGGCTTCCCCGCACGCTACGTCGAACGTTCCTGGTCCCCATCGCTAAACGCCCTCCCGGAACGGGAGCACCGCGAGTGGCGCTCCGGCGCCTCCAAGCGCTACGGCACCGCGATGACGGACGGCCTGCTGATGGCCAGCCGCGACGGCGTGCGCTTCAAGCGCTGGAATGAGTCCTTTCTCCGGCCCGGGATCGAGCGCCCCGGCACCTGGAACTACGGCCAGCAGTACATCGCGTGGCACCTCGTCGAGACGAAGTCCGCTTGGGAGGGCGCGCCCAACGAGCTCTCCCTCTACGCCACCGAGAGCTACTGGACCGGCCGCAGCAGCGAGGTCCGCCGCTACACGCTGCGGCTCGACGGCTTCGTCTCCATCAACGCCCCGATGAGCGGCGGCGAACTGGTCACCCGGTCGATCACCTTCACCGGACGCAGCCTAACCGTGAACTTCGCCACTTCCGCCGCCGGCGACCTTCGCGCCGAGTTGCAGGACGCCGACGGCCGCCCCCTCCCGGGCTTCACGCTGGAGGAATCCGATCCCGCCTTCGGCGACGCGATCGAACGCACCCTCCACTGGAAAGCCGGCAGCGATGTGTCCGCCCTCGCCGGCCGGCCCGTGCGGCTCCGCTTCGTCCTGCGCGACGCGGATCTCTACGCCTTCCGCTTCGCGCCCTGAACGCGTGTCCCGGCGCGCCGATCCGCCGCGGCACGACGCACCGCCAACCAGATCAGGACGCCAAGCTGAACCAAGGTCGGCAACGCTTCCAAGTGAGGCGGTCCCCGGAAGTTGGACAGGTCGGATCGTTAACCCAAAGTCAGAAGAACGATCCCTATGTCGAAGAAACGACGTCAGCACAGTCCCGATCTGAAAGCCAAGGTAGGTCTTGAGGCCCTCAAGGGCATCGAGCCGGTGCACGCGATCGCGTCGCGGCACGAGGTGCACCCGGTGCAGGTGAGCCAGTGGAAGAAGGAGGCGGTGGAGCGGCTGCCGGAGGTGTTCGCCCGGAAGGCGGACCACGACGCGGAGAGCGCCTACGCGCCCGCCCCGGAGGCCCTTCGCTCGCGGCTCGAACACCTGGCCGGGTGAGCCTGGTGACTAGGTGTGGTCATCGGGTTATGCCGCGGTTCGGAGCGGCCCGTCGGCGATCCGGGCGGCCTAGTCGCGCGGGCCCGTCGCGCGGTTGACCAGCAGACGGAATCTTGCCCCGGGGCTCACGGGTTGCCGCGCGAGCACGTCCTCCTCCGTGAACCGGGCCATCAGGATTTCCCGGTCCCCCTCCCGGTTATGGTCGTAGACCACGAAGATCGTACCGTCCGCGGCCTGATCCCCGTCCGGGTACGAGACCACCAGCCGATCGTCGAGCAACAGCCCGCCCTTCCACGTGGCCCCGTCGTCCTCGGAGATGTAGGCGGTGAGGTGGGAGCGTGGCGGCGGCGGTCCGGGCGCGCGGCCGCCGGTTCAGGGGCTACGCCTGCGACTTCTCCGACCGCCCGGCGTTGTACGCGTTCATCGCGGCCGTGCAGGCAGAGTGCCCGCCGATTGACATCCTGGTCAACAACGCCGGCACCATCCTGCGCCAGCCGGCCGCGGAACACCCCGAAGAGAATTGGGACAAGGTGCTGGAGACCAACCTGAGCGCCCAGTCCGTCCTGACCCGTGAACTCGGCCACATATGGTGGCGCGGGGTCGGGCCCTCGACAACGTCTTCATCGAGCGCCTCTGGCGCATCGTGAAGTACGAGGAGGTCTAGGTGAAGAGCTACTGCTCCCAGATCGAGGCTCACACCAAGCTAAACGCGTTCTTCCGGTTCTACAATGAGCGGCGCCCGCACAGCGCCTCCGGCAACGAGCATCCCCGCACGGCCCTCGATGTCTATCGCAAGCCCATCCGGCTTGCCATCAACCAATGACGCCCCAAACCATCCGTCCGACCCCGGGCCGACTCCTGCGGCAAGCTCTTCGGCTCCAGTCCTCAGAGCCGGCCAAGGCAACGCAAGCGCCTTTGTCTCTCCTAACTTAATTTACCCGATTCGCTGTCCAACCAACGGGGACCTCCTCATCCTCGAACAGTCGGTGGCCGCCTTCCTTGATCACGTGCATCGCGGCGGGGGGTCAGGGGGTCTTGGTGTCGGGGTCGGTGGCCTTGATGAAGCGGTGGAGGCGCGCCGCCGGACCCGGCCAGTCGGGCTGCAGGCGGGCGTCCTTCGCACCAGCGACGGAACCGGCGGGCGCATGACCGCCGGGCGTGCCGGCCGGCCGGATTTCCCACCAGCACTGGCCGCGGTGGTTATGCTCGTGGTCGATGACGTAGCCGCACGTCCGCATCATCGGGCCGATCCAGCCCATGCAGTGGTCGCAGTAGTCGCGGTACTGGTCCAGGCCGTTGCGCAGGACGAAGCCGCGCGAGGGGCACTGGTGGAAGTCGAGGCGGAACACGTCGGGCCCGTGGGAGATCGTGAAGCCGAGGTCGGGCGACTCCTCCGCGAGGGTGTGACCCCAATACTTGAGCATACCCGGGATGCCCTCGGCCGTGATGAGGTCGCGGGCGTGCGCCTGGGAATCCTGATTGATGGCCTCGTCCCAGTAGGCGCGCACGAGCGCGTGGCCGCCGGCCCGCTCCAGCCAGCCGAAGGTCCACTCGTAGTGTCCGCAGAAGTCGTAGCAGCCGATCATGGAGCGTTCTCCCGGATGGCGCGCAGGTCCTGCGGCGGCAGGCCGGCGGCCGCCGGGGCGTAGAGGTGGACGCAGGCGCCGTCGCCGCCCTGCAGGCGCAGGGCGAGTCCGGCCGCGGCGGCGCGGGCCTGGCCGAGGTGGTAGCAGTGCTGGCAGAACTCGGCCACCGGCGAGCGGCCCTGCGCGCGCAGGTGGCGGATGAGGGGGCAGACCTTGACGTGCAACTCCACCCGGTCGGCTGCGGCGACGACCTCGACTTCCCCGCCGGGCTCGGCGGCCCAGAACGCGCGCCAGTAGGCCGCCACCGCGGGCAGGCCGCCTTCCCGCCAACGGGCGTTCACTGGGGCGTAGTAGTCGCGGCCGAGGTCGGCGAGGTAGCGGATCCAGCCCTCGCGGCCGAAGCGCCGTAGGAGGAAGCGGAAGGTCGCGTTGATCGCGAGGTAGAAGTCCGCCGAGCCCTGGGGCTTGGTGTCGGTGTAGGGTAGCGGCCCGGGCCCGGGCGCGGGCGCGGCGTTCATTGTGGGCGGGGCCAAGCGCGGAGCGC
>VHCI01000122.1 GCA_016871775.1 Verrucomicrobiota bacterium | reverse complement strand
GGCGTCGCCGGGCGGGTCGTGGCGGACCAGAGCGCGGGCGGCGACGAGGGCCTCGATGCGTTCGCCGACGCGGGCGGTAGGGGTCTCAAGCAGCGCGGCGGCGTGCTCGGCGAGTTCAGCGGCGCGGAACGCGGTGTGGCCCTCCTCCTGCAGGGTCTCGAGGGCGTAGAGGATGCCGGCGTCGAGACGCGGGGGGGCGTCGTTGGCGAAGCCGAGGTTGATCGCGATGCGGTCGGCGGTGCGGAAGCCGATCCCCTCGATCTCTCGGGCGGCACGGTAAGGTTCGGCCGACAGGACGCGCCGGGCATCCGCTCCGAACTGCCGCACCAGCTTCACGCATTGAACGGGCGTGACGCCGTAGGTCTGGAGGAAGATGTACAGGTCGCGTTCGGTACGCTTGGCGTCCCAAGCGTCCTTGATGGCGGTGGCGCGCTTGCGGCCGATGCCGGGGACGTCGCGGAGGCGGGCGGATTCCTCGCTGAGGACGCGCAGCGTGTCGGTGCCGAAGGCGTCGACGATCTTGTTGGCGTAGACTTTGCCGATGCCGGGGACGAGGCCGCTGCCGAGGTAGCGGCGGATGCCGTGGACGCTGGAGGGCAGCTCGCTCCGGAAGGTGGCGACCTTGAACTGGTCCCCGTGCTGGGCGTGGCGGACCCATTCGCCGCTGAGATGGAGCGTCTCCCCGCACTCGACCCCCGGGAGCGGGCCGACGACCGTGACCAGCGGGGGTCGGGCGCGGCCAGCGCCGGAGGCGACCTCGGGGCGCAGTTCCGCGATCGTGTAATGGTTCTCCTCGTTGAGGAAGACGATGCGCTCGATGACGCCGCTGAGCGTGGCGGGCGGGGAGGGCACGGCGGGACGGCGGCCGGCGCGGGATCAGCGCCGTTCCGGCGGTGGGCGGTCCGCGGCCCCGAGGGTCGCGGTGAGATCGCGGATCTCGCGCCCGGCCTTCCAGCCGACGTGGAACACGAGGAAGCCGTACCACGCGAGGGACGCGGCCAGCAGGAGGCCCCAGACGGCGACGAGGACGGTGGTCATTGGCGGAGGGGTCGGGCGGGCGAGAGGAAAGAACCCGCGACCATCCCGAGGGCCGCGAGCGTGAAGGAAGAGGCGCCGGCGACCTCGGGCGCGATGGCTAGGCGCTGGCCGAGGACGAGGAAAGCGATGGGACCCACGGCTCCGAGCACCAGCGCTGCGACCGCACCGGTGGCGTTGGCGCGCGGCCAGTAGAGCCCGGCGACGAGGAGCGTGAAGACGCTGGCGAGGTAGATGTTGCCGGTGACGGCTAGGTAGTCCCAGGCGTTGCCCGGCAGCTCATACCAGAGACCATAAAACAGCAGGAAAACGGCGATCGCCACCACCAGCGCGCGCGTGAGACGCAGTTGTGCGGGCGGGGAGATCGGCCGCTTGAGGCACGGGGCGACCAGGTCGTTGTAGATCACGGTCGCCCAGGTCAGCATGTAGCCGCTGTCGGTCGACATCTCGGCCGCCAGCATCGCGGCCACCACCAGCCCGATCAGACCGGCCGGCAGCACCACCCCGAGGAAGTGCGGCATTGCGGTCAGGCTCGTCAGCCCCTCCGGCAACCCCCCCTGCGCCGCGAACCACACGCAGGCGGCCGCGCCCCAGAGCCCGGGGAGCAGGAAGCGGCCGACAAAGTAGAAGGCCGTGCGCCGGTACATCGCCTGCGCGGTGTCCGCGTTGCGGGCCGAGAGCACGCGGCTGATCTGAGTCTGCCACGTCGTCACCGCCGCGAGCTGGAAGACGAACTGCCAGAGCAGGTAGCCCCAGCCGAAGGAGGACTCGTGGACCGGGTTGTAAGGGTGCCCCTTCAGCTGCCCGGCGCCCCAGGCCGCCTCGAGTCCCGCGGTGAGCGGCGTCCAGCCGACCTGCACCAGCACGAGCACCGAGGTGACCACGATGCCCACCCCCATAACGAGGAACTGCAGGTAATCGGTGACCAGCACGGAGAGCATCCCGCCGAGCGCGGTGTAGAGGAGCACCAGCCCGAGCAGCGCGGTCATCGTCCATTCGAGTGCGCCCGGCGGCAGGCCGATGGCGTGGACGAGGAACTCACCCCCGAGGCGGAGGAAGATGCCCATATTGAGCAGGCCGCCGAGAACCACGAACAGCCCGGCCAGCCAGCGGACGCGCGGGCTGAAGCGCCGTTCGAACAGCTCCGGGATGGTCATGACCCCCGAGGCGCGCAGCGGGCCGATCACAAACCCGGTGCGGCCCACGAACCACATCACCAGCCACATAATCACGCCGATCGCCGCCCCCGCGAAGCCCTTCTCGTAGCCCAGCTGGGCCGTGTACATTATGGTGACAAGCCCGAGCTCCGTCGCCGCCAGGGAGGCGATGCCGAGGTTCACGTCCATCTCGCGCCCGGCCACCGCGAAGTCCTGCACGCCGCGCACGAAGCGCCGCATCCACAGCCCGGCGGCGAGGCAGCCAGCGAGGTAGACGAGGATGATCGACCAATCGAGGAGCGTCAGCTTCATTTGGCGGGGTGCGGGTAAGGATGAGCCGGCGCGGCGCGGGGAAAAGGCGAAACTACCCCCGGCTCAGGGGGTGGCGAGGGCCGCCTGCACCTCGGACAGTCCGGGCAGGACCCGGTCCGCGCCGGCCGCCGTGAGTTCCGCGGCGCCGTGGGTGCCGGTGCAGACGGCCCAGCAGGCGAAGCCGCCCGCGTGGGCGGCCGCGATATCGAAGGGCGAGTCTCCGATGAGCAGCGTGCGGTCTGCCTGCGCCCCGAGCTTGCCGAGGACGTAGGCCGCGAACTCCGGCCGCGGCTTGAGCCAGGGCGTGTCGCCTGCGCCAAACACGCCGCGCAGGAACGGCGTCACCCCGAGGTGGGCGCAGATGCGCCGCGAGTGCTCGCCGCGCTTGTTGGTGAACGCCGCGAGCGCCACCCCGCGCGCGTGTTGCGCCTCCAGCAGCTCCCGCGCGCCAGGGAGCAGGCGGACGTCCTCGAGCAAAATCGAGTCGGTGTAGGCGACGTGGAGCCGCACGCCCTCCGCCACGAGTTCCGGCGGCAGGAAGTGTCCCATCGCCCGCTCCAGCCCGCCCCCGACCGCCGCCCGTACCTGGGCCAAGGTGGGGGCCGGCCGCCCGAGTTGGGGCAGCACGTGGCAATAGGAGCGGTGGATCGTGGTGAACGCGTCCACCAGAGTGCCGTCCAGGTCGAGCAGCAGGGTGTCGTAAGGGGGCATCGCGGTCGCGGGAGCGTGCGGGCCCCCGGGGCGGAAACGAGGCAAAACCTCGCCGGCCCGCAAAATGGGGTTGGCGTGCGCGGCCGGCGCCGGTGGACTCGCGCTATGCCGGACGCCCCCGCCATCCCCGCCGCCGCCGTGCGGACCGAAGCGGAGCGGGGCGTTTGCGTGGTCACGGTGGGCGGCGGCTGGAGCGTCACCGGGGCCCCGCCCGCGTGGCCGGGACCGCCGGCCGGCGCGACCGGAGTGGTGCTCCGCGCGGCCGACCTCGGGCGCTGGGACAGCTCGCTGCCGTTCTTCCTCGCGGGCGTCCGCCGCGTTTGCCGCGCAGCCGGCGTGCCCTGCGACGCCGCGGCCCTGCCGCCGCGGCTGCGCGACCTCCTCGCGCAACTGGAGGCGGTGCAGGCCGCGGGCGCGCCGCAGGACCGCGCCGACAGCCTGCTGACCGCGGTGGGGCTTGCGACGCGCGAGGTCGGGGTGCAGGCGCGGGCGATCCTGGACTTCGTGGGCGAATGCGCCCTCAGCGCGGTGCGCCTCGCGCGAAGCCCGCGGCGTTTCCGCTGGGCGGACTGCGCCGCGGAGATGCAGCAGTGCGGCGCGATGGCCCTGCCGATCGTCAGCCTGATCAGCTTTCTTGTCGGAGTGACCCTCGCCTACACCGGTGCGATCGTGCTGCGCCAGTTCGGCGGTGACATCTGGATCGCGGATCTGGTCGGCCTCTCGATGGTGCGGGAAATGGGCGCGGTGATGACCGCGGTGGTCCTCGCGGGGCGCACCGGCGCCGCCTACGCCGCGACGCTGGGCAACATGAAGGCGAACGAGGAGATCGACGCCCTCGCCACGCTGGGTATCCCGCCGGTGCAGTTCCTCGTCCTGCCACGCCTGCTTGCGCTCGCGGTGATGATGCCGGTGCTGGCGCTTTACGCGAACGCCCTCGGCATCCTCGGAGGACTGTTGGTCGCCTACTCGCTGCTCGCGATCCCCCCGGCAGCCTTTTGGGTGGAGATGCTGACGATCATCGACCTCTCGGACGTCGCCTCCGGGGTGATCAAGGCGGCTGCGTTCGGGGTGATCGTCGGGCTGTCCGGCTGCCTTCGGGGGCTGCAGGCCGAGCGCAGCGCCGACGGCGTCGGCCGCGCCACCACCTCGGCGGTGGTAACGGCCCTGCTGCTGCTGGTGATCGCAGACGCCCTGTTCGCGGTGCTGTTCAACGTGCTTGGGATCTGACGCCGATGGACGCGCCCGCCCGCCTGCCCCCTGGGGAGACCCCCGCGATCGCCGCGGAGACGCTCGACTGCGGCTATGAGGGGAAGCTGGTGCTCCGCGACGTCACCTTCTCCGTGGCGCCGGGGGAGATTTTCTTCGTCATCGGCGGCTCCGGCTGCGGCAAGAGCACCCTGCTGCGGCACCTGATCGGGCTCCACGAGCCGCGGCGCGGGAGGGTGAGTTTCCACGGCCGGCCCTTCACCGCGGCCGATGCCGCCGGACGGCGCGAGCTGCTGCGCACGTTCGGGGTGCTCTTCCAAGGAGGGGCGCTGTGGTCGTCGCTTACCCTGCGCGAGAACGTCGCCCTGCCGCTCGAGGAGTACACGCCGCTCAGCCGCCGGGAGCGGGGGGAACTCGCCGCGCTCAAGCTGGCCCAGGTCGGGCTTGAAGGCTTCGAGGACTACTACCCCGCCGAGATCAGCGGCGGGATGCGCAAGCGCGCCGGGCTTGCGCGGGCCCTCGCGCTTGACCCCGCGGTCGTGTTCTTCGACGAGCCGTCCGCGGGCCTCGATCCCGTAACATCCCGCAGCCTTGACGACCTCATCCGCCAGGTCCGCGACACCTTCGGCACCACCATCGTGGTGGTCTCGCACGAGCTGGCCTCAATGTTCGCCCTCGCCGACCGCGCGGTGATGCTGGCGCGGGAGGAGCAGGGGATCATCGCCGCGGGCGCGCCCGCCGCCCTGCTGAAGTCGCCGGATCCGCGGGTGCGGGCGTTCCTAACCCGGACGGCGCCGGCCTAGCCGGTTCAGGCTGTCCTTCCGCCGCCCGATCGCCCAGCTTGACTCCCGCGTGAAGACCAAGGTCAGCCCAGCCGTCGTCGGAGCCTTCGTGATCGGTGGGCTAGCGTTGCTGTTCCTTTCGCTCGTCTCCTTCGGCGGCATCAGCTTCCTGTCCAAGCCGCCGCGCTTCACGGTCTTCTTCGACGAGTCCATCCACGGTCTCGACCTTGGCTCGCCGGTGAAGCTCCGCGGCGTGCGCGTGGGGCGCGTGGTGGACCTGAACCTCCGCTACGAGCCGTTGAGCGGCCGCTCGGTGGTCGCGGTGGTGTGCGAGATCCACAAGGACGCGGTAACACCCGTGGACGGCGCGGGGATGGACCTCGGCCAGCCCGGCGCGTTGCAGCGGCTGGTGGACCGCGGTCTGCGCGCGCAGCTCGGGGTGCTCGGGCTGGCGACAGGGCTGCTGTACGTCGAGCTCGACCTTGTTAACCCGGCGGACTTCCCCGCGGACCCGGCGGCGAAGGATCCGCGTTACGTGGTGGTGCCGGCGCTGCCCTCGGCGATCTCGGCGTTCCAGGCGAGCGCCTCCGAGATCCTCGCGAAGGTAAAGCGGGTCGATTTCGCCGGGCTGTCCGAGGAGTTGAAGGCGCTCGCCGCGCAGACGCGGCGGCAAGTGGCGGGCATCGACGTCAAGGGGCTGGTTGACCAATGGCGCACGACCGGCGCCGCGGTGGAGGCGCTCGCAACCTCGCCGGAATTGCGGCGCACCCTTGCCAGCCTCGACGCGGCGGTCGCCGAGCTGCGGGCCGCCGTGGCGCGGTTCGACGCGCAGGTGGAACCGACGGGCCGCGAGCTGGCGGCGACTCTGGCGGAGGCGCGCCGGTCGCTTGAGGCCTTTGGTGAGGCTGCCGGGGAAACACGCCGTTTCTTCGCCGGCAATGCCGGGGTCGGGGTGGATCTCGGCGAGGCCCTCGGGCGCCTCAAGGAGGCCGCGGCCGCCGTTACGCGGCTGGCCGATTACCTGGAGCGCAACCCCAACGCCCTCCTCTCCGGGCGGCCCCGGCCGTGAGGGGCCTGCGACTTTTCCGATGAACTCGCGCGTCTTTCTTCTGGTTGCCCTCCTCGTGGCCGCGGCCGCCGGGGCCAGCTGCTCCCTGCTCCCCGCGCCGAAGCCAGATCCGACGCGCTTTTTCGTGCTCGCAGCGGAGAACGGGGAGGCCGCGCCGGCGCGCGGCACGGTCGCGCTGCGGCCGGTCGAGGTGCCGGCCTACCTGCGCCAGCCTGCGCTGGTGGTGCGCCGGGGCGGCCACGAGGTGTCGCTCCGCCAGACCGCCCGCTGGGGCGAGCCGCTGGAGCAGGGCCTCGCCCGCGTGTTGGGTGAGAATCTGCGGCGGCTCGGCGTCACGCTGGCACACCGGGGGGGTGAGGCAGACGTGGCGGCGCTGGTGGTCCGGGTGCTGGCCGCCGAGGGCACGGCCGCCGGCGGGGTGGAGTTCCGGGCGGCGTGGGAACTTACGCGGCGCGGAGCGGCGCCGGTGGGCGGCGAGTTCCGCTCGACCGGGCTCACGTGGGACGGACGCGACGAGGCCGGGCTGGCGGAGGGCTTGAGCGCCGCGGTGGCGGGCCTGTCGGCCGAGATCGCGGGGCAGATTCCGGCGACGCGGTAGTGGGCGCGTCGGCCGCCCGGGAGCGGCTTTGCGTTCCCGCCTTGGCTCAGCGCAGCGCAGCGGCGATGCGGGTGAGGGCGGTCTCGACGTTCGCGCGCGAGTTGAACGCGCTGATCCGCACGTGGCCCTCGCCGCACTTGCCGAAGCCGGCCCCTGGCGTGCACACCACCTGCGCCCGCTGGAGCAGCAGATCGAAGAACTCCCACGAGTCGCGGCCGGTGTTCACCCAGATGTAGGGCGCGTTGTCGCCGCCGACGCAGGTGAAGCCGAGGCCGGTCATCGCCTCGCGGATCAGGCGCGCGTTCGCGAGGTAGAAGTCGATCAGGGCGCCGGTCTGGCGCTTGCCCTCCCCAGTGTAGATGGCGGCGGCCGCGCGCTGGATCGGGTAGGCGACGCCGTTGAACTTGGTCGTGTGCCGCCGATTCCAGAGGGCGTGCACGGCGTGCGGCCGCCCCGCCGCGTCCCACGCCTGCACCGGCTTCGGTACCACGGTGTACGCGCAGCGCGTGCCGGTGAAGCCGGCGGTTTTGGAGAAGCTGCGGAACTCGATCGCCACCTCGCGCGCGCCCGGGATTTCGTAGATCGAGTGCGGGATGCGCGGGTCGCGAATGTAGGCCTCGTAGGCGCTGTCGAACAGAATCACGGCCCGGTGGCGGCGCGCGTACTCGACCCACGCTGTGAGCTGCTCCCGGGTCGCCACCGCCCCGGTGGGGTTGTTGGGGAAGCAGAGGTAGATCAGGTCGGCCGCGCCCGCGGGCAAGGCGGGCACGTAGCCGTTGGCCGGCGTGCTGTCGAGGTAGGTGACCCCGGAGTAGCGGCCGTCGACGTTCCCGCCGGTTCGCCCTGCCATTACGTTGGTGTCGACGTACACCGGGTAAACGGGGTCGGGGATCGCGAGGCGGATGTCGGTCGCGAAGATCTCCTGCAGGTTGCCGCAGTCGCATTTTGAGCCGTCGGAGATGAAGATCTCGTCGGCCTCGATCGCGCAGCCGCGTGCCGCGTAGTCGTGTTGCGCCACCGCCTCGCGCAGGAACGCGTACCCCTGCTCCGGCCCGTAGCCCTTGAAGGTCTCGCGCCGCGCCATCTCGTCGGTCGCCACGTGCAGCGCCGCGACGCACGCCGCCGGCAGTGGCTCGGTGACGTCGCCGATGCCGAGGCGGATCACCGGCTGGTCGGGATGGGCCGCGACGTGGGCGCTGACCCGCTTGGCGATGTCGCTGAAGAGGTAGGAGGCCTTGAGCTTGGTGTAGTTCTCGTTGATGCGGATCATGGGTGCGGGCGGAAGCGACGGAGCAAACGCGGCGGCCCGGGCGAATTCAAGTCCGCGTTCGGCGCGCGTCCGGGATTGCCTCCGGACCCGGCGGGCGCCCATCGTGCCCGCGCCTTCCATGCAGCGGATTACCGCCACCGCTGAGTTGCCCGCCGCCGTCGCGGACCTGCGCCGCGCCGGGCGGACCGTCGCCCTCGTGCCCACCAGCGGGGCGCTCCACGCGGGCCACGGGGCGCTGATCGCGGCGGCGCGGGAGCGGGGCGACGCCGTGGTCGTCTCCGTCTTCGTCAACCCGCTCGCCTTTGGTCCGAGTGAGCCGGTCGCCCGCTACCCGCGCACTCCGGAGTTCGACGCTGAGTTCAGCCGCGCGGCCGGCGCGGACCTGATGTTCCTCCCCGCGACCGAGGACCTGCTGCCCCGGGGGTTTTCGACCTTGGTCGCCGAGGATGCGGTCAGCCGCCCCCTCTGCGGGATCTCGCGTCCCCATCACTTCCGCGGCGTGGCCACGGTCACCCTCAAGCTGCTCCAATTGGTGCGGCCCGAGCGGCTCATGCTCGGCCAGCGCGACGCCCAGCAGGTGGCGGTCCTGCGCAAGCTCAACCACGACCTCTGCCTCAACGTCGAGCTGGTGGTGGTGCCTACGGTGCGGGACGCGGATGGCCTGCCCTGGACCGTGCGGAGCAAGGACCTGACGCCCGGCCAACGGCAGGAGGCGGCGGCGGTGTCCGCAGCGCTGCGCCGCGCGCAAGAGATGGTCGCGCAGGGCGTCCGGATTCCGGACCGGATCATCGCGGAGGTCATCCATCTGCTGGGGCAAAAGCGCCGGCTGCGGGTGGTCTACGTCTCGCTCGTCGACCCCCACAGCCTGGAGGCGTTGCGCGAGGTTGTGCCTGGGCGAAGCCTGCTGGCCCTCGCGGTATGGATCGACGAGGTGCGACTGATCGACAACGTCGAGCTCTGATCAGGCCGTCGCCCGGGTGCCGGTCGACGCCACGATGACCTCGAGGCCTTTGGCGCGTAATTCGGCCACCAAGTCCGGAGGCGCGCCGGTGTCAGTCACGATCACGTCGACCCCGGTGAAGTCGCAGAGAAAGAAGGTGGAGCGGCGGCCGAACTTCCCGTGGTCCAGGCAGAAGATTACCTTGGCGGCGCCGCGCATCATCGCGCGCTGGATCTCGACGATGAGCGCGTGAGAGTTGTAAATCCCCTCCGGGGAGATGCCGCTGCCGCTGAGCACCGCGACGTCGGCGTGCATCCGCGCGAACGTCTCCACCGCGTGCGGGCCAACCAGCGTGCCGAGCCGCGGGTAGATCACTCCGCCGGACAGGTGCACCTCGTGCCGGGTTGAGCCCGAGAAGTGGTTCGCGACCGGCAGCGAGTTGGTGATGATCTGGGCCACCTTGTCCCCCAGCTGCTGCGCCACGTGGAAGCAGGTGGTGCCGCTGTCGATGATCACATTCTGCCCCGGTTCGATCAGCGCCGCACAGGCCTGCCCGATCGCGTCCTTCTCCGCCACCTGGTGGGTATCCCGGACGTTGAAGACGAACTCGTCGCTCTTGGCCGGTTGCAAGGATCTGGCGCCACCGTGCGTCCGGCGCACCCGCTTCCCGCCTTCCAGACCCGCCACGTCCCGCCGAATCGTCGACACGGAGGCCCCTACATGGTGGGCAAGTTCCTCCAGCGAAGCGAATTCCACCTTCTGCAGGTAGGTCTCGATCTTTGCTTTACGCTCCTCGGGTGACATCTTCGCTGAAATCATTTGGTAGATTTTGAGACGATTTGCAACTGCAACCTTGACAGATTTTGGCATTTCTGGCTCCTTTTGTGGTCGAAGCCCTCCAGCTGCCGCCATGTCCCTCCCTCCACCGCTTCCCCACCAAGTCGAGATCGAGCATCTCGTGCGGCGGTCCCTGTACCAGCGGCTCGGGCGGGCGCTGCCGCGGCAGGCCCAAGCGCCGAATCCGCTGCTGGTCAACGTCAGCGCGCGGCACTG
>VHCI01000121.1 GCA_016871775.1 Verrucomicrobiota bacterium | reverse complement strand
CAAAACCCTCCACCCCGCCTTCCGATCCCAACAACCGCTCCCCCACCCCAGGATCCCCGTCCATCTCCCCACGGTAATTGCCGGCCACTAGGATCGAGCCAGATCCCACCGCCAAGGCCCGGCCCAGCACTCCCGCCGTCCCGCTCCAGCGCCGGCTCCACCCATTGCCTCCCTGCGCATCCAGCTTGTACAGGATCACTTCCATCCCCGCCTGCACCGTCAGGCCGCCCACTCCCGCAGCGCGGTCAAACGTCGCCGACGCCGGCAGCGCCGCTCCCAAAATGTACAGGCCGCCGGCCGCGTCCGTCCCGGCTCCCACCGCCACCAGCGCCGCGTGGCCGGACGGCACGCCCAGCCCCTTCGCCCACCCCAGCTGCCCGCCGGCATCGAACTTCGCCACAAACGAGTCCGTCTGCCCCGGGGCGGCCGTCACCTTCGATTGGCCCGGGCCTGGATCCACGTCCAGTTCCCCGCTGAAGAAGCCCGTCAGGTACACCTCCCCGGCCGCACCCACCGCCAGCCCGGTCGCCTGCTCGTGCGTCGCTCCTCCCAGCGCGTGCGCCCAGACCAGTTCCCCGGCGCCACTTAGCTTCGTCACGTACAGATCCGACTCCCCGCTCGCACCCAGTTTGCGCACGCCCAAACCTGGGTCGAAGTCCACCTCCCCGAAGAACGATCCCGCCAGGTACACGTTCCCCGCGGCGTCCTGCGCCATTCCTCTTACTTCTTCCTCCCCCGGCCCGCCGAAGGTTCTGGTCCATAGCACCCCGCCCCGCGCGTCCAGCTTCTGCACGAACACGTCCCGCCCTCCCGACGAGGTTATATTCTGCACCCCCACTCCCGGATCAAAGTCCGCCGTCCCGCTGAACGTCCCCGCCACTGTCACGTTCCCCACCTCGTCCACTCCCACCACCCTCCCCTCGTCACGACCCAGTCCTCCCGCCACCACCGCCCACGCGTACTTCACCTCGTTCGCCAATCGCAGTTCCCCGGCCAGGTTCCCGTTCCCCGCACGGTCCGTAAACCGGTTCGCCTCCACCCACACCCGCCCCTCTCCCTTCACCCCAGCCACCGGCGTGTACACCGCGCTGTACTCCCGCCCACTCCCACTAAATCCACTCAACACTCCGCTCTCCACCCCCACATCCTCCACCCCGAATCCCACCACTTCCTCACTCGTGGAAAATCGCAGCGCCACCGTGCCACCCGAGCTCACCAGCAGACGATCCGCCGTAATGACCACCGAGGGGCCGGAGTTACCGATACTGATGGTCCTCGAGCCCGCGAGATTTGCCGCACCCGGAGGCACACCGGCGAGTATCAGGGCATTTCCAGCCGGATCCCTCGGCGGCAGGCCACCCGCAAATCTGACCCCGGTCGCATTCAGCAACCTCGTGTTCTCGCCCGGGCCGATCAGATACGATCCCTGGAGCTGCGCCTCACCCGCCACCGGCGACAGCGTCACGCGCGCTCCGGTGGAGAGCACCAGCTCCAAACCTCCTCCCGCTTGCAACGGCTCCGAAACCAACGCGCGCAGCTCGATACGCTGGCCCTGAAAGTAGCTGCCGGAAGCGGTGAGCGCTTCAAGCCGCAGAAGCGAAGGGGCCTCAGAGTCGATGAGCAGCAGGCGCGCCGCGGCCAACGAGCTTCCTCCTCCCGGGACAGGCAGCGTGGAAATCACGCCCGCGCCGGCCGCGCCTCGCAGATTACCGCCCGTCAGCGAGCCGGTCGTGGTGTAATCCAGCGGCGCGGCGGAATCACCCGCCGCCACCAGGTAGTTGAACGTAAGCACCTTGGTCCCCGAGCCCGCGGCGTAGGAGGCGCGAGCCGACGCACCCGCGTTCAGGGCCAGGACCGGGGCGCCCGTGACCACCACCGGCGCGGAGAAGACCACCTGCACCGGGATCACCGATCCGGTGGTGTAGGCGCCGTTGGGCAGCGGCGATGTCAGGCCGACGATCACCACCTCGCTGAAAATGGAGAATGTGCGCTCTACGTCGGGCGCTGCATCGTAGTTGGCGTCGCCCGGCAACGATGCGCGCACCACCACCCGGCCCGTGCCCGTCAGCGCCAAGGAGCTGCCCGCCAGAGTCGCCGGTCCGCTCACCAAGACCAGATCGGGAATACGTCCTGAGTCGGCGGATACCGCGAGCTGCAACGGCAGATTGCCGACGGTCTGGTCGGAAATAGCCGGGAAGGAAATGGTCTGCGGCGCCTTCCGCACGGTGAGCTTTCCGTTCGCCCGGGTGATGGCGTAGTTGGCCGCGCTGCCGCCGACGACGACGAGGATGTACTCACCCGGCGCGCTGGAGGCGATCGCGTCCGTCGAGACGGTCGGCGCCGCCGAGAAAACCTCGGCGCCCTCACCCGGGGCGAAACCGGAGTAGGCGAGGAGCAGGGGGGGATTGGCCGCACCGAAAATGCGCGTCGCGGAGACCGCGGAAACCACCAGCGGCCGCGGGAAGAAATTGAATGAACTTTCCACCGCTTGGGCGGGAAGCGTTCCCTCGTCACCCTTCTGGGTCGCCCTGACGACCACCGTGCCGACGCCGGTGGCGCTCAAGGTTGAGCCCGAGAGAATCGCCGGTCCGCTGACCACCTGATAGGAGACCGGGAGCGCCGAGCTCGAAGACGACGCCAACTCGACCCTGGTTCCGTAAGCCACATCCGCCAAAGCGGGGAAATCGATGGTTTGCAGGCGCGGGGCGACTGAAACCTCAAAGGTGAGATCGGGAGCGGGATTATGGGTATCATCGCCTGTCTGGCGCGCACGAATGACGATCACGCCTGCGCCGGTCATCTGCAGAGTATCGCGGCCAACGAGGTTTCCCGGGCCCGACAAGATCGCGAACTCCACTGGCAGGCCCGCGCTGGACTGTGCGATCAACGGACGCAGCCCGTCGCCGAACCTCTGAGGGGGGACCGCTTCGACCGACACCTGCTGGTTCCTTTTCCCGACATCCAGCCGCAGAACCGCATCGGCGCTGGCGGCGACATTGGCGTTGCCCGCTTGTTTCGCCCGCAAAGTCACGAACCCGGTGGCGCCCGCCGCGACAACGAGCTGGTTGCTGGCGTCCAGTGAAGCCGCCCCACCGGGGTCAACGGACAGGGATACCGGGAGGCCCGCGCTGGAGGTGGCGATCACTTGCACCGGATCCCCCGACTCCCTTAACACGCTTCCAGCCGGAGCGAGCCGGAGGTTAATGAACTGGGTGCCGCGGGAGATCACAAACTCGCCGGAAACAGCACCCGAGTAGTTACCGCCGCTGGCCGTCGCGGTCACGGGGTAGGTGCCAACGTTCACCGGGGAAGCGGAGGAACCGTTGTAAGAGAGTGCGACGGGCACACCGGAAACACTGGTTAGCACCACGGGGGCCAAGGGTTGTCCGGTGTAAACTTGGGCTAGATTCGCGAGCGTGAGGACGACCGGAGCCGGAGTGATGGTCAGGCGGCCGTTCACATAGAAAATCTGGTACAACTCGGATTCAGCGCCAGAAGGGACCAGATCGTAGGTTCCGGCGTTGGAGCCGGCGTTGGCGCTGGTTGAGATTACCGGTAGCCCGCGAAGGATGGTCGGCGTGTCGGTACCGATGAAGCCATCGTAGGCCACCGTGAACTGGGCGTTGGCCGCGCCGAAGATCCGGGTGGCATCCTGCGCCGTCACCTTAAGCACCGCCTTCTCAATTCGGAGAGAGAGCGTCGCGCTGCCCGAGCCAGCCGCGTTGGAGGCGCCGAGCGCCACGCTGAAGACTCCCGTTTGTCTCGGCGTCCCCCGGATCAAACCGGAGGACGGATCGATCGCCAGCCCGGACGGCAGGCCGGTGGCGGTGAAAGCGATGGGGTTTCTGGTGGCGGAAATTCGGTACTCAAAGGCTCCGCCATAAACTCCGGTCACAGGCGTGGCGCCGATCGAGATCACCGGAAACTGCGGGTTAGTGTCCACCACCAGGCGCAGCTCAGCCGCGGTCGCGTTCGCATTACCCGACGAGTCCCGGAATCTCCCGGCCCCCACGGTGATCACCCCGGGCTCCACCGAGTTCTCGGACGGGGTGAATGTCGCCCGGTACTGCGTCGCGGAAACCGATGAGAAACCGCTGAGACGCCCCCCTGAGACCGTGATTCCGTCAGCCGCGAAATCCGGGGATGACTCGCTCAAGCTGAACGTCACGACGCTGGTCTGGCCTTGCAGCAGTGAGACCCGATCGGCGGTGATCTCGACCACCGGCGACGAAAAATCCGTGCGCAAATTTCCCGCCGGACTGGTCGCGGAAGAGAGTCCGGCGGCGCTCACGAGATTTACGGTAAGAGGTCCGACCCCCGCGAGCGCGGTCCTCAGCCCGGAGTTGTTGGAGGTGTTCAGGTCAAAGGAAACGGAGGTGTCAGCCGCTCCGATCGTCTCGTCTCTGGCGATCAGCCGCCCTCCCCACCGCAGCTCCGCCAAACCGCCCGTGGCTTCGCCGGCGACGATCGCGGCGGCGAACCGGGCATTGGTGTTGGTCAGATTGACGACGTCGGCCACCACCGTTCCGCCAAGCGGTGTCACTTGCGGGGCGGACGGCGCCGCCGGCGGAGTCGCCGAAAAGGGTATCACCAAAGGAGCCCCTTGCACCGTCGTCAACGGAGTCAGATAAGTCATCGATGAGGTGATCGTCTGACTGGCGCTCAGCCCCGCCGGATAGCCGACGGTGATGGTGAACGCCGCCTCGCCCGGGGGAAAGCCCGAGGAGAAGGCGAACTCCAGTGTGCCTCGATTACCCGGCGGCGGCTTGATGTCGGGCGGGTTGGCTCCTCCCACCGCGAGCAGTCCCCAACCCGGGGGAAGCGTCAGGGAAAAGCCCAGCGAGGTGGGCGTGGCTTCGTTCAGGTAGCTGAGCCGCGCCGTGAGAGTGACGCTACCGGCCACCGGACCAATCGAGGATAGATTGGCGACGAGGCTGCTGGTGATCGTAACCGCTGAATTCACCGTGAGCCGGGCGGGGCCACCGGTAGCCGAGCCCTCGGAATTGGAGACTCTGACGGAGTAATCCCCGGCATCACCGAGTGTGAGTCGGGGCAGCACGAGCAAGGAGGACGTGGCGCCCTCGATCTGCGTCGCGCCCTTGAACCAAGCAAAGCTCAACGGAGCGGTGCCCGAGGCTTCCACCGAGAAAGTCGCCGTGGATCCCACGGATGCCCGTTGCGGCGACGGAGGAACGGTGATCAAGGGTACGGCGGCTTGCAGCATCGCGGCGCTAAAAACCACGTACTGTAGCAGCAGCCGGGCAGCAGGGATGGACCAACTGAAGCGATAAGCCGTCATCGTTAGTTACCCGCCCCCGCCCCTGAACCCGTCGGAGACGGTCCCGGAGCGAAACCGTCCTCGGTGCCGGACTTCCTATGAAATTGCCCGGTCCGTGAGAGGTTTGCCGAATGATTGTACAGTTCGATCAGGCGCAGGAGCTCGAACAGGTTGAGCGCACCATCTCGGCTGTAGTCGGCGGAATGATAAGCGGTCAGCGGGACCCCGACTCCGGAGGCCCGATCAAAATCCGGCGCGAAGCCATCCTCCGTTCCCGCCGCCGCTAAATAGGCTCCGGTACGGATGCTGCCTCGCCGGGTATTGTACAGTTCGATCACGCGAAGAAGTTCAAAAAGGCTGAACGTGAAACTCCGGTCGAGATCGGCGGTGTGCCAGCTTATGCGATCCACCGGCAAAGGATCCGGCTTTGCCAGTACACGACCGTCTTTGCCGTTACGCACGAAGGTCAGCAGTGCTGTGATATCTGCCCGGCCCGAAAATCCATCCGGCACCCTGAGCATGTAGCTGAAATTGACCGGACTCACGGGAAACGCAGTCCACGCCCATTCCAGCAGGTCCGAGGAGCCGGCGGCTGGCCGGACATCGCCGGCATCACCCGAGCTTGCAACCAGCGTCCATCCCTTCGGCAACAGGACTTGCCAGCCCATCAAAGCATTCCCCCCGGAATAGGTGACCGTGTTGGTGATCTCGACGATCTGACCCTCGACGTAGCCAGGACCCTGGGCCCGATGCTCGGCCACCACCGCAAAAACCGTCAGCTTGGCGAGGTTGGAATCCACCGCGGCCACGGGGTTGCTCACTCGTACCGAATAGTCCCCCGCATCCGTCGCCTGCACCCGATCAAACGCAAGGACGGGAACCGTAGCGCCCGGAATCAGCTGGCCGTCGCGGAACCACTGGTAGACAAGAGCTCCACCCTGTGCTTCTACACTGAAGGAAGCCGGGGTTCCGGAAACAGCGAACAACGGGGCCGGCTGCCGAACAATGACTGGAGAGTCCACGCGAGACAGCGTGACCGGAGAGGGGGTCACGGCGCTCGGCAGGCCGCCGGCACGGAAAGAAACCGTGCCATATAAAGTGTGCCTACCCGTCAACCCCGCCACATAGGCAATTCGGACACGGAAGTTGGCCGGCCCCGCCGGAATCGCCACGTACGCCCAGTCGATTGACCCGGTGTTGCCCGTGGTGGGCTTGACCTCCGGTTCGCTCTCGCCGCCCGCGTAGGAGAATCCAGGGGGCAGCACAAGGGTCCAACCGAGCTGCGATGGCGCGGTGCCGATGTAGCTTGTGCCCAACTCCAGTGTGACGATGCCTCCGGCGGCGAGTAGCCCGGAAGGTCCAACCGCCTTAATGGAGCCCTGCACCGTATCCACCCTGAGCTGCGCAGGTGCGGACCCAGCACGACCTAGCTCGTTAGAAACCTCCACGGTGTAGGCCCCGGCGTCCGTTACCGCGGCGGCTACGAGTGCGAAAATCCGTCCGGTTGCACCGGCGATCTCAACGGAGTCCTTCCTCCACTGATAGCGCAAGTTCGTGCCGGTCGCCTCCACGGAAAATTCCACCCTCTGGCCCGGTGTTGTCGCCACCGCAACCGGGTCACGGGTGATGATTGGGGGCAGAATATCGAGCAGGGTGAGGGGCGCAGGAGCCGAAGTAGCGTTGCCCGCGGTGTTGGTGACAATTACGTCGTAGGAGCCAGCCTGGGAAAATTGAACGGAAGGCAAGGTAAGGCTTGCTAAAGTCGCCCCTGCAATCGCGACCTCGTTCCGCCGCCATTGGTAAACCAAGGTTCCGGTTCCGGCAGCCCGGACAGAGAAGGTGGCGGAGGTTCCCGTCTTCACCGCCACGCCGGTGGGATGCGTGACGATCGACGGCGGGGTTGGCGACTGGTCGACGGTGACCAACGCAGCGGTACTGGAAACCGATCCACGTCCATTGCTCACCACGACGACGTAAGATCCGGCTTCGTTGGCAGTAACTGCCGCAAGGTTCAGCGAAGCCGTCGTAGCCGCCGGAAGATCTGTCCCGTCCTTCTTCCATTGGTACCGTAATACTGGCGTTCCAGTAGCACCCACCGAAAGAGTAGCCCCGCTGCCCGCCACCAACGCTCCTCCCTGAGGCTGCGCAGTAATTGTCGGAGCGACGGGAGCAACGTAAAGGGAATAGTAACCGCCGGCGGCGACCGCCACCGCGCTGCTGGCGATCGGCACTGGAGCGCGCCTTTCGTCGGAAGTCCCGTCGCCCAATTGGCCGTAGTAGTTGTTTCCCGTCGTAAACACCGATCCGTCCGTCTTGAGGATGATCGCGTGGCGCTCACCGCAGGCGACTGAGCTTACGGATGCTTCGACGGGCACGGGGTTCGCCTGGAAGGTGGCCGCCGAACCGACGCCCAGTTGTCCGGACGTGTTCCGTCCCATCGCCCAGAGGGAGCCATTCCGCTTGATGAAGAAGGTGAAAGAGGGACCGACGAACACGCGCGCGACATCGTCCACCGGCACTCTCTGCGGTGATACGACGGCGGAAGTGCCGCCGGTGCCAAGCTGTCCGAACGGGTTGCTTCCCTGCGCCCAGAGGGAGCCGTCCGTCTTCACCCAGAGCTGGAATCCCGCGCCCTGCGCTGCGTCCACTACTCCCGTGTCGATGAGGAGAGGCGCGTAAACCGTCGGGCCTCCCAGCAGGAATAGCCGTCCGTCGCGGGTGAGATAGATGCATCCCCCGCTTCCCGCCGCACCGCCCGCCCATACTCCCACAATATTAGTCTGCCCCGGAACCAACGGGAATGGAACCGCCGAGCCAGCCCCGGGGTAGTACTCACCCAGCATACCTTGTTGCGTCGTTCCGACCCCCCAGAGCGTACCGTCGCGGCGGAGGAAGTAACTGTTGTCTTGGGCCGCCGCGACTTGCCTCACGTTATCGAGGATCAGCTCGGGGACCGGATAGCTTGCCGCATTGGAGGACACGCCCAAGGCAGAGACGAAGTTGTGGCCCATGCCGAAAACCTTTCCGGAGGCCGTGAGGATCAGCGAATGCCGCCCCGCGGCGGTAACTTGGATGATCTCTTGCGTACCGCTCGCGGGCCAGAGCGGCTTAGCCAGACGGGTAAAGCCTCCCTGGCTCGAAAGATCACCCAAGGAGCCGTACTCCGACAACCCGGTGCCGAACAATTCGCCGGGAGTTACCGTGACCGTCACGGCGACCGCGGCGGACTCCACGGTCCGGACCACATTGGACGCGACTAGATCGTAGGCACCGGCGTCGGACGGAATAATCCCGTGGATCGCGAGGACACTTTGGGTTGCGCCTTGGATCGGGACGCCGTTTCGCCGCCACTGGAGCGTCGGCGTCGGCCATCCGCTGACGAGTGCTCTGAGGAAGGTGGTTGTTCCCTGGCTCGCCCCGACCGGTGCCGGCGCCGTGATGAAAGCCGGGGGAAGATTGTAATCGGGGACCAAAGTCTTCTCAGCGGCCGCGCTCGCCAGCCCGCCGTCGTTCACCACGTAACGGATCGTGCGGTTCGCGACGTTCGGGGTGCTAGAGGAATTGCTGAACGTCACCACCCGCAGCGCCGCCTGCCACTGCGCCAAAGTCGCCGTTGCTTGCGCTGAGCTGAGGGTCAGTACGCCGGTCGCGGAGTCGAAGGAGGCGCTGATGTTGCCGTGGCTCTGCGCGCCCGCACTGACGAAACCGAGCGTGTCCTGATCGCTCTGGAATCCGGAACTGATCGTGACGGTCGCTGAAGCCAAGGTTGCGCTGTCGATGTCCGTCACCGAGAGGCCCGGGTCCACCACCACTGGAGTTTGCACCGTAGCCACCGTGCTGCCCGACGAGGTCGTGACCACCGGCGCGTCGTTCACCGCCGCCAGGTTGATCGTCACCGTCGCGGCGGCCGAGGACAGCGCGCCATCGGAGGCGGTGACCGTAAACGTCTTTGCCCCATTCTCGTGCGCCGCCGGCTCGTAGGTCAGGGTCCCGAGGTTCGCCGCCGCGATCACCTGGCCGGCGGTGACGGCGACGTTTCCGAGCTTCAAGGTTCCCGTCGCCGGCAGCGTCACCACCGTGATGCTGGCCAGCGCCATGCCTTCGACGTCGCTGTACGGCGCCGTAAAGTCCGTCGCCGCGAAGGTCGTGGTCGTGTCTTCCGTCCCGCTCTTCGTGATGGCCCCCAAAACCGGCGCGTCGTTCGCCCCGGCAATATTCACCGTCAACGCGGCCTGCGTCGGACTTTGCACGACTCCATCGGTCACCGTGACCGTGAACACGTCGCTCGCGCTCGCACCAGCCGCGAGCGCTTTGATGGCCGCCGCGTTCGGCGTAAAGGTGTAGGCGCCGGTCGAGGGTGTAACCGCCAGCGTGCCGTAGGTTCCGACCTTAGCTGCGACTCCGTTCGCCGCCGTAACATTGGCTATCCCGTAGCTCAGGGTTGCGCCTGTATCCACATCCGCGCCCTGCAGGGTGCCCGAGCTGGGCGTGAACGTGTCGGTCGCCGCGGTGTCCGTGTACGTCAATGCCGCCGGTGTCGCCAGGGTCGGCGCGTCGTTCACCGCCGCCAGGTTGATCGTCACCGTCGCGGCGGCCGAGGACAGCGCGCCATCGGAGGCGGTGACCGTAAACGTCTTTGCCCCATTCTCGTGCGCCGCCGGCTCGTAGACGAGTCCGCCCTCCGTTAGGCCGCTGGCAAGCGCCGTAATCTCAGTCGCGCTGAGCGCCCGAGAGTAAATCAGGACATCGTCGATCAAGCCGTCGAAGTACTCGTTCGCAACGGTCTTCCCGATGCCAAAATTGACTGCCTGCACGTTCGGTGGTCCCCTGCTTCGGGAGCTCTTTTCTACCCCATTGAAGTAGATGGCATGTTTGGAGCCGTCGT
>VHCI01000120.1 GCA_016871775.1 Verrucomicrobiota bacterium | reverse complement strand
TCTCCGCGGCGTTGTGGCCGGAGGTGGAGGGGAGGGCGGGCCTCGAGTTCACCGGCCCTCCGCGGGCGTGGACCTTCGACGCGGACGGCAGCCTGCGGGACGAGGCGTAGTCCGGGCCTGGGGCCGTAAGGGGAGGCCCCAAATGGCGCGAAGGGCTCAGCGGCGGATCGGAGCTGTGCGTGGCGCCCATAGGTGCCGGGGACGGGATCCGGGATAGCGAGGGTAACCGAGGCTCTTTTTCAGAGGCCGGCGCCTTCTGGTCGGGTCCAGGCTCGGTGGGCTCAGAGCCCGACTACTCGGGCCGGCCGTGGCGTGTCCGCGGCGTCTACGGACGCCCATTGAATCTGGTCCGCGTTTTGGAACCGTTTCCGGCCATCCGTGGCCTGAATCTCACGCATTTCCGACGCTGCCTTCACGCTCCCTTCACGCGACGTCAGGTAGCTTGCCGGCCTCCTCTCCCTGCCGGGTCCAGCACCATCAATCCTTTCTCCGGGCCCTCCTTCGAGGGTTCCCCGGCAGCGGGCGGAGATCCACGATGCCCTCCCTCCACCACCGTTCCGCCCGCGACCGGCAACTGCCGTCCGGGCTTGGCCTGGCCGTCCTTCTCCTCGCGACCTTGCCGCTCCACGCGGCCGCGACCACGGACTCGGTACCCGCCGCCCCGTCCCCGTGGTTCGCCGAGTTTTCCGCCGGTCTCAGCGTGATCCCGGCCGGGGACGTGACCCTCGGCGGTCGCACCTATGAAGGCGACTTCAAGGACGGTCCCTTCCTGCGCGGGGCGGTCGGCCGTCGCTTCGGCGCGAACTGGACGGTCGCGGGGGAATGGCTTTACCGGAAGAACGAACTCGGCTCCCTCGACGCGGGGGACCGCCGTTTCACCCGCGGGGATGTCGCCTCGAACAGCCTCTTCCTCAGCGCGACTTACGCCCCGGGCCCGCGTTTCTCGTGGCTGGGGATCGAGCCGTACGCGGGTCTGGGCTTCGGATTGATTCAGGAACTCGATCTCGATCTGCAAGGCCCCGATGGCGGTGGCTTCGAGTCCGGATCGTTTACGGCCTGGCAATGGAGCCTGGGCTTGAAGCGGCCACTCGCGCCCCGGGCGGAGCTCTTCCTCGAGGGCCGCGCGGTCGCGGCGGGGGAACGGGAACTGCAGGGTCCGGGCGGTCGCCGGTTGCGCATCGCCTACGACGCCTGGGGGCTGCTGGCCGGCCTGCGCTGGTCTTTCTGACCGGCGTGGGTTTGCTGGAGGGATGGGTTCGTCCGGCCAACGCCTGCTGCTCGTCGAGGATGACCTCGACCTCGCGGAGAGCATCGGCGACTTCCTCGCCCGCCGCGGCTGGCAGGTCGCGCACGCGCGCCACGGTGCCCTCGCCCTGCGGCTGGCCGCGGCGGACCGTCCCACGGTGATCATCCTCGATCGGATGATGCCGGGAATGGATGGCCTAGCCGTCTGTCGCACGCTGCGTTCCGGTCCGTTGGCCGCCATCCCCATTCTGATGCTCACCGCCGCCGACAGCCTGCCGGAACGGCTCGAGGGCTTCGCGGCCGGCGTGGACGATTACCTCGTGAAACCGTTCGCCCCGGCCGAGCTGGAGGCCCGGTTGACCGCCCTGGTCCGCCGCGCGGGGACCGCCGCGGGGGGCGGGACCCTGCGCTGTGCGGGCCTCGAGCTGGATCCCGCCACGCGCGAGGTCCGGCACGCCGGCCACCCCGTCGAGCTGACCCGGATGGGATTCTCCATCCTGGAGATCCTGCTGCGCCGCTCCCCCGCGGTCGTCCCCCGCGCGGAACTGGAGCGCGAACTCTGGGGGGATGAGCCGCCGGGGAGTGACGCCCTGCGGTCCCACGTGTTCGCGTTGCGTTCCGCCCTCGATGCGGCGGGCGGCGCCGCGCTGCTCCGGACGCACCGGGGCATCGGTTACCAGATCCGGTCGGGCGAGGGCACGCCGTGAACCGCCCGCCCGCCGCTTCCCCTGCGGTCCCGCGGCGCCTGCGCTCCCGGATCCTGCTCGTCGTGACGCTGGCCGCGATCGGCGGGTTCACCGTGATGGCCACGGCGGGCTGGCTGCTCGTCCTCGAGGCCGAGGACGCGATCCTGGAAACCCGGTTGAGCGAGGCGGTCGAGGCTCAGGAAGACGCGGCGCACACCCCCGCCCGGCCGCCCTGGCTGACCCATCTGGAGGACGAGGCCGCCCTGCGGCGGAGGGTAGGACTGGCTGCGGGGCCCGAGGGGCCTGGTCCGCACGAGCTGTTCGCCTCCGCGGACGGTGCCGCCTTTGTCCTCGTCGGGGGCTTCGCGGATCGCTGGCGCTTCTGGCTCGCCCCGGATCGGGAGCGGGAGTACCGCCTGCTGCGCGACCGGTCCGGTGCCGGTTGGTGGCTGGCCGACTTGTCGTCCCTCGAATTCACGGAGGCGCGCAGCAAGCGCATCGGCGCGGGCATTCTGGCGGTATCCCTCGCCGTCGGGCTGCTGGCGTTCCTGGTGAGCGCGCTGATCGTCCGCTGGACGGTTCGGCCGGTGGTTGCGCTGGCGGCCCGGGTGCAGGCGACCGCCGGCCTCGCGGAAGGGGCGGCGCGCCCTTTGGCGGAGGGATGCGCGGCAGACGAGGTGGGGTTCCTGGCGCGGGCGCTGGATGAGTCCCGGCAGCGGGTGGCCGACTCGTTGGTGAGGGAGCGGCAGTTCCTTTCCGAGTGCAGCCACGAGTTGCGCACGCCCCTGGCGGTCCTCAAGGCCGCCACGGTGTTGCTTCCGGAGGTGGTGGAGGAGCCGGAGGGCCGGGCGCGGGCGCTGGCCCGGATGACGCGGGCCGTGCAGCGGGCCGAGCGGCTGGTGCAGTTCTTCCTCGTGCTGGCGCGGGAGGGTCGGGAACGGGCCGAGGTGCGGTGGGTGCCCCTGCGCGCGGTTGCGGAGGAGGCGATCGAGGATCAACGGGCCATCCGGCCGGATCCGGCGCGGATCCTCACGGTCGCGATTCCGCCGGACTCGCGCGTCCTGGCCGATCGCGAGGTTCTCCTGATGCTGGTGCATAACCTGGTGGGCAACGCCCTCCAGCACGCGCCCGAGGGCGGGGTCACGGTGGCCTGGTCGGAGGACGCCACCCTCACGGTCGACGATGAGGGCCCGGGTTTCCCGGATGCCGGCGAGGAGGTGCGGCCGCGGGGTTACGGGCTGGGACTCGCGCTGGCCCGCCGGCTGTGCGAGACGCAGGGCTGGCGCCTGCGGACCGCGCGTTCCCCGGCCGGCGGCGCGCGGGTGAGCATCCAGTTTTCGGATGCGGCGGTGCGATCCGCCGCGGTCGCCTGAAAACCTCGAAAAGACCGGAGGCGATGGCCGCAAAAGGCTCAGAGGGTCGATCGGCGGATCGGAGCTGGGCGTGGCGCCCATAGGCGCCGGGGACGGGATCCGGAGAGCGGATGGCTGTGCGGAAATGCTATTCGTCCGCCATCACCGGGGCGACGCGCCCCAGCCACACCAAGCCGCTTGAGTCCGGAATGAACGGCAGACTGGACCGGCCGCGGTTCGATGTAGCCGGGGGCCCGCCCGCCGTAGCTTTAGCGAAGGTGGGCGCGCCGCCCCGGGCGAAGCGATACGGGTCCCATACCGCACGAATCGCTCCGGCAACGGAGGGGAGCCGCAAAAGGCTTAAAGGGTTGATCGGCGGATCGGAGCTGTGCGTGGCGTCCATAGACGCCACCCGGAACCCGTCCGCGCCTTCCTCCCCGGCGCGCTGGCTGGCCATCCGCCTGGTGGCGCTTGCGTGGCCTTTCCCTTCGATCCTCGTAGCTAGATCCTTCGGTGATTCTTCGGTAATCCTTCGGTCGCACCTAGGTGAATAGAGCTAAAATGTTGATAAAACTGAAGGATCACCGAAGGATCACCGAAGGATAAAGGTTGGAAAAAGGTTCCAGCGCTGAACGGGGGAGCCAGGGATTATCGGCTCAAAGCCAAGGGGTTAGGGTGGATCCGGGCTGCCCGGCAGCCGCGGCTTCGCGGAGCGCGGGAGCGTGGGGACGGGGACCGGGGCGGGCTGGCCGGCCAACAAAAAGCCCCGGAAACCTTTCGGTCTCCGGGGCTTATGTGGGAGTGGGCGTTCGCCACGCGCTCTTTCCCGATCACACACGCTTGGGCGCTCTCGCTTTCGCGGGCGGTGTGTTTCCCGACGCCACTCTCCGCGGCAGGCGGAATTTCGGTCTCATGGCGGGACCGTCTCGGCCGTCTCCGGCCGAGATTTGTTGAGTGAGGCCTCTGCGCCCGGTTCGGACGCCCCCTGCCGGGGGCTTCGCGCCGGACGTGGTGCTGACGCGCCTGCGAAGGGCTACACGTCGGCACCGTGACCACGGGGACGGCGCCGGGGTTTAGCCGGCCGTTGGCCCCGTGTTACGGGTCTGACCTCTTGCCTCTCAGGTTGCGTTTCGCGTTTGCAGGGGAGTGACGCCGTTTTGCGGCCCCGCTCCCGGAGGAGGTGTACGGACTTTGCCGGGTCCGTGCGCTCCCCGCCTTCGCCCCTCCCTTGCGCGCCCTTTCCCCGCGTGGGGACAGGGCCTTCTGGCGGGGTGGTCCCGCCGGGTGAGGCGCTGGCGTTCTGGTCGGCGCAGTAGCAACCGATACCCTCTGGGGTGACTGCGTGAATCCGCGGTTCGAAACTTCCCGCGGACCTGACTCGGCTGGGCGTGGTTTCTAATCACGCCTCGCCGCACAGTTCCTGATTCGTGCGTGGACTGACCGGACACGACTCCGGCCAGAGGAACTGGTGATATATGCCTGGGCGCGACTCGCGTCGCGCCGAGGGGAGGGCGGCACCAGTTGCCGCCATCCATTCCCCGGTTGCCCGGGAATATCCCAGTCGTGCTCTCAACGGCGTTTTTCAGGCCGTTGCACTGCGACTGTTCTATCAAGGAACGTCTCGAACATGCGCGCGCCGGGCCGAAATGAAAGCAGGAGTTCCTCGCATTCGCTCCACAGCCCGGAACGGTGAATAAGTTGAGTCCAACCTTATTCACCGGTTATTCACCAATTGGCGCCGGAGCCGCGGCCTCAGGTCGCCCAGGCGCGGTCGCCGGGACGCAGGGGAACCGAGCCGCGGTAGGCCCCGGGCACCGGATCGTAGCGCAGGGCCCGGGTCGCGCCCGCCTCGGCCGTGAAATACCCCAGCAACGTCAGGTCCTTCACGTGCCGCCACGGGGCCACCCCGGCACGGGCGGACGGCGGCTGGCGCTCCAAGGCCACGAGTAGGCGCTCCTGCTCGGCGGCTGGGAGCTCCGGGAACGGGCGGGCCCCCGCCGCTTGAGCGCGGCTCGCCACCTCACCCAGCAGTCGCCGCACCGCGTCCGCCGCGGCGGGCGGATGGCAGTCGGCGGTCATCCGCAAAATGAAGCGCCCGATCGCGACCGAACCCGCCCCCGGGGAACCCGGGGTGGCGGGCAGAATGGTTTCGCCGATGGCGTCGAGCAGCGCCTCCTCGGCCGCGCTCCAGCCGTCGGGGCGCGGCAGCGCGGACCAGCCCCGGTGGGGCAGGGAGCCGAGCGCGGCGGCGGCCGCGAGCTGGGCGGCGTGGCGAAGCAGGGTGCGACGGTTCACAGGGTGCCTTTCCGCAGCTCCTCGACGGCGTGCCGGGCGGCCCGGGCAGTGAGCGCCATAAAGGTGAGGGACGGATTCTGCACGCCCGTCGAGGCCATCGCGGCGCCATCGGTGACGAACACGTTCGGGCAGGTATGGAACTGGTTCCAGCGGTTGAGCAGCGAGGTCCGCGGGTCGCGGCCCATCCTCGCGCCACCCATCTCGTGGATATCCAACCCCGGGTTGCGGCGGTCATCGGTCGCGCGGATGTCGCGGGCGCCGGCCGCCTCAAGCATCGCGCGGCCCTGCGCGAGGAAATCGCGGATCATCCGCTCGTCATTCTCGGTGTAGCCGATGGAGGTGACCAATTGCGGAATGCCGAACGGGTCACGCTGGTCGGTGGAGAGCCGCACGTGGTTCTCGTACCGCGGGATGGTCTCGCCCTGCATCATCATATAGATGCCCCAAGGGCCAGGAAGAGTCAGCTCCTCCTTGTAGGCGGCCCCGATCCCGGGCGCGCCTTGGCCGCGGGTCCAGCCGCGGCGGGACGCGCTGAAGAACACCATATATCCGCGCTGGAAATCCGTCTCCTGCCGCGTGACGTTGCGGAAGTTGGGCATCATCGGCTGGGTGGGCCGGCGGCCGGAGTAATAGGAATCGGCGAAGCCTTCGAGCGAAGCGTTGAGGCTGCCGCGGTAGTTGTGGAAGGCCACGTGGCGGCCGAGCAGCCCGTGGTCGTTGCCGAGGCCCGCGGGGTACCGGCGCGACCTCGAGTTCAGCAAAATCAGGTTCGTGTTGAGGCAGGCCGCGTTCACGAAGATCACCTTCGCGAAGTACTCGGTCACGGCCTTGGTCGCGGCGTCGATCACCCGGACCCCCGACGCGCGGCCGGTGGCGTCGTCGTGGAGGATGGACTCGACGACGGAGCCGGGGCGGACGGTGAGGTTCCCGGTGCGCGCGGCCCAAGGCAGGGTGGAGGAATTGGAGGAGAAGTAGCCGCCGAACGGGCAGCCGCGGTAGCAGAGGTTGCGGGACTGGCACCGGCCGCGGCCCTGCGCGAGGTGTTCCGGGCGGGCCTCGGTAAGGTGGGCGCAGCGGCCCTGCACGACGCGGCGGCCGGGGAACGCGTCCTCGATGCGCCCGGCCATCGAGCGCTCGGCGTCATTCATCTCCCACGCCGGGAGGAACTCGCCGTCGGGCAGACCCTCGACGCCATCGCGGTTCCCGCTGATCCCGACGAAGCGCTCGACGTGGCTGTACCACGGGGCGAGTTCGTCGTAGGTGATCGGCCATTCGGCGAAGCCGTCGCGGGCGGGCCCCTCGAAGTCGTGGCGGCTCCAGCGCTGGGTTTGGCGGGCCCAGGTGAGCGATTTGCCGCCGACCTGATAGCCGCGGATCCAGTCGAAGGGCTTCTCCTGCACGTAGGGGTGCTCGGCGTCCTTGGCGAAGAAGTGTTCCGTGGCCTCGTCAAAGGCGTAGCACTTGTTGGCGATCGGGTTGGCCTGCGCGAGGGCGCGGGGGAGGCGGCCGCGGTGGGGCAGGTCCCAGGGGTTGGCGAGCGCCGTGGGGTAGTCGCGTTGGTGCTGCACGTCGCGGCCGCGCTCGAGCACAAGAGTGCGGAGGCCAGCCTCGCAGAGTTCCTTGGCCGCCCAGCCGCCGCTGATGCCGGAACCGACGACGATCGCATCGTAGGTGTGGGCCCGCGCGCCGGGAGTCGTGGGGTGGCTGCTCATCGCGCGGAGGCTCGGGGAAGGCGGGCCGGGAATCCAGCCGTTTCCGGCCCGAGGTAACGCGGCGGCCCGCGCGCGGAAGCGGCGGCATTTGGGGTTGGCCAAGGCCCGGGGGTTGGCCCAGAGCGGTGCGCGCCGCGCCGTCCTATGTCGTCGATCCCGGACCTGCCCATCTACGAACTCGAATCCGCCCTCGTCGTGGCGCTGCGGCAGGGCAAGCGCCTCGTGATCCAGGCGCCGACCGGCTCCGGCAAATCCACCCAGATCCCGCAGTGGCTCTGGCGGCACGGGTTGTTGGGGGAGACGGGCCAGGCGGTCGTGCTCCAGCCGCGGCGGTTGGCAGCGCGGATGCTGGCGGCTCGCGTCGCGGAGGAAGCCGGGACCCGGCTGGGCGAGGGCGTCGGTTACCAGATCCGGCTGGAGTCGCGGGTCAGCGCACGCACGCGGATCCGGTTCGTGACCGAGGGGATTCTGCTGCGCCAGATGACCTTCGATCCTACGCTGCCCGGGGTGGCCGCGCTGGTGTTCGATGAGTTCCACGAGCGCCACCTGCACGGGGATATCACCCTCGCGCGAGCCCTGCAGATCCAAGCCTCCGTCCGGCCGGACCTGCGGATCCTCGTGATGTCGGCGACCCTCGACACCGGGAGCCTCGCCGCTTACCTCGCGCCCTGCGAGGCGCTGGTGTCGCGGGGGCGGACTCACCCGGTGCGGATCGAGTACCAGGCGCGGCCGGTCAACTTCGAGCAGGAGCCGGTCTGGGAGGCGGCGGCGCGGGAGTGCGAGCGGGTCGCGGCGGCCACGCCTGGCGACCTGCTGGTCTTTATGCCGGGCGCCTACGAGATCAGCCGGACCCTGCAGGCCCTTGAGGGCGCGCGCGGGTTGCGGGGCTGCGTGGCGCTGCCCCTGCACGCGGAACTGTCCCCCGAGGCGCAGGACCGGGCGGTGGCGCGGCAGGCGGCGCGGAAGATCATTGTGGCCACGAATGTGGCCGAGACCTCCCTGACCATCGATGGGGTGACCGCGGTGGTCGACTCGGGCCTAGCTCGGATCGCGCGGTTCGATCCGCAGCGCGGCATCAACACGCTGCTGGTCGAGCGCATTGCCGCGGCGAGCGCGGACCAGCGGGCGGGGCGGGCGGGCCGCACTGCGCCGGGAATCTGCGTGCGCCTCTGGACCGAGCGCGAGCACGCCCAGCGGGCGCCGCAGGAACTACCGGAGGTGCGCCGGTTGGACCTCTCGGAGGTGGTGCTTACCCTCAAGGCCGCAGGAATCGACGACATCGTCGGCTTTCCGTGGCTGGAGCGGCCGGACCCGCGGGCCCTGGAACGCGCGGAACTCCTGCTCGCGGACCTCGGGGCCCTCGGGCCGCTGGGAGCGGCGGGCGGCCACCGGGCAATCACCGAGGTCGGGCGGCGGATGCTGTGCTTTCCCGTGCACCCCCGTTACGCCCGGATGTTCCTTGCGGCGGAGGCGGCCGGTTGCGTGCGGGACGCCGCACTGGTGGCGGCGCTGGCGCAGGGGCGGGGGCTGCTGCTCCGGGGCGTCTCGCGGGAGATTGACCGGGCGCGGGAGGACACGTTGGGCGAGGAACGGACGAGCGACTTCCTGCTGCAACGGGCCGCGTGGGAGGAGGCGCGGCGGTGTGGGTTCGAGCTGGAGGCGTGCCGTCGCTTGGGCATCCACGCGCAGGCGGCGCGCCAAGTGGGGCCGTTGCTGGCCCGGTTCCTCGAGATCGCGGCGGCCGAAGGCCTGCTGGTCGAGGAGCGTCCGGCCGACGCGGACGCGCTCCGGAAGTGCATTCTGGCCGGCTTCTCCGACCAGCTCGCGCGCCGGCTCGACGCGGGGACGCTGCGCTGCGAGTTGGTGCACCAGCGGCGGGGGATGCTAGCCCGCGAGAGCTGCGTGCAGGGTTCGCCCCTATTCGTGGCGGCGGAGATTAGCGAGGTGGGTGGGCGGGGAGGGGAGGTCACGACCCTTCTTTCCCAGGCGACCGCGGTCGAGGAGTCCTGGCTCCGGGAGCTGTTCCCGGAGGATTACCAGGAAACCCAGAGCGTCGTTTACGACGAGCAGGCGCGACGGGTCGTGGCCCGGCGGGAGCGCCGCTTCCGCGATCTCGTGCTCGAGTCCCGCGCCGGGGGCGATGACGTGCCCGCGTCGGCCGCGGCCGCGCTGCTAGCGCGCGAGGTACTCGCGGGCCGCATCCGCCTGGAGGGCTGGGACGAGGCGGTCGAGCAATGGATCATCCGGGTGAATCGGCTCGCTGAGTGGTTCCCGGAGCTGGAGGTCTCGCCCATCACCCTGGCGGACCGAGCAACCCTGATCGAGCAGGTTTGCTACGGGGAGCGCGGGTATCGGGACCTGCAGGACAAGCCGGTGCTGCCGGTGCTGCGCGAGTGGCTGACCACGGAGCAGTTGGCGGTGCTCGATGACTACTTGCCGGAGCGCCTGGTGATGGCCAACGGCCGCCGGGCGCGGCTGACCTACGCTGCGGAGGGCCCGCCGGTGCTGAGCGCGCGGATCCAGGAACTGTACGGCATCGAGGGCCGCTTCGCGGTGGGCAACGGGCGGGTGCCGGTGCGGATCGAGGTGCTGGCCCCGAATCAGCGGCCGATTCAGGTGACGGAGGACTTGGGGGCGTTCTGGCGGGAGATGTACCCGAAGGTGCGCGCGGAGCTTTCGCGCCGCTACCCGCGGCACGAGTGGCGCTGAGCGGGTCCGGGCTTGACCGAGCCGGGTCGCCAGCGCTGGGATGTCCTTCTTAAGGCCGGTCCCCGACGGCGCTTTTACCCCATCCGTTTCCACCCCCGTATTCCGTTATGACCTTGCTTCTCCGTCGCACCTTCCTCCGCCAGTCCGCGTTCGCCGCGGGTTCGCTCGCACTGTTGGGCGGCACCCGTTCGGCCGCACGGGTCGTTGGCGCCAACAACCGCCTGCGCATCGCCGTCGCCGG
>VHCI01000119.1 GCA_016871775.1 Verrucomicrobiota bacterium | reverse complement strand
GGGTTCGGGGCCGAAGTGGCGCCGAGCGCCGCGGCAACGGCGGCGAGGCAGGCGAGCGCGAGGGGCGCGGCGGAGCGCGGGGTGGGGCGGAAGAGGGGCATAGGGGCGTGCGCCAGGCGGCACGGGGCAGGCGGCGGCGAGCCAATGCCGGGCTCACGCCGTGGTCAAGCGGACGCCCGTGAGCGGGGGTTTGACGCGGGGCGCGCCGCGACGTTGGGATGTCCGCACCTCATCCGGATGCTCTTTTCCCGTCGCCGCTTCACCCTTGGTGCGCTCGCGTGGTTCGCCGCAGGCCGCACCTCGGCCGCGCCGCTGGCGGGCTGGGAGCGGGCGGTGGCCACGGCGGACCTGCGCGGATTCCAGCGGGGAGCCCGGATCCGATGCCGGCACCGTGCGCCTCGTGGGGCTGTCGGCCCCGGGCCCGGCGCGCCGCCGGCCCTGGGTTACGCGTGGGCAACCTTCCCCGCGCCGCCGGGCGGATGGGACCTCTCCCGCCGCACCGTCCTCGCGGCCCGGGTGGTCAATCGCGGGGCGGAGCCGGCCGAACTCATCCTGTGGGCGGTCGGTGCGAGCGGCTGGGACGCGGTGCCGGCCGCCGCCCGCTTGGCCCCGGGGGAGAGCTGCGTGCTGGAGTGCCCGCTGCGCGAGACCTTCCCGGACGGCACGCCCAAGATCGATCCCGGCCGCGTCGCGGCGCTGGAGTTGCTCCTGCGGGGCCGGCCGCGCGGTCCGGTCGCCCTCGAGCTGAGCGCGATCCACGCCGCGGGGGAGGAACCGGCCTGGGTGGCCCCGGCGGGCCGCGTGCCGGTGCCGGAGGTTACCGACGGGACCCCGGCGCCGGGGCGGCGGGTGCGGGTGCGCCTGGCGGGCGAAAGCCAGCCGGCGCTGCACGCCGTGCTCCAGCTACCGGAGGATTGGACGCCGGGCCGTCGCTGGCCGCTGCTGGTGGAGTACCCGGGCAATCTCTTCCACGTGCCGGGCTGCCGTTCCCCGGGCCTGCCCGAGCAGGGCGTGATCGCCGCCGGGATGACGCTCGGTCGCGGCTCGATCTGCCTCGGCCTGCCGTTTGTCGACCGCCGCTGGGGCCGCATCGCGGAGAGCGGCTGGGGCAATCCCGACGAGACCGTGGCCTACGCCCTCGCGATGCTGCCGCAGGTGCGGGACGACTGGGGCGCGGATCCCGCGAATACGGTCCTCACCGGCTTTTCGCGGGGCGCGCTGGCGTGCGGCTACATTGGCCTGCGCGACGACCGGCTCTCGGCGTGGTGGAAGGGCTTCCACGCCTGCCAGCATTACGACGGGGACGGCTGGAACGGCGCGACCTGGGAGGGCGCGATGGCGCGGGCCCGGCGCTTCCGCGGGCGCTCGGTGTTCCACACGGACAACTCCGCCGAGCGCTTCCAGCCGCTGATGGACGCGATGGGTGCGCCGGCGACCTTCGTGAAATCGGGCCTCGGCGCGCACGCCACGGCGATGTTCCTCGATGACCGCACGTCAACCCGCCAGGTCCGGGGCTGGTACCGGGATTTGGTCAGTTGATACGGTCCGTTTAGCCCAGTCTGCGGAGGGCACGGCCCGCTGCGCCTCCAGTCGGCGGACCTGGGTCTGGTGTAGCCGGGGCGCGCCGCCCCGGTCACGGCTGACCAAAACGAAGGCGGCGGAGTGGTGTGCCCTAGCCTCGACGAAGGAATCGCGGCGCGATGATGGGCTTTCGTTAGCGGCGACCGGAGCGTCGCGCCCAGGCCCCGCTACTTCCCCGTTCCGCGATCCAGCACCCAGTCCACCACCTTCTCGTCGCTGGGCTCGCGCCAGACGAGGCTCAGGAACTCGGCGGGCAAGATCCCGCGCTCGCGGAAGAAACGGCGGTCGCCGCCGCAGCCGAACATCAGGGACGGTGGCAACTCGCCGTGCAGCTTCGCCCGCGCCTTCGGGATCAGCCGCGGCAGCCAGGCCACGCCCTGGACCGCGTCCGCTTTGGCCGGCAGCGTATCCGCGTCAATCACGCGGCCTGAGGGCTTTCCGCCCTGCGCGTTCCAGAAGTAGTCCCTGCGCACCAGCTCGATGGCCAGCGCCAGCTCGGGCCCGGGCTCCCCGTAGTTGGCGAAGTCCTCCGCGTAGTCGAAGAGGTTCTGGGGCGACAGGCCGTTGGCCGCCAGCCACTCCTCGTCCGCGGGCGGCAGCAATCCCGCCGCGGTGCGGTGGCCGGTGCCGTAGCGGCGGACGGCCTCGCCGTGGAGCGCGCGGAAACGGGTGGGGAAGGCGTAGTGGTCCATCGGGAAGGCGGCAGGTATCAGAGCACGACCAGGTCGTTGCGGTGTACGACCTCCAAGCGGCGGCGGCCGGGATAGAGGCGGGCGAGCTCCTCGCCCTGACGGCCCGCCATGGCCCCGATCTCCTCGCGGCCGAACCCCGCCCTGCCGCGGGCGAACACGTGCCCGTCCGGCCCGGAAATGTTCACGATGTCCCCGGCCGTGAACTCGCCCTCCGCACCGGTGATCCCGACGGCGAGCAGGCTCCCGCCGCGCTCGCGGAGCGCGGGGACGGCGCGGGCGTTGACGCGGAGCGTGCCGGCGGGGCGCTGGAAGTGGGCGAGCCAGCGCTTGCGCGCCTCGAGCGGCAGGCCGCTGGGGACGAAGAACGTGCCGGGACCCTGTCCCGACAGGAGCCGCGCCAGGATGCGGGGCTCGGCGCCGCTGGCGATGAACACGCCGCAACCCGCACGGGTGGCGAGGCGGGCGGCGGAGATCTTGGAGACCATCCCGCCGACCGCCGTCTCGCTCGTCGTGCCGCCGGCCATCGCCTCGATCTCGGGCGTGATGCGCTCGACCACTGGCACGATCTGCCCGGTGCCGCGCAGGTCGATCAGGCCGGGCGCGGTCGAGAGGATCACCAGGTGGTCGGCCTGGATCAGGCTGGCGACGAGGGCGGAGAGCGTGTCGTTGTCGCCGAACTTGATCTCGGCGGCGCTGACGGTGTCGTTCTCGTTGATCACCGGGATCGTGCCGTAGCCGATCAGTTGGCGGAGCGTGGCCTGGACGCCGAGGAAGCGGGAGCGGGCGCGCAGGTCCTCGTGGGTGAGCAGGACCTGGGCGGCGGTGAGGCCGTGGGGATCGAGCCCGGCCTGCCAGACCTGCATCAGCCGCGATTGGCCGATCGCGGCGCAGGCCTGTTTGCGGGCCAGCTCGCGCGGGCGGCGCTCGAGGCCGAGCGCGCCCATCCCGAGCCCGACCGCGCCGGAGGAGACGACGATCACCTCGGTGCCGGCGGCGCGGAGTGCGGCCAGCTCGGCGCAGACTGCGGCGATACGGGCTTGGTCGAGGCGGCCTACGCCGGAAGTGAGCACGCCGGTGCCGAGCTTGACCACGAGGCGCCGCGGGCGGCGCGCGGAGTCGGGGAGGGCGGGACTGGCCGTCATCCGCGCGGGCTCAGACCGTGAGCAGCTCCTTCTCCTTGTGGGCGAGGTGGCTGTTGATGTCGGCGATCGCCTTGTCGGTGGCGGTCTGGATGTCCTTCTCCAGCCGCTTCTGCTCGTCCTCGGGGAGCTTGGCCTTCTTGCCCTGCTCGAGGGAATCGCGGCGGACGTTGCGGACGTGGACCCGGCCCTCCTCAGCAAGGCGGTGGGCGTTCTTCACGAATTCCTGGCGGCGTTCGCGGCTCATCTCGGGCAGCGGGACGCGGATCGTCTTGCCGTCGGGGATTGGGTTGAAGCCGAGGTTTGCGTCGATGATGCCCTTGGTGATGGCCTTCACCAGGCTCACGTCCCAAGGCTGGATCTGGATCAGGCGGGCGTCGGGCGTGGAGATGGCGGCGCACTGCTTGAGCGGGACCATCGAGCCGTAGGCCTCGACCGTGACCGACTCGATCATCGCGGGGGTGGCCTTGCCGGTGTGGATGGCGCTGAACTCGTGGAGCGTGTGGTCCACGGCCTTCTTCATTCGGGCGGCGGCTTCGGTGAGGATGGGATGGGACATAAGCGGGAGCTCAGTTGCGGACCAGCGTGCCAATTTTCTGGCCGGAGATCGCCTTGCGGATGGCGTGCTCGTCGTGCAGGTCGAAGACGAGGATGGGCACGTCGTTGTCCATGCAGAGAGAGAAGGCGGTGGAGTCCATTACGTTGAGGCGCTGCTTCAGGGCCTCGATGAAAGTAAGATGTTCGTAGCGGACCGCGTCGCTGTGCTTCTTCGGGTCCTTGTCGTAGATCCCGTCCACCTTGGTGGCCTTCATAATGATGTCGGCTTTCATCTCCGAGGCGCGCAGAGCGGCGGTGGTGTCGGTGGAGAAGTAGGGATTGCCGGTGCCGGCGACGAAGATGACCACGCGGCCCTTCTCGAGGTGGCGGACCGCGCGGCGGAGGATGAATGGCTCAGCAATCTGGTTCATCGGGATCGCGGACTGCACGCGGGTGCTGATCCCCATCTTCTCGAGGCAGTCCATCAGGGCGAGGCCGTTGATGACCGTGGCGAGCATCCCCATATAGTCGCCGGTCAGGCGGTCGACGCCGCGCTTCTCGCCGTTGAGCCCGCGGAAGATGTTGCCTCCGCCGATGACCACGCAGACCTGGACCCCGAGCTGGTGGATCTCGCGGACCTGGCTGCAGACCCGGAAGAGGGTGTCGCTGTCGATCGGATCGCCGGACTTACCCCCGCGGAGCACCTCGCCGGAGAGCTTGAGGATGACCCGTTTGTACTTGAGGGCGGAGGCCGCGGGCTTCGTTTCGCGCATGGTCGGGGAGGAAACGCCCGGGCAAAAAGCTCGTCAATGCCCGAGATGCGCCGCACCGCCTCGGCGCTTGCCCTCGCCGCCGCCGCCCCCCACAAGGTCGCCGCCCCGATGATTTCCATCCGCGTTCAGCAGCTAACCAAGCGCTTCGGTGCCGTCACCGCCCTGCAGCACCTCGACTTGGCCATCGCGCCCGGCGAGCTGTTCTTCCTGCTCGGGCCCAGCGGCTGCGGCAAGACCACCCTGCTGCGGAGCCTCGCCGGCTTTTACCTGCCGGAGGAGGGGAAGATCCTCTTCGGGGATGAGGATGTGACACGTTTGGCGCCGCACAAGCGCAACACGGGGATGATGTTCCAGAGCTACGCCCTTTGGCCCCACCTTTCCGTGACGGAGAACGTCGCCTTCGGCTTGGAGGAGCGGCGGGTGCCGCGGGCGGAGATCACTCGCCGGGTGGGCGAGGCCCTCGCTTCGGTGCGCATGGACGCTTACGCGGCGCGCCGGCCGAACGAGCTTTCCGGCGGCCAGCAGCAGCGCGTGGCCTTGGCGCGTGCGTTGGTGATCCGGCCGCGCTGCCTGCTGCTGGACGAGCCGCTGTCGAACCTCGATGCCAAGCTGCGGCTGGAGATGCGGGCGGAGATCCGCCGGGTGTGCAAAGAGGCTGGCCTGACGACGGTCTACGTAACGCACGACCAGAAGGAGGCGCTGTCGGTGTCGGACCGGATGGCGATCCTTGATGGCGGGCGCATTCTGCAGGTGGGCACGCCGCGCGAGGTGTACCGGCGGCCGGGGTGCCGCGTGGTGGCGGATTTCATCGGCGAGACGGACTTCATCCCCGGTACCTTTAAGGGCGTCGCGGACGGTTGGGCGCACGTGGATACGGCGGTGGGGCCGATGCGGGGCGTCCTGGGCGATCCGGCGGCGCGGCCCGCGGCCGGGGCGGCGGTGACGGTCTCGGTGCGGCCGGAGTGCTGGGTGCTGAGCCGGGAGACGCCGGCAGCCAACGCGGTGCGCGGCCGGATCGGAGCCTCGGTCTACCTCGGGGAATTCGCGCAGCACGAGCTGATCGCCGGGGACTTGAACCTGAAGATCGTCGAGCTGAACCCGCGCTTTCTTGACCAGCCGGACCGCGGCGAGGTCTACGCGGGGGCCGAGCCCGCCGACGTGGTCGTGTTGACGGCCTGACCGCGCCCACGATGAATCGCTTCGTCCTGCTGCTGGCCCTGGCGGTGATCGTGGCGCTGCCGTTCGCGCTGCGCCCGTCGCGCCCCGCGCCGGGGTCTGCGGACGACACCCTCGTGGTGATCACGCCGCACAACGAGGCGATCCGCCACGAGTACGGTCGGGGGTTCGCCGCGTGGTACCGGGAGCTCACCGGGCGGTCGGTCGCGATCGACTGGCGGATCGTGGGCGGCACGAGCGAGATCGCCCGTTTTCTCGAGGGCGAGTACGCGGCGGCCTTCGAGCAGCACTGGAAGCGGCGGCTGGGCCGCCCGTGGAGTCTGGAGGTGCAGGCGGCGTTCGCCAATCCCCGTCTGCCTGCGGACGCGCCGGCGGCCGCCCGGGAGGCGCGCGCGGCGTTCCTCGCCTCGGCGGTCGGCTGCGGCATCGACGTCTTCTTCGGTGGCGGCACCTACGATTTCGAGCGGCAGGCGCAAGCCGGGCGGCTGGTCGAGGCGGGCCTCGCGGCGCGGCGGCCGGAGTGGTTCCGCGACGACGCGATCCCGGCGGCCTTCGCGGGCGAGACCTTCCGCGACCCGCAGGGGCGCTGGATCGGCACCGTGCTGAGCTCCTATGGGATGATCTTTAACCGCGACTCCCTGCGCCGGCTGGGCTTCGATCGCGCGCCGGCGCAGTGGGAGGATATGGCGGATCCGCGCTTGGCGGGGGAGGTGGCGCTCGCCGACCCGACCAAGAGCGGTTCCGTAGCGAAGGCCTTCGAGAACATCATCCAGCAGCAGATGCAGCGGCGCCTCTCCGCGCTGCGGCGCGAGCGGCCCGGCGCCGAGGCCGCGGCCCTCGAGGCGGAGGCGGTCCGGGAAGGCTGGAGCATGGGGCTCAAGCTGCTACAGCGCATCGGGGCCAACGCGCGTTACTTCACCGACACCTCGCAGAAGCCGCCCATCGACGTTGCGGCCGGCAACTGCGCGATCGGCCTCTGCATCGACTTCTACGGCCGCCAACAGGAGGAGGCCGTCATCCGTCGCGACCGTTCGGATCGCGTGGGCTACGTCTCGCCCCCCGGCGGCTCGACCGCTTCGGTGGACCCCATTGGCCTGCTGCGCGGGGCGCCGCATGCCGAGGTGGGAAGGCGGTTCATCGAGTACACGCTTTCAATCGAGGGTCAGCGGCTGTGGAACTACCGTCCCGGCGTCCCCGGTGGCCCGGAGCGCTTCGCTCTGCGCCGCTTGCCCGTCCGCAAGGAGTTCTATACCGAGCCCGACGGCGCTGCGCGCCGCAGCGATCCCGAGGAAGCGCCCTACGCCATCGCCGAGCCCTTGGTCTACCGCGACGCGTGGACCGGCCGCATCTTTCGCGAGATGTCCCTCGTCATCCGCGTGATGTGCCAGGACACCCATGTCGAGCTGCGCCGCGCGGGGCGCGCCCTGCAGGCGGCGCCCGCGCCGCGCCGGGAGGCGGCGCTCGCGGTGCTCCAAGACGTCTCCCGCGTGGCCTACGACCGGATCCTCGCCGACGTGCGCCCGCGCCTTGCCGCCCGCAACAAGGTTGAGGAGGTGCGGCTCGCCGCGGAACTGGCGGCCTTCTTCCGCGCCAACTACCTCCGCGCGGAACGGATTGCGCGCGGCGAAGACTCGGTCTAGCCCCGTGCTTACGATGTGCCGCCCGCTGTTGTCCCCCGGCCTCCTCCTCGTTTGGGCGGCGGCCGTTGTTCAGGCCGCCGCCTCCGCCGAATGGCCCGAGTTCCGCGGCCCCACCGGGCAGGGAAGCAGCGCCGCGCGCGGCCTGCCCGTGGAATGGTCCGAGACGCGGCACGTCGCGTGGGTTACCCCGATCCCCGGGGCCGGCTGGTCCTCGCCCGTGGCAGGCGACGGGCGGGTGTTCCTCACCGCCGGCCGGCCTCGCGCCGAGGGCGGCGCCTCGCTCCACGTGCTCGCCCTCGAAGCCGCCACCGGGCGCGTGCTCTGGGACCGCGAGGTGTTCGCCGGCGCGGGCATTGAGGCTCAGCCGCCACACCGCAAGAACAGCCCGGCGAGCCCTACGCCCCTGCTCGCCGATGGCCGGGTGTACGCGCATTTCGGGCACCTCGGCTCCGCCTGCCTCGACCGCGAGGGTCGCATCCTCTGGCGCAACGACGAGGTGCGCTACGACTCCGTGCACGGCAATGGCGGCTCCCCGGTGCTGGCGGGCGACCTGCTCATCCATCACGCCGATGGCGCGAAGGACCCGTTTGTGATCGCCTTGGACCGGAACACCGGGGCCGTGCGCTGGCGGACCGCCCGGACGGTGCGGCCGAAGCAGACCTTCTCCTTCGCCACGCCGCTGCTGGTTGGCGAGGGCGCCGCTGCGCAGCTGATCAGCCCCGCGAGCGGCGCGGTCGCGGCCCTCGATCCGCGCGACGGCCGCGAGCTCTGGCACGTCCGCTACGGCGGCGGCTTCTCGGTCGTACCGCGACCGGTGGTGGGCCATGGGTTGGTTTTTGTCGCCACCGGCTACGCGCGCGCGGACTTGCTCGCGATCCGCCTGGGCGGATCCGGGGACGTCACCGACACCCACGTGGCTTGGCGGACCACGAAGGGCGCGCCGCTCACGCCTTCGCTGGTGCTCGACGGGGACGAGTTGTACGGGGTCTCGGATATGGGCGTGGCGACCTGCTGGGACGCGCGCACGGGCAACGTGCACTGGCAGGAGAAGCTGGAGGGCGGATACTCTGCGTCGCCGCTGCTCGCCGACGGCCGGCTCTACTTCCAGAACGAGAATGGCCTCGGCACAGTGGTGGCGGCCGGCCGCGGGTTCCGGCGCCTGGCGAACAACTCGCTCGGCGAGCGCACGCTCGCGTCCTACGCGGTGACGGGGCGCGCCCTGCTCATCCGCACGGAGAGCCGACTTTACCGGATCGAGAATCCCTAGAGCCCGGCGATCGCGCGGGCGAAAGCGGCCGGCTTGGAGGCGCGGTAGAAGGAGGTCCCGGCGACGAAGGTGTCGGCGCCGGCGGCCCGGCATTCGGCGGCGGTGGCGAGGTCGATGCCACCGTCAACCTCGAGGCGGAAGCGGAGGCGGCGCGTGGTGCGCCAGGCGTCGAGTTCGCGCAGCTTCGGGAGCATATCACGGCGGAACGGCTGGCCCCCGAAGCCGGGCTGCACGGTCATCACCAGCACCAGGTCCACCTGGTCGAGGAAGGGCGTGGCGGCCGCGGCGGGCGTGCCGGGGTTGAGCGCGAGGCCGGTCTGGCAGCCGAGTTCGCGGATCCGTGCGAGGGTGGCGTGACGGTCGCCCGGCGGCTCGACGTGGACCGTGATCAGGTCGGCGCCGGCGCGGGCGAAGGGCTCCAGGTAACGGTCCGGCTCGGCGAGCATCAGGTGCGTGTCGAAGAAGAGGCGGCACCCGGCGCGGCGGAGGGCGGCCAGGGTCTCCGGGCCGAAGGTGAGGTTCGGCGCGAAGGCGCCGTCCATCAGGTCGAGGTGGAGCCACGGGGCGCCGGCGGTGGTGGCGGCGGCGGCGCTGGCGGCGAGGTGGGCGTGGTCACCCGCGAGCAGGGAGGGGGCGAGGAGCGCGGCGTGCACGGCGCGAGGGGAGCCCGCGCCGGCGCGGCGGGCAAGGCTGAACCCGGCGCCGAACGGCCTTGGCGCGGCCGCCCGGGCCGTGCTAGCTCGGGACGATGAAACCCCACCCCCTCCGTCTGATCCTGGCCCTGCTGGCGGTCCCCGCGCTCGCGTCCGCCGCCGCCCCCGGGGCCTCCTGGCACGTGTTCCTCGGCACCGGTGGCCCCGGCGCGAAGGGCATCTACCGCGCCGCCTTCGACGCCACGACTGGCAAGCTCGGCCTCGCGGAGCTCGCGGCGGAGGCGGGCAACACCGGGTTCCTCGCCGTGCATCCTGACGGCGACAAGCTCTACGCGACCGCGACGCTCGGGGGCGCGCCGGGCGCCGCCGCCTACCGCATCGGGCCCGGTGGCTCGCTGACGCTGATCAACTCCGCCCCCACCGGCGACGGCGGCGCGGCCCACGTCGCGGTCCACCCTTCCGGACGGTTCGCCGCCACGGCGCAGTACGGCGCGGGTTCGGTCGCCGTCTTCCCGCTCGGCGAGGGCGGAGGGCTCGGCGCCGCGGTCCTGCACCGCCACACCGGCGGCTCCCGGGTGGTCGACCGCCGCCAGGACAGCCCGCATCCGCATTACGTCGGTTGGTCGCCGGACGGGCGGTTCGCGCTCGTGCCTGACCTCGGGCTCGACGCGATCGTCATCTACCGAGTGCTGCCAGCCGCCCCGTTCTTGGAGCGCCACGGCCTCGCGGCGGGTCCGGCCGGCGGCGGGCCGCGCCACCTGAAGTTCTCCCTTGATGGGCGCTTCATCTACCTCCTCAACGAGCTCAGCCTCGCCTTGAGCACCTTCGCGTGGGACGCT
>VHCI01000118.1 GCA_016871775.1 Verrucomicrobiota bacterium | reverse complement strand
CGAGCGAGGACAACGGCCCGTTCCTCGGCTGCTACGGGGATCCGCACGCGCGGACGCCGCATCTGGACGGCCTCGCCGCCGAGGGCGTGCGTTATCGCAGGGCCTTCGCCAATGCGCCCGTCTGCTCAAGCGCGCGGACCACGCTGATCACGGGGATGTACCCGCCCTCGATCGGCGCCCAGCACCACCGGAGCCGGATGCCGCTGCCGGCCGGGTTCCAGCTCTACCCGGAATTGCTGCGCGCCGCGGGCTACTACTGCACCAACAACGCGAAGACGGACTACAACGTCACCCTCGATCGCAATCCGTGGGACGAGAATGGCCCGCGCGCGCACTACCGGAATCGCCCCGCCGGGCAGCCGTTCTTCGCGATCTTCAACCAGACCTCCAGCCACGAGAGCCAGGTGGCGCCGCCCGCGGGCAAGACCACGTTCCGGGTTCCCCCCGGGAGCGTGACGCTCCCGCCCTACCATCCGGACACCCCGGAGATCCGGCGCGACTGGGCCAACTACCACGACCAGATCACGGTGATGGACGGCCAGATGGGCGAACTGCTCACGGAGCTGGCACGCGAGGGCCTCGCGGAGGACACCATCGTCTTCTACTATTCGGACCACGCCGGCGGACTGCCCCGCGGGAAACGCAACATCCACGATTCCGGCACCCGGGTGCCCCTGATCGTGCGCTTCCCGGCGAAGTGGGCGCACCTCGCTCCGGGCGCGCCGGGCTCGTGGGTCGAGCAACCGGTGAGCTTCGTCGACCTCACCGCGACCCTGCTGGAGCTCTGCGGCGTCCCCGTGCCCGCGAACTACGAGGGCCGGCCCTTCCTGGGCCCGCGCGCGGTGGTGCGCGACGAGGTGTTCCTGTTCCGCGGAAGGATGGATGAGCGCCACGACGTCGTCCGGGCCGTGCGGGACCGCGAGCACCGCTACGTGCGCAACTACTCCCCGCACCGCCCGTGGGGCCAGCCCTACTCCTACCCGTTCCAGGTCCTGCCGAGCATGCGCTCGTGGCACGCCGCCTTCCTCGCCGGGAACTGCGACCCCGTGCAGGCCGCCTTCTGGCTCCCGAAACCGCCGGAGGAGTTTTACGCGGTCGCCGGCGATCCCCACGAGGTGCGCAACCTTGCCGGCCGGCCCGAGGTGGCGGAGCCACAGCGCGCCCTCGCCGCCAAGCTCCGCGCGCACCTTATCGCGACACGCGACACCGGCTTCATCCCGGAAGGGATGACCCGCCGCCTCGCCGGCGGCGCCGACCTGATCGCCTACGCCCGCGGGCCGGCCTATCCCATCGAGCGGGCCGTCGATCTCGCCGACCTCGCCGCGGCGCGTGACCCGCGCCACCTCGGGGCCCTGCAGGCCGCCCTCGCGGACCCGCATCCCGTGATCCGCTATTGGGGGGCGCAGGGTTGCCTCATCCTCGGCGCGAAGGCCGCGCCCGCGCGGGACGCGCTGCGCGCCCGCCTGCGGGACGATTGGGCGGACGTGCGCGTCGCCGCCGCCGAGGCGCTGGGCCACCTTGGGGATCTCGACGCGGCCCTCACGGCGCTGGGCGAAGTGATCCGGGCCGGCGAGGCGGGCGAGGTCCTCGCGGCGCTCAACGCCCTCGACTTCCTCTGGCTCGACGGACGCGCCCCGCTGGCGCGCGTCCAGGCGATGGTGCGCGGCCTTGAGCTCGCGGAGCCCGCCGACCGCATTCCCCGCCACCTGCTCGCCGCCACGGACGCCCAGCGCCCGCCGGCCCGCTCAAGATGACCCCTCGTTCCCTCGCGCTGCTCCTCTGGTTCGCGGCCGCGCTCACCGCCACGGCCGCGACACCCCGGCCGCCCAACATCGTCTACGTCCTCGCCGACGACCTCGGCTGGACCGACCTCGGCTGCCAGGGCTCCGCCTATTACCGCACCCCGAACCTTGACCGGCTCGCCGCGGAGGGGCTGCGGCTGCAGCGGTACTACAACTCGCAGAACTGCGCGCCCACCCGCGCCGTGCTGATGAGCGGCCTGTACGCCCCGCGCACGGGGATGTACACTGTCAACACCCTCGAACGCGGCGCCGCCGCGGACCGGCGGATGCACGTGCCGCCCAACGAGACCCGGCTCCCGCTGGACCTCTTCATCCTCCCGCAGGCGCTCCGGGCGGCGGGCTACGCCACCGGGATGTTCGGCAAATGGCACCTCGGCACCACCCGGCCCCACCATCCCGCCGACCGCGGGTTCGACGAGGCGATCGTCTCCGATGGGCGCCACTTCAACTTCACCACCGTGCCGCCCGTTGAGGCCCCGCCGGGGCAGTACCTCGCGGACTTCCTGACCGACCGCGCCGTGGACTTCATCGGCCGGCACCAGGGTCGCCCCTTCTTCCTCTACCTCCCGCATTTCGCCGTCCACACCCCGATCGAGGCCAAACCGGAGCTCGTCGCCGAGTGGCGCGGACGCCCGCCGGCGGGGCGGCACTGGCATTCCACCTACGCGGCGATGATCCAGAGCGTGGACGAGAGCGTGGGCCGCCTCGTCGCGCGCCTCGCGGAGCTCGGCCTCGAGCGTGATACCGTCGTGATCTTCTCCTCCGACAACGGCGGGCTCGGCGGGTACGACCGCACCGAACCGCCGTCCGAAAAACGCGGCTTCACCGACAACTCTCCCCTGCGCGGGGGCAAGGGCACCCTGTACGAGGGCGGCCTGCGCGTGCCTTTCATCGTGCGCTGGCCCGGCGTGGTGCCGGCGGGGACCGTCAGCGACCAGCCCGCGGCCCACATCGACATCTACCCGACCCTGCTCGAACTCGCTGGGGGTCGGCCGCGACCCGGGCAACTCCTCGACGGCGTGAGCCTCGTGCCCCTGCTGCGGGACCCGGCCGCCCGGCTCGGGCGGGCGGCGATCCACTGGCATTTCCCCGGCTATCTGCAATCGTACGTGCACCCCCGCGGGTGGCGGACCGGCCCCGTGGGCGCGATCCACGCCGGGAACCACAAGCTGCTGGAGTTCTTCGAGACCAGCGGGGTGGAGTTGTATGATCTGGCGCGGGACCCCGGCGAGACCCGCGACCTGGCGACCGCCGAGCCCGCCCGCGCGGCCGAACTCCGCGCCCAACTGGCGGCGTGGCGGCAGGCGACCGGGGCCGCGATGCCCCGGATGAAGACGCCAGCGGAGCTCGCCGCCAGCGACCCCTCTCCGCCCACGGGTGGCCGTCGCGCTGCCCCCCCTCTCGACCAGGAATGACTCTCCCCGTTATGTCCCGTCCCGCGCTGCCCCTCCGCCTCGCCTGCCTCGCCGCGATCCTCCCGGCGACCTTGTCCGCCGCCGCCGCGAACGCGCGGCCACCCAACGTGGTCGTGTTCCTCGCTGATGACGCCGGCTGGGGCGACTATTCCATCAACGGCAACCGGAGCCTGCGCACGCCCAACATCGACACCATCGGCCTCGGCGGGGCGAGGTTGGACCGCTTTTTCGTGTGCGCGGTCTGCGCCCCGACGCGCGCGGAGTTCCTCACCGGCCGTTATCATTCGCGCGGCGGCGTGCGCGGCGTGTCCACCGGCCTCGAACGGCTCAACGTGGACGAGCGCACCGTGGCGGACGCCTTCAAGGCGGCGGGTTACGCGACGGGCGCCTTCGGCAAGTGGCACAACGGCAGCCAGTGGCCCTACCATCCCCGCGCGCGCGGCTTCGATGACTATTACGGCCACACCTCCGGCCACTGGGGCGAGTACTTTGATCCCGAGATCGAGGACAACGGGCGGATGATCCGCGAGAAGGGGTACATCGTCGATCTCTGCACCGACCGCGCCCTCGCCTTCATCGAGCGCTACCGCGACCGGCCCTTCCTGTGTTACGTGCCCTTCACCACGCCCCACTCCCCGTGGGCGGCGCCGGCGGAGAACTGGGCGCGCTTCAAGGACCGGGCGATCGCCCAGCCCGCCATCGACCCCGCCCTCGAGGTCCCCGAGCACACCCGCTGCGCCTACGCGATGCTGGAGAACCAGGACGCGAACGTCGGCCGCATCCTCCGCCGCCTCGATGAGCTGGGCCTCGCGCGGGACACCATCGTGGTCTACTTCTCCGACAACGGTCCCAACTCCTGGCGCTGGAACGACGGGATGAAGGGTCGCAAGGGCTCCGTGGACGAGGGCGGCATCCGCTCTCCCGGGATGATCCGTTACCCCGCCCGCATCGCGGCCGGCACCGTCGTGCGCGAGATCACCGGCGCGATCGACCTGCTGCCCACCTTGACCGCCCTCGCCGGCGTCCGGCGCGTGGGCGACCACCCGCTCGACGGCCTCGATCTCTCCCCGCTCTTGCTCGGCCGCGCCGCCAACTGGCCGGACCGCCCGATCTTCACCCACCAGAGCGGGCAAATCAGCGTCCGCACCCAGCGCTACCGCCTCGATCCCCGCGGCGCCCTCTTCGATATGACCGCCGACCCGGGCCAGACCCGCGACGTGGCCGCGGAGCGCCCGGCCGACGCCGCCCGCCTGCGCGACGCCGTCGCCGCGTGGCGCAAGGACGTCTTCGGTCCGGCCGTCGCCGCGGCCGCCACCGCCGCGGCCGGTGACGCCGCCAAGGCGCGCAAGAACGGCAAGGCGCCCAACTTCGTCGTGCCCGATGACCGTCCCTACTCGGTCGGCCACCGCGAGTTCCCCTGGACCCCCCTGCCCGCCCGCGACGGCGTGACGCGCGGCGGGGTGCGGCGCAGCAGCAGCGCCCCCAACTCCTCCTACTTCGTCAACTGGCGCTCCCGTGAGGACCGCATCACCTGGGATGTCGAGGTCGCGACCTCCGGCACCTACGAGGTGGTGATCGACTACACCTGCCCGGTGCCGGACGCCGGGTCCACCGTGGAGCTGAGCTTCAACGGCCGCACTCTCACCGGGAAGGTCGCCCCGGGCTGGGATCCGCCGCTCTGGACCAACCAGGACACGCTCCCGCGCCCGGCGGGCGAGTCGCAGATGAAGGAATTCCGCCCGCTGCGGCTGGGCCGTGTCCAGCTCGAGCGCGGTCGCGGGACCCTTACGCTGCGCGCCCTTGAGATTCCCGGCGCGAGCGTGATGGATGTCCGCCGCCTCAACCTCGCCCTCGTCCCCTGATCCCGATGTCCCGCCTGCTCCTGACCTGCCTCCTCGCCCTGCCCCCCGCGGTCTTCGCCGCCGAGGGCGCCCCGCCGCGGGCCGTGGCGCCGAACATCGTGTTCATCATCTCGGACGACCACGCGTGGAACGACTATGGCTTTATGGGCCACAAGGTGATCGAGACGCCGCATCTCGACCGGTTCGCCGCGCGCAGCGCGGTGTTCGAGCGCGGCTACGTGCCGACCGCCCTGTGCCGGCCCGCGCTGGCGACGTTCGCGACCGGACTCTACGCGCACCAGCACCGCGTGAGCGGCAACGATCCGGCGTTCCTGCCCGAGATGCAGGGCGGCGCCGCGGAGGGCGGGCGCAAGGGGGCCAAGAAGGCGGCCGGGGAGCCTGCGGCGTACCAGCGCCTGCGTGAACAACTCATCAGCCACCTCGACCGCATCCCCACCCTGCCCCGCCTGCTCGGCGAACGGGGGTACCTCAGCCACCAGTCGGGCAAGTGGTGGGAAGGCGGCTACCGCCGCGGCGGTTTCACCCACGGGATGACCCGCGGCTTCCCGGAGCCGGGCGGCCGGCACGGGGACGACGGCCTGCGCATCGGCCGCGACGGGATGGAGCCGATCTTCAACTTCATCGATGAGGCGACCGCCGCGCGGAAGCCGTTCTTCATCTGGTACGCCCCGTTCCTGCCCCACACCCCGCACACGCCGCCTGATCGGCTGTTCCAAAAGTACAAGGCCAAGGGCGTGGCGTCCGACCACGTCGCCCGCTACTACTCGATGGTCGAGTGGTTCGACGAGACCTGCGGGCAGCTCTTCGATCGGCTCGAGGCTAAGGGCCTGACCCGGGACACGCTCGTGGTCTACATCGCCGACAACGGCTGGATCCAACAGGAGAACGCTCCGGGCTACGCCCCCCGCTCCAAGCAGACCGCCAACGAGGGCGGCGTCCGCCAGCCGACCCTGTTCAGCTGGCCGGGCACGATCGCGCCGGGCCGCCGCGGGGAGCAACTGTGCTCCAGCGTGGACATCGTGCCCACCCTGCTGGCCGCCGCCGGGGCCACCGCGCCCGCCGGCCTGCCCGGCCTCAATCTCCTCCCGATTCTTCGCTCCGGCGCGCCCACCCCGCGTCGGGAAGTCCTCGGCGAGACCTTCGCCCACGACATCGCCGACCTCGAACGGCCCGCCGCCAGCCTCGTTTACCGCTGGGTGATCGAGGGGCGCTGGAAGCTGCTGCTCACCTATGACGGCGCGGTCAGCGCCCGCTACGCCTCCTCCAACCCGCGGACCGATCCGCGGCCCCAGCTCTACGACCTCCTCGCCGACCCCCACGAGGACCGCAACCTCGCCGCCGCGAACCCGGAGGTGGTCGCCCGCCTCGCCGCGCGCGTCCAGGGCTGGTGGGACGCCGCGCCGCGCCAGACCCCGGCCACCTGGCCGCGCTGAGTTTCCCGATGCGCCCGCCACTCCGCTCCGCCCTACTGCTTGCGGGACTCGTCACCGCCGCGGGCGCCGCGCCATCCGCGGCCGCGCCCCGGCCGCCGAACATCCTGTTCCTGCTCGCGGACGACCAGCGCCACGACGCCCTGGGCATCGCGGGGCACCCGTTCCTGCGCACGCCGACCCTCGACCGGCTCGCGCGGGACGGCGTGCGGTTCCGCGAGGCCTTTGTGACGACCTCCGTCTGCTGGATCAGCCGGGCCGTCACCCTCACCGGCCAATGGGCGCGCACCCACGTTCAGCGAGATGCGGTACCGGTCGTGACGCCCGCGGCCATCGCGAACCTGCTGCCGGGCCAGCTCCGCGCCGCGGGCTACCGCACGGCCCACTTCGGCAAATGGCACTTCCAGGGCCCGCCCGGCTTCGGGCCCGCCGCGCAGTTCGACGTCTTCGAGGCCATCGGCCGCAACCCGTACTTCAAGACCCTGCCCGACGGCACGCGGCGGCACGAGACCGACCTCGTCTGCGACCGCGGGATCGACTTCCTGCGGGCGCAGCGGCCGGACCAACCGTTCCTCCTGCACCTTTGGTTCAACGCTTCCCACGCCGAGGACAACGACCGCCGTCCCGGCAGCGGGCATTACCCCTGGCCGCCCTCCGCGGACGGCCTGTACGAGGATCAGCCCGTCCCGCCGCCGCGGCTGGGGGGCGCCGGGATCGTCGCGGCGCACCCGCCGTTCCTCCTCGAGTCGATCAACCGACAGCGATTCTTCTGGGGCTACGACACCCCGGAGAAGTACGCGACGAACGTGCGTGCCTACCTGCGGATGATCACCGGCATCGACCACGCCATCGGCCGGGTGCTGGCGGCGCTCGAGGCGGCGGGGCTGGCGGACAACACCATCGTGGTCTACTCCGCGGACAACGGCTACTACCTCGGGGACCGTGGGTTCCAGGGCAAGTGGTCCCATTACGACGAGTCGCTGCGGGTGCCGCTGATCGTCTTCGATCCCCACCTGCCCCGCGAACGGCGCGGCCGCGTGGTCGACGCGCTCGCCCTCAACGTGGACCTGGCGCCGACGTTCCTCGACTGGGCGGGGGCCGCGAAGCCGGCGGGTTACGAGGGCCGGAGCCTCGCGCCGCTCGTGCGTGGGGAGGCGCCCGCGAGCTGGCGGCAGCATTTCCTGTGCGAGCACGTCGATCTGGCGCCGACCCTCACCTGGGAGGGCGTGCGGACGACCCGCTGGCTATACGCCCGCTACTTCGACCAGCGTCCCGCCTACGAATTCCTCCACGATCTCCAGCGCGACCCGGATGCCCTGACGAACCTCGCCGCCGATCCGGGCGCGGCCGCCGCCCTCGCGGACCTGCGCGCCCTGTGCGACCGGGAACTCGCGGCGCGCGGGGGCCCGCTCCCGCTGCTGGAGCAGCGCGGCGCCCGACGTGCCCAGAACAAGCGCAAGGCCGGCGCCCGCGAACCCTGACCCTCCGATGCCCCGCGTGCTCCCCCGCCTCCTCGCCCTCGTCGCCTGTCTCGCCGGTCCCGCGCTCGTGCGGGCCGCTGCCCCGGCACCGGAGCGGCTCAACGTCGTCTTCATCCTTGCCGACGACCTCGGCTGGGCCGAGCTGGGCAGCTACGGCCAGAAAAAGATCCCCACCCCGCACCTCGACCGCCTCGCCGCCGAAGGGATGCGCTTCACCCGCCACTACAGCGGCGCCCCGGTCTGCGCCCCCTCGCGCTGCGTGCTGATGACGGGCCGCCACCTCGGCCGCGCCGAGATCCGGGGCAACCGGCAGGCCCGCCTCAGCGACCCGCAATGGACCGAGGGCCAGCACCCGCTTTCCGCCGGCGCCGTGACCCTCGCGCGCACCTTCCAGGCCGCCGGCTACGCCACCGGGGCGATGGGCAAGTGGGGCCTCGGCCCCGTGGGCAGCACGGGCGATCCCAACCGCCAGGGTTTCGACCTTTTCTTCGGCTACAACTGCCAGGCCGTCGCCCACAGCTTCTTCCCCGCCGCGCTCTGGCGCAACGCCGAGCCGGTGCCGCTCAACGCCAAGCCCGTACCGGGACGCGCCCGGCAGCCCGAGGGCGAGGTACGCCTTGAAGACTGGCAGGGCGAACGCCACGCCTCGCTCGCGATCGTCGCCGAGGCGGAGGCGTTCATCGCGCGCCAAGCCGCCCGCCCGTTCTTCCTCTACCTGCCATTCACCGAGCCCCACGTCGCGATGCAACCGCCCCGGGAATGGGTGGAGCGGTTCCCCCGGGAATGGGATCCCGAGCCGTACCGCGGCGACTCCGGCTACCTGCCGCACCCGCGACCCCGCGCGGCCTACGCCGCGATGATCGCGATGCTCGACGACCACGTCGGCCGCGTGCTCGCCGCGCTGGAGCGAGCCGGGGTCGCCGGCCGCACCCTCGTCGTCTTCAGCTCCGACAACGGCACCACCCACGCGGGCACCGCGGGCACCCGCTTCCACGTCGGCGGCGCCGACCCGGAGTTTTTCACCAGCACCGGCGGGCTCCGCGGCTTCAAGGGCAGCGTCTACGAGGGCGGCCTCCGCGTGCCGATGATCGCGCGCCTCCCGGGCCGGATCCCCGCCGGCACCGTGAACGCCCGGCCCGGCTACTTCGCCGACTGGTTTCCCACCCTCTGCGAGGCCGCCGGCCTGACCCCGCCCGCGGATCTCGACGGCGAGAGCCTGTGGGCCGCCCTCACCACCGGCGCTTCGACGCCCCGCCGCCGGCCGATGGTCTGGGTCTTCTCCGAGTATGGCGGCCAGGTCGCCGTGCAACTGGGGGACCTCAAGGCCGTACGCCGCGGGCTCAAGACCCCGCAGCCCGGCGCCTGGGAGGTCTATGATCTCGCGCGCGACCCCGGCGAGTCCCGCGACCTCGCCGCCGAACGCCCCGACGTCATCCGCGCCGCCGAGGACGTCCTGCGGCGAGAGTTGCAGCCCAACGCCCTCTTCCCTGTCACCGTCCCTGGCCTCGCCGCCGCGGCCATTCCCTGAACCCTCCTTCCCCGATGCGCCCGACCCACCTGATCCTCGCTCTCGCGTGGCTGTTCCCCGCGCTCCCCAGCGCCGCGACCCCGCGCCCCCCGAACATCGTGATCTTTCTCGCCGACGACCTCGGCTGGGGCGACCTCGGCGTCTACGGGCACCCGTTGATCCAGACCCCCAACCTCGACGCCTTCGCCCGTCAGGGCGCGCGCCTCACCCAGTGCTACGCCGCCAGCGCCGTCTGCAGCCCGTCGCGCTCGGCCATCCTCACCGGCCGCACCCCGTACCGGAACGGGGTGTTCACCTGGATCCCCGAGGGCCGCGAAGTGCACCTGCGCACCAGCGAGATCGCCCTCCCCAAGCTCCTCCGCGCCCAGGGTTACGCCACCTGCCACGTGGGCAAGTGGCACCTGAACTCGCACTTCAACCAGCCCACCCAGCCCCAGCCCAACGACCACGGCTACGACTGGTGGCTCGCCACCCAGAACAACGCCGCCCCCTCGCACGAGAACCCCACCAACTTCGTGCGCAACGGGCGCCCCGTCGGTCCCGTGCAGGGCTACTCCGCGCCTTTCATCGTCGACGAGGCGATCGGCTGGCTCCGGCAGCACCGCGACTCCGCGCGTCCCTTCCTGCTCTCCGTCTGGGCGCACGAGCCCCATTACCCGATCAAGTCCGACCCCGCGTTCAAGGCCCTCTACCCGGGCCTCACCGATGACATCCAGAAAGAGCACCACGCCAACGTGACGCAGCTCGACCACGCGTTCGGCCGCCTGGTGCGGGCGCTCGACGAG
>VHCI01000117.1 GCA_016871775.1 Verrucomicrobiota bacterium | reverse complement strand
TTTTCCGCTGATCGCCACTGGCGGTGAGATGGAGGCATCGGCCTGGGCCTTTTGTTCTGCCGCCGCATCGCGGGGGGGCCGGCGCGTATCCCTCACGGTCGCGCCCCGTCAGCCCGGCCCCGAGGTACAGTTCGTGCTTGCAAAACCGGAATTGCATGGGTCGCAAAAAATGTTAGCCCGTTGCTCAGATCCTCCCACGATGAAAGTTCCTCACCGTCGTTTCCGCCCGCTGTTTCTCGCTCTGCTCATCGGGCCGTCGCTTCTGCTGGCGCAGACGACCGGCATCATCACCGGACAGGTTAGCAACCAGGCCACGAAATCCTACCTCGAGGGCGCCGCTGTCGAGCTGGACGGCACCGGCCGCTCCACCATCACGGACCGAGAGGGCCGTTTCGAATTCCGGGACGTCGCGCCTGGCCCGGCCACGATCGTGGTCGCGTTCGCCGGCCTCGATACCTCGCGCACCAGCGTGACGGCCGCTGCGGGCCGCCGGGTCGTGCAGGATGTCGAGCTATCGTCCGGCATCTACCGGATGGACAAATTCACCGTCGCTGGCGAGCGCGAGGGCACGGCCAAGGCTGAGACCCTGCAGCGCCTCGCGCCGAACGTGAAGAATGTCGTTTCCTCCGACACCTTCGGCAATATCGCGGACGGTAATATCGGCGACTTGCTCCAGCATGTTGTCGGCATCACCGCCGACTACAACGGCCCCGACGTGCGCCAGATCAGCATCCGCGGCGTGGGCTCAGCGCTGAGCTCGGTCACGATGGACGGCGCGCAGGTCGCCAGCGCGCAATCGGCGGGCACAGGGCGCCAGTTCGAGTTCGAGACGGCCTCGCTGGGCAATATCGAGTCGATCGAGGTCACGAAGGCGCCGACGCCCGACATGGACGGCGCGTCGATTGGCGGCAGCGTGAACCTCGTCACCAAGAGCCCGTTCGACAGCAAGGCGGGCCGGATTGTCACCTATACCGTCGGCCTCACCTCGCAGCCCACCTATTCCGGACCCGTCGAGGCCAAGTGGAAGCAGCCCTTCCGCGGCTTTGGCCCCTCGATAAACTTCAATTACTCGGATGTCTTCGGCGAGAAGCGCAACTGGGGTATCTCGCTCACCGGCACGGTGCACAGCCAGCCCGCCGGCGGCGCGTTGATAGCGAGCAGCTATGAGCGTCGCAATGATCCCGGTCCCGCTTTCGCCAACAGCATAAGTCGCTACATCGTGAATGGCGCCACTCGCTCGCGCATCGCGACTGGTGCCAAGATCATGTATAAGTGGTCCGAGGAAACGACCTTTTCTCTAAACAACGTCTACAACTTTTTCCACGAGAACAACGACACCCGCTGGCACGTACTGAACGCCGCCTTTGCCACCGGCGCCAATCTGCCCAGCGTTCTGGCGACAGTGGACGCCGCCGGGCGCCGCACTGGCGGCGGCTTCGTTAAGCCCGGTTACACCGAGAACTTAACCCAGATCTTCGCCAGCTCCGTTGAACCCGCCACCCCGGGTCCCGGGGCGCGCGATACCGCCTATTACACCTCGCGTTGGACCAATCAGGGCGGCGCCGCCAGCCTCAACGTCGCTTCGAACGATAAGTCGGGCCGGACCTTCGTCTTCTCCCCGAGCGCCCGCCACCGCTTCCCGGGTCTGCAGATCGACTACGGCCTCTCCTATTCCGACTCCGCCACGTACTACGACGTGATGCATGAGGAGGACAAATACTCGGCGCGGCCGACGGGCTCCGTTTTTCTGGAAATCCCCAACGTCGGCTTCGTGATTGATCGCGGCGCGGACGCGAAGGTCCCGGCGGTGCGCCAGACCGAGGGACCCGACTGGCAGAATTTCTCAAACTACAGCCGCCTGCGCATCGACCAGAACGACCAGCGCGGCTACGACAAGGTGTACGCCGCCAAGTTCGACCTCCGGAAGGACGTCAACTACCGTGTGCCATTCTACTACAAGACCGGCTTCACCGCGCAGCGGCAGACCCGCCACCTCTGGACCAATCCGCGCCGCTCGTTCTATACCGGCCCCGATGGGATTCTGAACACCGCGGATGACAATCAGGGCATCTCGATTTTCAATACGTTTCCGAAGGACTATACTTGGGACGAGAAAGAGTACTACCTCAACCGCGGCGGCGTGCCACCGTGGGTTGATTCCTACAAGGTTGCCGCCCACCGGCGCGATAATCCCCGCCTGTGGAAGGACGACGTCGAGGTCGCATCACGGCTGCGTTTAACCTCCGACCTGAAGATTCAAGAAGACATCCGCGCCGCCTACTTCCTCGTCAACGGCCGCCTCACGCGCCGCCTCTCCCTGCTGACCGGGGTGCGCGTCGAGGACACGAAAGTCCAGGGCAACGGACCACTCAACTACGTGTCCCCGCAGGAGCAGGCGCGCCGGGCCGCGTGGACCGGGCCGATCACCGACGCCGAACAGATTCGCCGCAACCTCGCCCAGTACAGTGGGCGCTCCGCCAACCGCGGCGCGTACCGCTTCTTCCTTCCGGGCTTGCACCTGAAGTACCAAGCCACCTCGGGCTGGGTCAACCGGCTCAGTTGGTCGACCGGTGTCGGTCGCCCGCCTTTCGGCAACATCATCCCGAACACAACGGTCAATGACGCCGCGCAATCGATCAGCGTCACCAACCCCAACCTGAAGCCGCAGTACGCCCGCAACGTCGATTTCAGCTCCGAGTACTATTTCACGCCGCAGGGTATGATCTCGTTCGGAGCCTTTCACAAAAAGATCAACGACTACATCCAGAGCGACAGCAGCCAGTTTGTCGCCTCGGGCCAGAACAACGGCTACGACGGGCAGTACGCCGGTTACCGCATCAACACGACGGTGAATAGCGGCTGGGCGCAAATCCGCGGCGTGGAATTAAACTACCAGCAGCAACTGACTTTCCTGCCCGGCTGGGCGAGGGGACTCGGCGTGTACAGCAACGTCACGAAACTTTGGACGAAGGGTAACAACTCCGCGTTCGTCACCGGCCCGGGAAGCAGCGCTGGCGGCACGCTCGCCGGCTTCCTCGACGTCACCGGCAATCTCGGTCTCAGCTTTCGCGGTTACGGCTTCGACCTGCGTCTCCAAGCCGTTTACCGCGGCGAGTACCTGATTTCCAATTCGATCACGCCCGCGCTTGTCACCTGGCAGCTGCCGAAGACTTCCTGGACATGGAAGTCGCGCTACGCGTTCACCCGCACGATGAGCGGCTTCTTCGACTTGGAGAACTTCACGTCCACGCTGCTGGACAATCGCTATGCCGCCTACCGGGACCGGCCGAGCTTCTGGCGCACCTTCCATACCAAGGTGGTGTTCGGCGTGACCGGCCGGCTCTGAACGTGACGGGCCCCCGGCCGCAATTCCTCGACCCGCCGCCCGCGAAGCGGTGGGTGCTGGGGCCGGAACCTAACTGGATTTTCCCGGGGAGTGGGCTGGGAGGGGAGGTAGCGTCCATAGGTGGTTGCGATGAGCGATTCAGCGTCCCCCCAAATCTCTCGCGGCGGATTTTGCCTGCGCCGATTGAAGGTCAAATGCGGTAACCGCCTCCGGCGGCAGGCGCACGGGTATATTCGGTCCGGCCGTTTAGGCTCACGACTCCGCGCGGCCTACCCCAATCCGGCTTGAGACCCCGTCCAGGCCCAGCCACGCCTTGGTCGTGCCGAATTGCCGTGGGTCCTCGCCGCGGTAAATCGCGATCAGCGCGAGGTCTTTCCCCTCCCGCTGCGCGAAGAGATGCGTCTGCGCAGCCTCCTGCGGGCCGGTTTGGGGGCACTCTCCGAGTGCGGCGTAGGGATTCAGGGCGGCGTGCGGAGCGCAATGAACCCCCACCGTGACGGCGGGTGGTTTTCAGGCCGTGACGTGGATTCAGCGGGCTTCGTGGGCGAGGGCGCGGATCTCGTCGGCGCCCAGGGCGCGGCGGTAATATCTCACGTCCGCGAGGCCGCCGTTGAAGAAGTCGCCGGGGCCGGCGCCGATTCTCCACGGTCCCGTGTGGCTCAGATTCAATCGCTTCGCTCCCGGCCGCCGGGACTCGGCGACTTTCTCGCCATCGACCCAGAGGCGAAGGGTATCGCCCTCCCGCTGGGCCGCGACGTGGCGCCAGCCAGCGGGGAACTCGTGGTCCCACGACACGGTGGCCCCGGCCTGCAGCGACCAGACGCGCCCGGAGGGCAGCGTGGTGGCAAACAGCCGGCCCTCGTATTCCGCCATCGCCCAGACGCGGCGGTACTGGACGTTGGGCGTCGAATCCAGCTGACCGAGGAGTCGCCAATCGGTCCCGCCCTCGTAGCGGTAGAGCTGCGCGAGCGGCAGCGTGCCCGCGTAAAATGCGCCATTGTGCACCATCATGCCCATGACCTCCAATTCGGAGCCGAGCCGGCCGCGGTCGAGCCACGCCGTGCCGTCCCAGGCGAAAACCTTGCCTGTGCGCCAAGTCGCGACCTGCAGGTGTCCCGCATACACCGTGAAGGCGTAGGTTTGGGTATTCTCCGCTTCGCCGACGCGACCGAGATCGGTCCAACGGACGCCATCCCAGCGGTAGACGTGACCCTCATCGTAGCCCGTCGCCCAGATCTTGCCATTAAAGGACGCAAGCGCCTCGACCCGTTTCCCTCCGGGCACAGGCAACTCCTCCCAGCTTCCGCTGGTCGTGCCGCGCCAGAAGGCCGCGGGCCGGTACAGCGAGCCGACATACAGCTCGCCACGATGGACCAGTAGCCCGCCCACGGACTCCATCCCGGGAAAGCGTCGAATGAGTTCCCAGCGCTGGCCGCCGAGATAGCGGTAGACGCGGCCGCCAAGATGCGGGTTCTCGGACTCCTTTAGCGCTGATCCCCCGAGGCGGTACTTCCCGGAGCCGGCGATCAGGTGGCCGTTCCAAACTGTCATCGCCGCGATACTGTTGGCCCGATCCGGCGCGCCGCAGTCCTCCCAGTGGCCCGGTCCCGCGTAGCGGAATACTCGGCCGGTTCCGCTCGCTCCGGTCTCGCAGGTGCCGACATAAAGCGAGCCGGCGTGCACCGCTATCGACTGTCCGAATATCGCCGCCCCCGGCCGTCCCTCGTCGCGGAGCTCAGGTTCGGAGCCGGCGTCGATGCCGAACTGCAGTTGGCGGTGATTGGGCTGGCTGTGTGTGACGCCCGACGCATGGCGTAGGGCGAGGGTGAAGCCGGTGCGCGTCCGCGCGTCGTAATGAGAGAGGAGATCGCCCAGATCGTCGTCCAATTCCGCGGCGGTGTGCACCCGGATCGTCAGCGTGAAATCACCTTGGCCGGTCGCGAGCGCGGGAGCTCCCGGGATCGTGATCTGCGCGGCGCGACCATCGAATCGGCCGTGGGCGCCGACGGGACCGCCTGGGTGGAAAGAAAGTCCGGAGGCCTCGCCGTGGGGCGCCCCGGGGATGGCGTTGCGGGTATCTTGGACAAGGGGCCAGTGACTGCTCGGTCCGGTGGTGGCGGTTAGCGGGGCCGCCAAGAGCAGCAGCGCCAACGTGGCCCGCGGGGTTGGAGGGAGGGGTTTCACGAAGAGGAGCGTGGGATTGCCGCGCGCGGAGGCGAGCGCCGTCCTCGCCCAAGGGGACAGGGCGGTTTTGGTTTGCAGACCGGGTCGCCCCCGCCTGCTACAAGGTTCAACGCCCTGACCCTTGAGGGGCGGCGCTGGAGAGGAAGACAAAGGTGCCCCGCTTGTTGGCGCTCACGATGTCGGGTATGCCGTCGCCGTCCGCGTCGGCGGCGACGAGTTGCACGCCGACGCCGGAGGCGGAATCGATGAGGCGGGGTTCGAACCGTACCTTACCACCTTCCCGCCGGAGCAGGAATGCCTGGATCACCGGGTCGGCGTTCGGCTCGGCGTCGCCCTTGGGACCGTGCGCCCACCAGCGCTTGCCGGTGAGAATGTCGGGCAGGCCGTCGCGATCGAGGTCGGCCAGCGTGACCGCGTGGAGCTGGGAAAATTGCACCCCGCCGAGCCTCTCGTCGCCCTTGGTCGAAGTGATCGCGTGCTCCGTGAAGGTGATCGCGCCATCGGCACCCCGCACTTGCTCGAACCACGAAAGGCCGTAGCCGTGCGCGTCTTTGGCCGAAACAACGTCGGCGAAGCCGTCCCCGTTCAGGTCGGCGACTATCATCTGCGAGCTGCCGCGGCCCGGCGCGAAGGAGATGGGATGCTTTTTCCAGACCGGGTCTCCAGCGAGTGATGCGGGCTGCTCCCACCACGCGTCCTTTTCCAGCAGGTCGGGGCGGCCGTCTCCGTTGAGGTCTCCAAAACCGAGACCGTGGGAGAACCGCTGCCATTGGCCGGGCGGTGAGATCGGGTGGAAGGTCCATGGGCGCGTGGGATCCTTCGGGTCCGGCGTGGCGTAGCCGAGGCGCAGGAGGCTTGAGCAGATGAGTACCGGCTGGCCGGTTCCCAACAGGTCGCCGAAGGTCGGCGATTCGTTGTCTACCGGGAGGTACACCACCCGCCGCCGCCAGGCGCCGCCCTGTGCGCCCGGATTCTCGTACCACGAGGCGTCCACGCCTGGAAATCCAAGGACGAGGATGTCGCTCCAGCCGTCGCGGTTGAAGTCGTGCGCGAACGCGAAGAAATTGTCCGAGTAGCGGAGCGGGTCGAAGGGTGCCGCCGGGTAAAACTCGTGGCGCCTCTTGAAGTCCGGGCCGGCGTACCAATAGGGGCCGGCAACAACGTCGGTCACGCCGTCGCGGTTGAAGTCACCAAAGGTCGCGCCTTCCGCAAGAAACTCATCACTGAGCTGCAGCTTGCGGTACTTCGCGATGTCGGCCGCCGATGCGGCGGCCGCCAAGGATAGGAACACCAGGGAGGACAGCTGTAAGCGGAGCGCGGTTCGCATGAGGTGAAGGGGGTAGCGAAAGTCGATGTCGGGGGATGGGCGCGGAGGAGTGACCCCGGGGGAGTATACGTTTCCGAAGCACCGGGGGTCAAGGTCACACCCAGGGTGACTCCGCAGAGCCGCAGAGAAAGATGCGCGGGCACCGCGAAGCACACGAAAAGCACGAAATAGCGGGTGCGCCCGCGGCAGCATCCGGAAAGCGCGGAGAGGAAGAGGCCAGGGTGGTTAGACGAACAGTAGCGCAGCCGGCTCTCGCTGTAACCGCGGTCGCTGACCGCGGATGATGCTGAAGTGCGTTCGGATGCCCTCCTTCAATCCTACTTCCCCTCATACTGGAGGAAAACCGGATTTTAAGGGGGATCGGATCAGGGAGAGGTTTAGGGGGAGGGTGTCGCGTGGAAAGGGCGTCGGACCCCGGTAGTCCTCACCCTCAAGTCCGCGTGACCTAGAGATGATCCTCCGTTTCCGGGGGATCGCGACCAAACGACGGGTCGGCGAATCGCAAGAAGCCCCGGAGGATTTTGCGTCGCAAAGAGTTGGTAGCGCCGGTTCCGTGCGTCAAAACCGAGCATCCTTCCCGGCCCGACTCCCGCCCAATCCAATTTCCTGGCCCTCATCAAACGCCGTTCCCCTCGCGTCGGTCTGTTCATTCTTCCCACGCATGAAACCCCTGCTCCTCTGCCTCACGCTGTGTGTCGCCCGCACCCACGCGTCGGAGTCGTGGCCGCAGTTCCGCGGACTCAACGGCGCGGGGATTGCGGCGGAATCGGCGCGCCCGCCGACGGCGTTCGGTCCCGACAAAAACGTCCGCTGGAAAGCCACGGTGCCGCGGGGGATATCGTCACCCGTGATCGCGAACGATCACCTCTTCGTGACAGGAGTGGCCGACGGCACGATCATCACGCTGGCATTCGGCGCTCGCGACGGGCGCGAACTGTGGCGGAAGGCGCTGCCCGCGGGGCGCTTGGAAAAGGTGCACGTTTTCAGTTCGCCCGCGTCGGCGACTCCCTGCACCGACGGCCAACGGGTGTTTGTGTACGCGAATTCCTTTGGCGTGGTGGCCTATGACTTCGCGGGCCAGGAACTTTGGCGGCGTCCGCTTCCGGAGCAGAAGGTCGAATTTGGAGCCGGCAATTCACCGATGCTGGCGGGAGGCCGGTTAATCGTGCTGCGGGATGGCATGAGTGCAGACTCGCACGTGCTGGCGCTTGATCCGGCGACCGGCACGATCGCGTGGAGTTCACCCCGGCCGTTCGCCCGCAACAGCCATTCGACGCCGATGGTCTGGCGACACGGCGGGATCGAGGAACTCATCGTGAAGGGCCGCGGGCGAGTGGCAGGCTACGATCCCTCAACTGGAGAAATGCGCTGGTGGATCAACGGCTGGGGCAATGCCGCCATCGCGACCGCCGTCGCTGGCGACGACCTGCTGTTTGTGGGCTCCAAGGGATCCGGTGACCCGAGCGAGCCGCCACCGCCGGATCTCGACTGGGGAAAACTGGTTGCCGCCCACGACGCCGATCGCGATGGCAAGCTCGCGTTGGACGAAATCCCGAAGGAGTTGCTCTTTCACATCCGGAAGGAGATTCCCATTACAACGCCGGGCAATTCGTTGGGCATTCGCAGCCTGCTTCAGTGGTTTATCGACGGGAACAAGGACGGCAAAGTGACCAAGGAGGAGTGGGATGCCGCGATGAGAGGATTCAACAGCCCCCAAAACCGGCATCGCTTCGTGGCGATTCGGCCGGGTGGTCGGGGCGACGTAAGCGACACGCATGTCGCGTGGGAAACGACCAAGGGCCTCAACGAAATGGCCTCACCGCTGGTTTATCGCGGTCGGGTTTACGTCGTGGCGGACGGCGGCCGCGTGAGCGCGTTTCGGCCCGTGACGGGCGATCGCCTGCTCGATCGGCAGCCGCTGGGGGCTCCCGGGCAATATGCGGCCTCCCCGGTAGCGGCCAACGGGCTTGTCTATTTTGTCAGCGAGGCCGGGACCGTAACGATTCTACGGGCGGGCGACACCCTCGACATTGTCGCGCGCCACGAACTGGAGGAGAGCGTGCGGAGTACGCCAGCCATTGTCGGCCGCTCCCTCTACGTGCGGGCCTTGGAGCGGTTGTGGGCGTTTGCGGAATGACGGAAAGAAAACCAGAGCTTCTGGGGCCGCGCGTTCCGCGAGGATATAAACATTCGGCGCCCGCACAGTACCATCGCCGATCGGGGGCCGTCGGAACGCCGCGCCCCGCTCCTTGACCAAGCTCCGGGCTCCGGTCAGGCCCGCCAAGCCAGACCCGCCCTCCGCCCGGAGTTTGCCTGCACGCCCCATGCTGCCAACAACCCTGCACCCCAGCCCCACAACGCCCAGACTCTTACCTGAAATGGTTTAGTATGGTGAGTCTGGTCACTGTTGGCGGTGGAGAAACGTTTCGGCTACACCCAACCGACCGGGACAACTCCTCTCGAAATGACAATCATCTTGCCTTAAGCTTCAACCTGTCTCTTCGCTTCCGGCTGAGGAATTTGCTTATGTTCAAAAAATTTACCCTCGCGGATTTTCTGTTCCTAGGCGCCTCCTTTGCGTCGATTGTTTTTTCCAAAGCTCTCTACCTCTTTGGTCACAAGGAGGATGCCATCTTCGTGGGCCTGTGGACCCCCTCGATTCTTGCCTTTGCCATTTATTTAAGAGTCATCGCGGTTTCAAAATGATGCCGGCTATCGTTCCCTATTTTGCGGCCGCGATTTTCGTCGTTTTCGGTGTCGGCTTCTATCTTTCCCTAGTTAAATTCAGGGAGTGGAGCAGAAAGAACGGGTCGGAATCCGACCCGCCTGCGAGGCAGTGACCTAGGAAGCGGTCCCCGCTGATAGGACAGCGGGCGGGGGACCTGCAGAGAGGAGAGACAAAGGTGAGGTGGACCCCATCCATTGGAGAGCGGATCGGGTAAATTAAGTTAAGAGAGACAAAGGCGCTTTCGATGCCTTGGCCGACTCCGAGGACCGCGGTCGGCGAGCTCGCCGCCGTAATCTTCTCGGGGTCGGACGGATAATCCCCGGCCAGGTTCCCCGTGAGGTCCAAGGTCGCTCCTGCTGGAGCACCTATCAGGTTGCGGACCAGGGAGGCTGCGATTTGCTAGCTCCATGGTTCTCCGTTTGCCCCCCAGTCTCGCGATCACCCTGCTAGCCTCCGTGCACGCCGCCCAGCCCGCCGCGGAGGAAACCCGCCTGCTGCGCTTCCCGGCGACCGACGGTTCCTCGGTGGTCTTCAGTTACGCCGGTCAGCTCTACACCGTCCCGCTAGCCGGCGGCGTTTCCCGGCGGCTGACCGATGGGCCGGGATACGCGATCTTCCCCCGGTTCTCGGCGGACGGAGCCCACCTCGCCTTCACGGGCCAGTACGATGGCAATACCGAAGTCTATGTCATGCCGGCGGCAGGAGGAGTCCCTAAGCGGCTCACGACCTCGGCCACCCTCGACCGCGACGACCTCGCGGACCGTATGG
>VHCI01000116.1 GCA_016871775.1 Verrucomicrobiota bacterium | reverse complement strand
AGGTGCGTCTGGAAAGTCTTCGCCGCCCACGGCCGCAGCAGCATCCCCATCGCGTAGATCGCGAGCGAGTTCATCCCGACCACCACCAGAGGAAACGTCCAACCGCGCCACCGCTGGACGTCCACCGTCCAGTACAGGCCGCCCAGAATCAGCGCGCACCAACCGGAGGACCACAGGGCCCAGCTCGGCGTCCAGATCCGCTTCACCAGCGGGATCCCCAGGGCCGCGCCAAGCAAGCCCAGCGCCAGGCCGGCGAGCCCCGCCAGCAGGAGCCAGCGCGCCTTGTCTCGCGCCTCGCGCCTCGAGCGCAGCAGCTCGCCCGCCATCAGGCCGAGCAGCATCGTCGCCAGCGACGGCAGGAAGTTTATCGTCTGGTAACCTCCACCGTTGAACACGAAAGGCTCCGTCCGCGGCAGCAGATTTAAGAGCCAGATGTCGACCACCTGGCCGACATTAGCGTTCTTGTGCCACGCCGAGCCCACCCCTGCGAGGTGCTGCTGCGCCCAGACGGCCGTGACGCCCGCCTTCGGCGCCCCCGCGGTCAGATCGATGCCCGGCGCCGGAAAAGAGGCGTACAGAATCCAGGTTCCGAGCAGGATTGCGGCCACCGTCACCGCCTGCACGCGGATGGAGCGCCCCCAAAGCAGGAAGAGAAAGGGGTACCCTAGGCCGATCTGCGTGAGCACGTTCATCAGGGACCACTCGGTGCCGCTGCGGCCGTTCGAGATGAGGAAGATGCCAAGCGCCGCGAGCGCCACCGCCCGCCAGCAGGCGTGGCCGAACATTCGGCCCCACGACTCACCCGCGCGCTGGCGCCGCACGTAGGAATAAGCCATTGAAACGCCCACCATAAACATAAAAGACGGCTGGATGAGGTCCCAGTAGCCGCCCCCGCGCCATTCAGCGTGCTCGAACTGATGTAAGACAAGACCCCAGAACCCGGATTCAGGATTTACCTTGAGGTGGTTGCGCGCCGTCCCGGCCAGACCGAAGCCGTGGCACGCAAGCGAGAACATGATTAGACCCCGGTAGACATCGAGGGACTGCAGCCGGTCGGGCAGCGAGGGGGACAGGGGGGCGGAGGAGCTCATCGTCAGGGGGAACGCGCCGGACGCCTGCGCGCCGGCCGCTCTGAGCGTGTCCGAGCGGGAGGGCGTGGCGAGGGCAAATCCCGCGCGGCGCCGCGGGACCTTTCGGTTCTTGCCCGGCAACGCGCAGCAGCTTCCCTTAGATCGCGCGTGTCCGCCGATTCCCAGTTCGTCCACCTCCATGTCCACACCGACTATAGTTTGCTGGACGGCTGCTGCCGCATCGACCGGCTGGTGGAGCGGGCGGTCGAGATGGGGATGGGCGCAATGGCGCTGACGGACCACGGCAACCTCTACGGCGCGATCGAGTTTTACCAGCATGCAAAGGCCCGCGGCCTGAAGCCGCTGATCGGCTGCGAGCTGTACTTAGTTGAGCACTCGCGGCTGGAGAAGCACGGGCGTAACGACGACGAGGGGAAGACCATATTCCACCTTGGCCTGCTCGCGAAAAACCTCCGGGGCTACCAGAACCTGCTGAAGCTGGTCTCGGACGCCCACCTCAAGGGTTTCTACTACAAGCCCCGCACCGACCTCGAGACCCTCGCGCGCTACGCGGAGGGGCTAATCGGCTTCACGGGCTGCCTCGCCTCGCTGGTCCCGCAGCACCTGCTGCACGGCCGCGAGGAAGAAGCGCGCCGCGCGTGCGGGCGATTTGTAGAGATCTTCGGCCGCGAGAACTTCATCGTCGAGCTGCAGGACCACGGCCTGCCCGAGCAGCGCCAGGTTATCCCCGGGCTCCTCCAGCTGGCCGAGGAATTCGGCCTGAAGGTGGTCTGCTCGAATGACGTGCACTACGTGCAGCAGTCCGACGCCGGCCCGCACGACGCGATGCTCTGCATCCAGACGGGCGCCAAGATCGAAGAGGAGAAGCGGATGCGCTTCACCGGCCGGGAATTCTACCTCAAGTCGGGGGCGGAGATGGCGCGCCTGTTCGCGGAGGTCCCGGACGCGGTGCGCAACACCACGCTCGTCGCCGAGATGTGCGACCTCACGATCCCCTTCCCCACGGGCAGCGAGCGCTACCCGCGCTATCCCCTGCCCCCGGAGGTGAAGACCGACCGGACGAGCTTCCTGCATCAACTCTGCCTCGAGGGCCTGCGGAAACGCTACGGCTTCAATCCCGCGCTCGTCGCCGCGCAACCCGCCATCGCCGAGTGGCTCAAGCGCATCCGCCAGCCCCCGGCGGGCCAGAAGCCCCAGGCGCCCGACTACTCCGGCCTCACCCGCGACGAGGAGCTAGTGGTGCGCCTAGAGTTCGAGCTGGCGATCATCGGAGTGACCGGGTTCGTCGACTACTTTCTTGTGGTCTGGGACTTCATCGCCTGGGCCAAAGCGCAGGGCATCCCCGTGGGCCCGGGCCGCGGCTCCGGCGCCGGCTGCCTCGTCGCCTACCTGCTGGGAATCACGAACCTTGACCCCATTCGTTTCCGCCTGCTCTTCGAGCGTTTCCTGAACCCTGAGCGCGTCTCCCCGCCCGACTTCGACATCGACTTCTGCATGCGGCGCCGCGGTGAGGTCATCGATTACGTTCGCCGCAAGTACGGGGAGCAGTGCGTCGCCAACATCATCACCTTTGGCACCCTCGGGGCGAAGATGGTCATCCGGGACGTCTCGCGCGTGCACAATCTGCCCTTCGCCGAGGCCGACCAGCTGGCCAAGATGGTGCCGGAGGAGCTCAACATCACGCTTGAGGACGCCATCGCAAAGAGCGCGGAGCTGCGCGACGAGGTGGCGCGCAATCCGGCGGCCAAGCGCATCATGGACCAGGCACGCGTGCTGGAGGGGATGGTGCGCAACACCGGCAAGCACGCGGCGGGGATCATCATCACCGACCAGCCGCTCGAGGAGTTCGTTCCGCTCACCCTGCAGGAGGGCGATATCACAGTGCAGTTCGATATGAATGCGGTGGGAAAGCTCGGCCTGCTGAAGATGGACTTCCTCGGGCTGAAGACGCTCACCGTCATCGCCGACGCGGTGGCGCACATCCGCCGCGGGGCGGACCCGGCCTTCGACATCGAGAAGATCCCGCTCGACGACCCTGTAACCTACGCCCTGCTCAACGCCGGCCGCACGGTGGGCGTCTTCCAGCTCGAGTCCCCGGGAATGCAGAACGCCTGCCGCCAGGTGGGCGTGTCGAACATCGATGACATCAACGCCATCTGCGCACTCTACCGCCCAGGGCCGATGGCGTTCATCCCTGACTACGCGCGGGGCAAGAAGGAACCGGCTAGCGTCTCCTATCCGCACCCGCTGCTCGAGCAGTCGCTGCGCGAGACGCACGGGATCATTGTTTACCAGGAGCAGGTGATGGAGTGCGCTAAGATCATCGCGGGCTACACGCTCGGCGGCGCGGACATGCTGCGGCGCGCGATGGGCAAGAAGGACGCCGAGGCGATGGCCAGTGAGCGCCTCAAGTTCGTCGAGGGAGCCGGGCGGGTGAACCGCCTCGACGAGCGCAAGGCGAACGAGATCTTCGACCTCCTCAACAAGTTCGCCAGTTACGGCTTCAACAAGTCGCACTCGGCCGCCTATGCGCTCGTCAGCTACCAGACGGCCTACCTTAAGGCCAACCACCCGGTGGCCTTTATGGCCGCCGTCCTCACCGCTGAGCTCGGCAACGCAGACAAGGTTGCCCACTTCGTCGCCGAGGCGGGCGCGATCGGCATCACGGTGCTTGGTCCCAACGTGAACGAATCGCGCGAGACCTTCACCCCAGTCGGCGGGCGCATCCGCTTCGGGCTCGGCGCGATCAAGGGAGTGGGCGAGTTGGCCGCGCAACAGATCATCGCTGAGCGCGAGCAGCGCGGTCCCTTCCGGGACTTCGAGGACTTCGCTCGTCGAATCGACGGCCGCGCCATCAACAAGCGCGTGCTGGAGCATCTCGTGAAGACGGGGGCCTTCGACTACGCGGGCGTCCCCCGGCGCGCGCTCTTCGACGGAATCGATGGCGCACTGGCTGCCGCGGCCGCCGCGGCCCGCGACCGCGCGGCCGGCCAGCACAGCTTCCTTGAGCTCCTCGGCGGCGACCCGAATCCACCCGCGCTCGGCCACAGCGCCGTGCAGCCTCGGCCGCCCGCCGAGGATTTCCCGCCCGCCGAGAAGCTGGCCTTCGAGAAGGAACTGCTCGGATTCTACGTCTCCGGCCACCCGCTCGAGGCCTACGCGGACCTCACCGAATCGATCGATACCTTTGCGCCGGAAGCGCTGCTCCAGCAACCGGACCGGACCGAGTTCCGCCTCTGCGGGATCGCCGGCAGCTTGGTCAAGAAGCTGGCGAAGAAGGACCATCGCCCTTGGGTTGCCTTCACTCTCGCCACTCGCCGAGCCACCCTCGCGCTAAACCTCTTTGCCGACGGCTACGCCGCCTACGGGCAGACCCTCAGCGAAAACGCGCTGGTGCTCGTGCAGGGCAACGTGCTCGTCAACGCAGAGGGAGCGCGCCTCAACGTCAAGGAGTGCTACCTGCTCGACGGCCAAGTCGCGGCCCTGGTCAGCAAGGTCACTTGGCTGCTCCGTCCGGACTCCGCGGAAACGCCGGATTTCCTAACTCGGCTGCGCGCCACGATCGATCGCCAGGTTGGGGACACCCGCGTGGAGTTCGCCTTCGCCTTCCCTGATTGCTACACTCCGGTGGCGGAGGCTAGCCCCGCGCTCACTTGGAAGCTTAGCGCCGCCTCCTTCCAGCAGCTGCGCGCGCACCCCGCCGTCACCGGCGTGCTGGTGGAGGTGCGGCGCCTAGAACTCAAGGAGGACCGCCGCTGGAAGCGTCGGTCGTAATCAGCCTCCGCGCTGGCTTTTTGATGCACGAATCTGCCCTCCTGAACCACTCCGCGCGCGTCCTCGCCGGAGTCACCGGCGAACTCCCGGCGGACGCGGTGCTGCGCCGCCACCTCGCGGATTCCGGTCGGCTCGGCGCCCGAGAGCGCCGGGCGATCAGCCGCGCGGTCTTCGCCTCCTTCCGCTGGCGCGAATGGCTCCCTGCTCGCGACTCGCTCCAGCGCCAGGTCGCCGCCGCGCTTGAGCTCCAAGCGCGCTTCGACGCCGATCCACGCGCAGTGAAGCCCGAGGCCCTAGCCGCCCGCACGGTGCCGCCGTGGTTGCACAACGAAATGGACGTCCCCGCCGAGTTTCTCCGCCAACTGCAGCGTGAACCGACCCTGTGGCTGCGCGCACGGCCCGGTACCTCCGCCAGGCTTGCCCGCGAGCTCGGCGATTGCCGCGCCTCGGACCGCGCGCCGGATGCACTGCGCTACACTGGCACGCAGGACCTTTTTCTCACGCCCGCATTCCATCGCGGCGCCTTCGAAATCCAGGATCTCGCCTCCCAGATCGTCGGGCACGCCTGCGCGCCCCGGGCCAAGGAGACGTGGTGGGACGTCTGCGCCGGCGAGGGCGGCAAGCTGCTGCACCTCTCCGACCTGATGCGGAACAAGGGCCTCCTGTGGGCGACCGACCGAAGCGCCCGCCGCTTGGCCACTCTGCGGCGCCGCGCCGCGCGCGCGGAGGTCTTCAATTTCCGCGCCGCCGCGTGGGACGGCGGCCACCCGCTGCCCACCAAGACGAAGTTTGACGGCATCTTGCTCGACGCCCCCTGCAGTGGGGTGGGAACCTGGCAGCGCAACCCGCACGCGCGCTGGACGACGGGACCGGCGGACGTCGCTGAGCTGGCCGGCACGCAGCGCGCCCTGCTCGAGCGCGTCGTTTCCGCGCTGCGGCCGGGCGGCCGGCTCATCTACGCGGTCTGCACGCTCACCCGACGCGAGACCACCGAAATGGCGGCCGCGCTCGGCGCCGCGCATCCGGAACTTGAACCTACGCCGCTTTTCGGGATGACGGACGGCCCGACCAGGGTCATGCTTTGGCCCCAGGATCTGGAGGCGAACGGAATGTTCCTCGCCGCTTGGCGCCGGCGCTGAATTTCACCGTGCCCCGGATCAACGCCGCCACCGTCCGCGCGGACTTCAATGAGCTGTCCGCGGTACTGCACTACACCCGCGCCGCTTACGGACTCGGACTCTGGGTGTCGGAACGCCTGCTGATCGAGCGGCTCTTCCCAGACCGCGAAGCCCACCTGCTCGAGGCCGGCTGCGGCGCGGGTCGCGTCACCATCGGGCTCTGGGACCTAGGATACCGACAACTGACCGCCTTCGACTTTGCGGTGGAACTGCTTGACCAGGCGCGCAGCCTTGCCGCGCAGCGCGGCGCGGGATCGATCCGGTTCCTCGAGGCCAACGCCACCCGCCTCGGCCCCGCCCTCACCGCCGCCGGCGTGGCGCCCGCGGCGGGTGCGCTGTTCCCGTTCAATGGCCTGATGCAGATCCCGGGCCGGGAGAACCGCCGGCGCGCGCTGAGCGGGCTCCATGCGGCCTGTCGGCCCGGGGCGAACCTGCTCTTCACTACCCACGACCGGGCAAGCTCGCGGGTTGAACGCGCCCTCTGGCGACTCGAGGCTGAGCGCTGGGCGCGCGGCGAGCGGGATCCGCGGCTAGTGGAGTTCGGCGACCGTTATTTCGCGGGCGAAAGCGGCCGCACTTTCATGCACCTGCCGGACCGGGCCGAGGTGCTGGCCGATCTCGCCGCGACAGGGTGGAGGCACAACTTCGACGCGCTTCGCCGCGAGCTTGCGCACGAGACGCGGGCCGTCCGGGAATTCTCCGACGAATGCCGCTTCTGGGCGGCGCGGCGCGACTGAACGGCCGCTCACCAGCTAAGGTGAACCGTCCGGACGCCGGACCGTAAACCGGTCCCGCGTCCGCGCGTAGGCCTCGCCCCCCATCCTCCCAATCAGGTCGAGCTTGGCCGAGTCCGGCCGGCCATCGGGCCCGAGAACGTCATCGCGCACATGCGCGTGGAGAATGCGGCCGAAGACCACCGTCGCGGCGCCCGGCCCATCGCCGAAGGCGAGTTCCCGTTCCAGAGCGCACTCCAAGGCCACCGGGGCGGCGGCGACCCGCGGCGGGCGCACGCGGATCGCAGGCACGGCGGCCACCCCGGCGTGGGTGAATTCGCTCTCCCCGTACGGCAGCGGGGCGGCGGTGGCATTCATCGCCTCCGCCTGCGCAAAGGGCACCAGGTGCACGATGAATTCCCGGACCTCGCGGACGTTGCGCAGGGTGTCCTTCGGCGTGCCGTCGCGGGTGTTGGCAGCGACAAACATCAACAACGGCGGGTGCGCCGAGACAGCCTGGAAGTACGAGAAGGGCGCCAGATTGGGCCGGCCATTTGCCGAAATCGTCGAGATCCACGCGATGGGCCGCGGCAGGATCGTGGCAATCATCCAAGCGTGGGCTTCGCGCGGCGGCAGGGCGGTGAGGTCGAGTTCCATAGGATACAACGTGGTCGCGCTGGCCCCGCTTGGCGAACTCATAGCCGGGTTCGCTTGCTTCCCGCGCGGACGCGGGCTTTTCTTCCGCCTCCTCGTGGCCACTCGTCCCCTTTCCGCCCGCCTTCGCGCCTGCCTCGCCCTCACCGGCTTGGCCGCGCTGGCCGGCCTCCTCGCGAGCGCCACAGGCGGCTGCGGCAAACCGTCGCTCGCGCCCCCACCCGCGGCCGTCGCGGCTACCGTGCCGGCGAAATCCGGGGACTGCCGCTCGTGCCACGAAGACATCTACCGCGATTGGGCGGGCTCCCACCATGCGCTGGCGCACCGGGCGGTGGAGGCGCAGGCCGATGCGGCCGCGGTGGGCACGCCACAGCGCCTCTCCCTCCACGGGATCGACTACGAAATCCGCTGGCAGGACGGGAAGCCAACTTTTACCGAGCGCCGGCTCGACGGGAATCCCGGGCATGCCTACGCAGCGGACTTTGTCATCGGCCATACGCCGCTGCTGCAGTACGTCGTGCCGGGCGAGCGCGGCGCCTACCAGGCGGCGGAGCTGGCGTGGGATCCGCACCGCAAGGAGTGGTTCAACGTCTTCGGGGACGAACGTCGCCGGCCGGGCGAGTGGGGGCACTGGATGGGGCGCGGGATGAACTGGAACTCGATGTGCGCCCACTGCCACCTCACAGATTACCAGAAGAATTACGATCTCTCTACGGACACCTACCGCACGACGTTCCGCGAGCAGGGGGTTGGCTGCTACCAGTGCCACGGGGACCTGCCGGAGTCGCACTTCCAGCCGCGGCCCTCACCCCCGGGCGGGCGTGGGCCGGGCGCCTCTGCCGCCGAGCTCCAGCGCGCCCAGGAGACCTGCGCCCCCTGCCACGCTCGAAACGAACTTCTCACTGGCCGGCTCGAGCCCGGTGGGTCCTACCACGACCACTACCGGCTCACGCTGCCGACCGACGCCAACGTTTTCTATCCAGACGGTCAGGTCCGCGACGAGGACTTCAACTACACCTCGCTGCTCACCAGCCGGATGGGCGGGAAGGCGGGCGTGACCTGCCTCGACTGCCACGACGCCCACAGCGGCAAGACGATCCTGCCGGTGCAGGACAACGCCCTCTGTCTCCAGTGCCACGGCCCCTCCCCGCGCGGCAACGCGCCCGTGATCGATCCCGTCGCCCATTCCCACCACCTCCCCGGCAGCACCGGCGGCCGCTGCGTCGAGTGCCATATGCCGCGCACGACCTACATGCAGCGGGACCCGCGGCACGACCACGGCTTCACCAAGCCCGACCCACTGCTCACCAAGGAGTTTGGGATCCCGAATGCCTGCAACCGGTGCCACACTGACCGCTCGGTCGACTGGGCCATTGAGCACGCGGATAAGTGGTACGGCCCAAAGCTCGAAAATCGCCAACGGCAGCGGACCCGCGTGGTCGCCGCCGCCCAAGCCGGCCGACCCGGTTCGCTCGACCGCCTCCTCGAATTCATCGCGAAAGAAGACGTGCCCGCTTGGCGCGCTACGCTGCTGCTGCTCACCCGCCCGCAGGCGACCCGCGACGAGCGCGTGCCCGCCGTGGCCCGCGAACACCTCACCCACGCTGACCCGATGGTCCGGTCCGCCGCCGTCCAGATCCTTTCTGGCGTCCCGGGCCAGAACGACGCGCTCCGCCCGATGCTGAACGATCCGGTCCGCCTCGTCCGCCTCGACGCCGCGTGGCCGCTCTCCCCGGAACTGTCAGCCGGCTCCCGCATCCGCCAGGAGCTGGATACTTACCTCGCGGCCAGCGCCGACCAGCCGGCCGGCCGGATGCGGCTTGGGCAGGATTTCTTCAACCGTGGTCGCACTACTGAGGCCGAGGCCTCCCTGCGGCAGGCGGTTGCTTGGGACCCGAACTCCCCCGGACTGCACGACACCCTCGGCCTCGTGCTCAATGAGCTCGGTCGTCCGGGCGAGGCCGCGGCCTCCCTCTGGCGGGCCGCGCAGCTCAACCCCGCCGACGCGGACGCCGCCTTCAATGCCGCCCTCGCCTATGCCGGGGCCCGGCAGTTGCCGGACGCCGAACTCGCGCTCCGTGAGGCCGTCCGCCGCAACCCCCGCTTCGACCGCGCGTGGTACAACCTCGGCCTGCTTCTGCACCAGACGGCCCGCCGCGCTGAGGCGATCGCGGCCCTCTCCACGGCGGAGCAGCTCGCGCCCCGCGTCCCAGATTACCCATACGCCCGCGCGACCATCCTCCGTCAACAGGGCGATCGCGCCGCGGCCGCCGCCGCCGCCCGCCGGGTCCTTGAGCTCGACCCGCGTCACCCGCAGGCCCCCGCCCTCCTGTCACCGTAGCAGCGTCACACCCCCGTCGATGTCGTAGGCGGACCCGGTGATGAATGCCGCCTCGGACGAGCACAGGAACGCCACCAGCGCCGCGATTTCCTCGGGCTGACCCATCCGCCCCAGCGGCTGCGCGGCTGCCAGCCGAACCAGTGCGGCTGCCTCCTCGCCGGGATAGTGCTTCGCCACAAAGCCGTCGACGAAAGGCGTGCGCACGCGCGCCGGGCAGACGCAGTTGGCGCGGATCCCGCAGTCCACGTAGTCGCGCGCCACCGAGAGGGTCATCGCCAGCACTGCGCCCTTGGTCATCCCGTAGGCGAAACGCTGCGGCAGAGCGATCTTCGAGACCACCGACGCGAGGTTGCAGATCACGCCGCCTCCGGCCTCCAGGAGTCGCGGCACACCGAAGTGGAGCCCGTGATAAACCCCCTTCACGTTCACGGCGTAGAGGCGGTCGAGTTCCTCGGGCTTCGTCCCCAGTACATCGCCCACGTGGCTAATGCCCGCGTTGTTGACGAGCACGTCCAAGCACGGCGGGGCGGCGAGGGCGCACGCCATCGCGGCGGTGTCGGTGACGTCGGCGGTGACGGTCTCCGCGCGTCCCCCGGCCGCGCGAATCTCCTGCGCGACGGCGGCGGCAGCCTCGGGCCTCGCCTCGAGGATCCAGGTTACGGCGCCCTCGGCGGCGAGGCGGAGAGCGATGGCCCGACCGATGCCGGAACCTCCCCCGGTCACGAGGGCGGTGCGCCCGGCGAATCGTTGCGGCAGAGCGCTCATCGTCACCAGCGGGTGGCCTGGAAGGTCCACCCGGGAACCTTCTTGCGCATCTCGACCTCGTCGTTGCGCTCGCGC
>VHCI01000115.1 GCA_016871775.1 Verrucomicrobiota bacterium | reverse complement strand
ATTTTACCGAGGCCGTCCTTCCTGAAACCGGCCTCATGCTCGACCGCGTCCGTGCGGGCGGCCGCGGCGGCAGGCCGCGTTCGCGCTACCGGCGGAGGCGGGGCGCGCCTGGTACCGGGAACCGTGGGTCGAATCCGGGGGGCGGCGGTTCATCCAGCGCAGGCCGCTGTTCACGCACCAGTACGCGCGCGGCTGGTTCGATTTCCAGGGGCGGCGCGCCGCCGGGGTCGATTTCTGGGCGAACTCGGTCGCGGCGAACCTCGCAGAGCGGGATTGGTCGCTCGCGCAGCGGACGCGTTACCCCCTGTGGTCCGGCTCGCTCTGGGGCCTCACCGCGTCTGACAGCGCGGGCGGTTACGTCGCTCGGGGCGCGCTGGGGCCGGATCCGGATCTCCGCGACGGTACGGTGGTGCCGTGCGCGCCGGGCGGGTCGCCGCCCTTCGCGCCGCGCGAGTGCCTCGGCGCGCTGATCGGGATGCGGCGCGCGCTCAGCGGCCGGACTTGGGGGACCTACGGCTTTGCCGACGCCTTCAATCCGCACACCGGCTGGATCGCGGAGGACGTCGTGGCGATCAACGTCGTGATCACGCTGGTGATGGCCGAGAACCTCCGGGGCGGATTCGCCTGGCGCACCTTCGCGCGGGCTCCCGAGGTGCGTCGGGGTTTCGCGCGCGCCGGGTTCACGCGGGAGCCGGACGGACCGCCTCCCGCGCGCGGACTCGCGCGGGCCCGCTGATCAAGCGCGCTCCAGCTTCGGGCGGCCGGCCTCGACTCGGAACGACGCGCGCGTCACGAGCGGCGCGCCCGGCCGAGTCACGAACGGCACCGTGCGGTAGTGGGTGGTCCACGCGCGCGGGGTGAGCTCGCAGGTGACGTAGCCGCGTTCCTCGTTCTGGAACTTCACGCCGGGGTTCTCGGCCAGCAGCCGGGCGAGGCCCTTGGCTTCCGCGCGGCCGTCGCCGCTCGAGCTGATGGAGGTGCCGACGAATTCCACGGCCGTGACCGGGTCGTCGGGGCGCTCAAAATCCGGACCGAGCTCGTTAGCCCAGTGGGAATGGATGTCGCCGGTGATCACGACCGGGTTGCGCACCGCGGCCTCGCGCCAGTGGCGCAGCAGGAGCCGCCGCTCGTGCTCGTAACCCGGCCACTGATCCATACTGAGGGAGATCTCGGGGCCAGGGGAGGTGTCGACGCGGGCGAACATCACCTGCTGGGCAAGGACGTTCCACGTCGCGGTCGAGCTCTCGAGGCCCTGGCGCAGCCAGTCGCGCTGCGTCGGGCCGAGCAGCGTCCCCGCGGGGTCGAGTTGCGCGGGGTGGGGGGGCTTACGGCCGTCGCCGAGCGGCTGGTCCGTGCGGTATTGGCGCGTGTCGAGCACGTGGAAGTCCGCGAGCCGTCCGGCGGACACGCGGCGGTACAAAGGCATCTCCGGCCCGCTCGGCAGCTGGGCGCGGCGCAGGGGCATCGCCTCGTAATAGGCCTGGTAGGCGGCGGCGCGGCGGCGGAGGAGCTGTTCCCGGGTGGTCCTCCCCGGGTCCTGCGGGATGTCGCCCGCGTAGTTGTTCACCACCTCGTGGTCGTCCCAGGTGACGATCCACGGCGCGGCCGCGTGCGCGGCCTGCAGCGCCGGATCAAGCCGGTAGAGCGCGTGGCGGGCCCGGTAGTCGTCGAGCGTGAGGATCTCCCCGCTATTGTGGCGCCGGGTGCGGCCATTGGCCGCGGCCCCCTCGTAGATGTAGTCCCCAAGGTGCACGATCAGGTCGGGGGCCTCCCGCACCATATGCTCGTACGCGGTGTACAGACCGGATTCGTAGTGCTGGCACGACGCGAACGCGAAGCGCAGCCGCTCGGGCAGATCGGTCGCCGCGGGGAAGGTCCGGGTGCGGCCCTTGGGGCTCACCTCGGAACCGGCGCGAAACTGATACCAGTACCAGCGGCCGGGACGGAGGCCGATGACCTCGACGTGCACCGCGTGGGCCCAGCCTGGGTTCGCGACGACGGTGCCACGCGCGACCACGCGGCCCATTCCCTCTTCCTCCGCCACCTGCCAGCTCACCTCGACGGGTTCGGGGGGCATTCCTCCGCCGACTTCGAGCGGCCTCGGCGCGAGGCGGGTCCAGAGCACGAAGCCGTCGGGCGTCGGATCACCCGAGGCCACGCCCAGCGTGAAAGGGTAACCGGGCAGCTTCGGGGCGGCCGCAACCGCCCCGCGGAGGCGCGTGGAGGAGGCGGCGGCTGCGGCGGCCAGGGAGGCGCCGGCGAGCACGAAGCGGCGGCGGGTGAGGGGAAAACTCCCGGGGAGCGGGGCGACGGGGTCGGGCATAAGCGGAGGCAACGACCCCGCGCGGGAAGGGTCAAGGCGCTTGGGGTGACAAAGCCGCGTCGCCGGTGAGCGCCGCGTCCTCCTGGAGGCCCGCGGCCGCGCCGCCCACCGCGCCGAAACCTAGCCGGAACGAAGTGATTCCGGCCGCAAGGGGGCGGATGATTGAGCAGGACAGCGCGAAGTGGGAGAAGCCGCTCAGCCGGCGGTTCAGCAGGGCCCAGTCTTCGTCATCACTGGATCGCGGCGCGCCGGGGGGCTGGAGTGGGGCGCATCGGCGGGAGGCGGATCCGCGGCTGCCCGGCACCGGCAATTCTTTTCCCGGCGAACCGCGGGCTCGACAGGGCGGCCGCTGCCTGGACAGCGTAGTTTTATGCGCCGCCTCACCCTCCCGCGCCCTCTGCCCCTGCTCCTTGCCGCCGCCCTGCCCGCCGCCGTCCCGGCCGAGCACGATCTCGTGGTCTACGGCGGCACTGCTGCCGCCGTGACCGCCGCGGTTCAGGCCCGGCAGATGGGCCGTGCCGTCGTCGTGGTCAGCCCCGACCGCCACCTCGGTGGGCTCACCAGCGGCGGCCTCGGCTGGACCGATACCGGCAACAAGGCGGTCATCGGCGGGCTGGCGCGAAACTTCTACCACCGCGTCTGGCGCCACTACCAGGCGAACGAGGCGTGGCGCTGGCAGTCGCGAGCCGACTACGGCAACCGCGGCCAGGGCACGCCTGCGATCGACGGCGAGCAGCGGACGATGTGGATCTTTGAGCCGGGCGTCGCGGAGCGAATCTTTGAGGACCTCGTGCGCGAGCACGGCATCACCGTGGTCCGGGACGAGTGGCTCGACCGGAGGGGCGGCGTCACCAAGTCTGGCGGCCGCATCGCTTCCATCCGCACCCTCAGCGGCCGGACCTATGCGGGGCGCATGTTCATCGATGCGACCTACGAGGGTGACCTGATGTCCGCGGCCGGGGTGTCGTACCACGTCGGCCGCGAGGCGAACCGGGTCTACGGCGAGCAGCACAACGGGGTGCAGACCGGGGTGCTGCACCACCGGCACCACTTCGGGGTCCTGCTACCGCAGCAGGTGAGCCCCTACCGGATGCCCGGCGATCCGGCGAGTGGCCTGGTGGCGCGGGTCAGCGCCGAGCCGCCCGGAGTCTTCGGCGAGGGCGACCACCGGGTGCAGGCCTACTGCTTCCGGATGTGTCTGACGGACCATCCCGAAAACCGAATCTCGTTCGCCCGCCCCGAGGGGTATGACCCCGCGCAGTACGAGCTTCTGGCGCGCGTCTACGCGGCGGGATGGAAGGAGACTTTTGGCAAGTTTGACCCGATCCCGAACCGCAAGACCGACACCAACAACCACGGTCCGTTCAGCACCGACAACATCGGGATGAACTACGACTACCCGGAGGCCAGCTACGAGCGCCGCCGGGAGATCATCAAAGAGCACGAGAACTACCAGAAGGGGTGGCTTTACTTCATCACGACCGATCCCCGGGTGCCCGAGGAGGTGCGGGACCGGATGCGGCAGTGGGGCCTAGCCAAGGACGAGTTCAAGGACAACGGCGGCTGGCCCCGCCAGATCTATGTGCGCGAGGCGCGCCGGATGATCGGTAGCTTCGTGATGACGGAAAACGAGCTGCGGCAGCGGAAACCCATCCCCGACTCCGTCGGCATGGGTAGCTACACCATCGATTCCCACAACGTGCAGCGTTACGTCACCCCCGAGGGTTTCGTGCAAAACGAGGGTGATATTGGCGTGCCGCTGAAGGCGCCCTACGCCATCGCCTACGGTGCGCTGGTGCCAAGGCGCGGCCAAGCCGAGAACCTGCTCGTGCCGGTGTGCGTCTCCAGTTCGCACATCGCCTTCGGCTCCATCCGGATGGAACCTGTCTTCATGATCCTCGGGCAGTCCGCCGCCACCGCGGCCGTGCTCGCGCTCGAAGGCGGGTTGGCGGTGCAGGACGTCCCCTACGCCCGCCTGCGGGAGCGCCTGCTCCGCGACGGTCAGGTGCTGGATCACCGCGCCGCGCCCTCGCCTTGAGCCTCCCGCTGCTCCTCGCGCTTGGTTCCGCCGCCCTGTTCGCGGTGGCCGCGCTGCTGGTCAAGCGCGCCTCAGATCTCGGGGCGGGCCTCTGGCGCACCGCGTTCGTCGCCAACCTGATGACCGTGGTCGTCTTCCAGCCGCTCTGGCTGCTCGGCGGCGATTGGCAGCCGGACCTGTGGTGGCAGCCCGTGGTCACGGCGCTCTGCTTCTCCGGGGGGCAGTTCCTGACTTTCCTAGCCTTCGAGACCGGGGACGTCTCCGTCGCCGCGCCGGTGATGGGGATCAAGATCCTCCTCGTGGCCGTACTGGTGTCGTGGTGGGCGGGGGAGGCTCTGCGTTGGCAACTCTGGGTCGCGACGCTGCTCGCGAGCGCGGGCGTGGCGGTGCTGAACGCCTCCGGGGGCGCCGGCCGACCACGGTTCCGCGTCGGTCGCACCGTGCTCATCGCCTCCGCGGCGGCCGCGGCTTACGCGGTGTTCGATGTCCTCACGCAGTTGTGGAGTCCGCGGTGGGGCCTCGGGCGGTTCCTGCCGCTGACGGTGACGTGCGGCGGCCTGCTGGCCTTTCTTTACGTGCCGCGTTTCCGCGGCTCGCTTGCCGACATCCCGGGGCCGGCCTGGCGCTGGCTGCTCGCGGGGACCGCCGCGATGGGCGTGCAGTCGGCGGGCATCTCTGGCGTCATCGCCTACTGGGGGGGGGCCGCGCCCGTCAATGTCGTCTACGGCTCGCGCGGCCTCTGGAGCGTCCTGGTAGTCTGGGTGGCTGGCGCGTGGGTGGGTTCGCGGGAGCGTGCCGCCGGTCCCGCCGTGCTGCGGGCCCGGCTGGCCGGCGCCGCCCTGATGCTGGGCGCGATCTCCCTCGTGCTCGGCTGAAGCGCCGCCCGCGCGGGACCGTGTTCACGCTTGCCAGTGCGCGCGGGCGCGGGTGTGTTCCGCCCCGACTTCACCGATGGCCGCGAACTACACCGAAGCGAGCATCAAGACGCTCTCCTCCCTCGAACACATCCGCCTGCGCCCGGGGATGTACATCGGCCGCCTCGGCAACGGGGCCCACGCCGAGGACGGGATCTACGTCCTGATCAAGGAGACGATCGACAACTGCATCGACGAGTTCACGATGGGTCACGGGCGGCGTATCGACGTTGAGCTGCGCGAGCGCTCGGTCCGCGTCCGCGACTACGGGCGGGGGATTCCGCTAGGGAAGCTGGTCGACTGCGTCTCCATCATCAACACGGGGGCCAAGTACGACAGTGAGACCTTCCAGAAATCCGTCGGGCTGAACGGCGTCGGCCAGAAGGCAGTGAACGCCCTCTCGCTCGAGTACCGGGCTCAGGCCTTCCGCGACGGCCAGAGCCGGCTGGTCGAGTTCGCCCAAGGCCGGCTCCGGCGCGACGGCAAGCTGGTCAAGTCGGAGGAGCGCAACGGCACGCTGATCGAGTTCACGCCCGACGAGGCGCTCTTCGGGAGGGACTTCCGCTTCCGCCCCGAGTTCATCGAGGACCTGCTCTGGAATTACGCCTTCCTCAACCGCGGGCTCACGCTCAGCCTCAACGGGAAGGCGTTCAAGTCGGAGTACGGCCTGCGCGACTTGCTGCAGAAGAATCTCAGCGGCGAGCCGCTGTACCCGATCATCCACCTCGAGGGCGAGGACATCGAGGTCGCCTTCACCCACGGGGCCCACTACGGCGAGGAGTACTTCTCGTTCGTCAACGGACAGCATACCACGATGGGCGGCACGCACCTGGCCGCCTTCCGCGAGGCGCTCGTCGACACGGTGCGCAACTTCTTCAAGAAGGACTACGACGCCGCCGACATCCGCCAGTCGATCGACGCCGCGATCGCGGTCCGCGTAATGGAGCCGGTCTTCGAGTCCCAGACCAAGACCAAGCTCGGTTCCTCGCACGTCGGCCCCAACGGGCTCTCGCTGAAGGACTTCGTCGGCAAGTTCATCCAGCAGGCGCTCGACGTCCACCTGCACAAGAACCGCGAGACGGCCGAGGCCCTCCGCGTGAAAATCGAGTCCAGCGAGCGCGAGCGCAAAGAGCTGGCCGGCATCCGCAACCTCGCGCGCGAGCGGGCCAAGAAGGCCTCGCTGCACAACCGCAAGCTCCGCGACTGCCGCCTCCACCTCGGGGACCGCAACGAGCGGGCCGAGTTGAGCACGCTCTTCATCGTGGAGGGCGATTCCGCCGCCGGCTCGCTCACCGCCACCCGCGACGTGCAGACGCAGGCCGTCTTTGCCCTCAAGGGGAAGCCGCTCAACACCTACGGGCTGTCCAAGAAGGTCATCTACGAGAACGAGGAGTTTCACCTGCTGCAGTCCGCCCTCAACATCGAGGAGGGGCTCGAGGGGCTGCGCTACGGGCGCGTGGTGATCGCGACCGACGCGGACGTCGACGGGATGCACATCCGCCTGCTGCTGATCTCGTTCTTCCTGCAGTTCTTCCCCGACCTGATTCGCAACGGGCGGCTTCACCTGCTGGAGACCCCGCTGTTCCGGGTCCGCAACAAGCGCCGCACGATCTACTGCTACAACGAGGCGGAGCGCGCCGCCGCGGTCGCCGAGCTCGGGGCCGGTCACGAGATCACCCGCTTTAAGGGCCTCGGCGAGATCTCGGCCGGGGAATTCAAGGACTTCATCGGGGAGAACATCCGGCTCGAGCCGGTCTCGCTGAACCACCTGCACAACAGCGACGAGCTGCTCTCCTTCTTTATGGGCAAGAATACGCCCGAGCGGCAGGATTTCATCATCGGAAACCTCAAGGTGGAGAAGGATCTCGTGGCCGTTTGAGCCGCGGGCGCTCGCTGGTCGTGCCGCGCCCGCCCGCCCCGCTCCGGTTCGCGCTGCCCCTGCTGCTGCTCGCGGCCGCCGGCTGTGTCTCCACGCCGCTGCCGCACTTCCCCGTCCCCGCAGAGGCGGCGGCGCACCCCTCCGCCGCCCGCAACCTCGCCGTCCTCGGTCGGGTCTGGGGCCTCGTCGCGGACCAGCACTTCGACCCGTCGCGGGACGCGCGCGAGTGGGCCGCGGCCGCTCGTCGCCTTGGACCGGCCGCGGTCGCCGCGCTCGACGAGGCGGCGCTCTACGCCGTGCTCCGGGAACTGCTGGCCCCGGTCGCCGACAGCCACACACGCCTGCTCACTCCGCAGGAGGTCGCGGAAAACCGGGCCGCGGTCCGCCCGCGCGCCGGCTTTGGGCTGGTGCGGATGGAAAACGAATGGGTAGTCTCCGAAGTCCTTCCGCTCAGCCCCGCCGCGGCGGCCGGCGTGCGCCCAGGGTGGCTGGTGCGCGCGCGGGCTGGGGCGCCCCTCGGCCTCAACCCGGACTTCCGCGTCGCGGCCGGGGAGACAGTCGAGTGGGACTTTCTCGGTGCCGCCGACCACCCGGTCCGCCTCCGCCTCACGGCGAAGGCCATCCGGACCACCGCCCGGCGGGAGGCGCGCGTGCTCTCCAGCGGCGTGGTCGTCCTACGCTTCGATGCCTTTGACGGCCCGGCCCGCCGCTGGCTCTCCGCCCGCCTCCGGGAACACCGGGCGGCGCCCGGGCTCGTCCTCGACCTGCGCCACAACCCCGGGGGGGAAACCCTGTCTCTCGGCATCATTGTGGGGGAGTTCTTCCCGCAGGCCGTGGACTGCGGCACGTTCATCTCGCGCGGGGGCTGGCGCGCGGCCAAGTCCTCGTGGACCTGGGGTTCAGCCCGCCATGCCGGTCCCGTGGCCATTTTGGTCGGGCCTGGCACCGGCAGCGCGGCCGAAATTTTCGCCGCCGTGTTGCAGGAACACGGCCGGGCCCGCGTCGTCGGCACGCCTACCCCCGGTGCCGTACTCGCCAGCCACTTCTACGCGCTGCCCGATGGCGGGCAGCTTCAGCTCAGCCGTGAGGATTACGTGACCCCACGGGGCCGCCGGCTCGAGGGCACCGGGGTGCTTCCGGACCTCGAGGTCCGCCCGACGCTTGCGCAACTGCGCGCCGGGGAGGATCCGGCGCTCGCGGCCGCCGCCGCGTTCCCCGGGGCCGCCGCTCCTTGACCTCGCCGCGCCGCGCGTGGCACCGTCCGCGTTTTCATCCCGCATGCCAAAAAAGCCGCCCGCCAAATCCACCCCGGATCAACCGGAACTGCCGCTGGGCAACTCCCCCGAGGGCGCGGCCGCTCCGCCCGCCCCCGCCTCCCCCCCCGCGTTGGTCCCGCCTCCGGAGGCCTTCGCGGTCGAGGCCTCGCCCGCGCCGGCCCGCCCGCCCGCCCGCCGCGGCGGCGACTCGGTGCAGACGGAGGACTCCCCCCTCGCCAACAGCTACCGGGGCTGGTTCCTCGACTACGCCAGCTACGTCATCCTGGACCGCGCGGTGCCCCACCTCGGCGACGGCCTCAAGCCCGTCCAGCGACGAATCCTCCACACGCTGTGGGAGATGGACGACGGCCGCTTCCACAAGGTGGCGAACGTGGTCGGCCGCACGATGTCGCTCCACCCGCACGGCGACGCCTCCATCGGCGCGGCGCTCGTCGCGATCGGGCAACGGGCCTTCCTGATCGAGCCTCAGGGCAACTTCGGCAACGTCCTCACCGGTGACGACGCGGCGGCGCCCCGTTACATCGAGGCGCGCCTGACCGCCTTCGCCCGGGAGGTGCTCTTCAACCCGAAGACCACCACTTGGCAGCTCAGTTACGACGGCCGTGCCAAGGAGCCGGTCACACTCCCGGCGAAGTTCCCGCTCGCCCTGCTCGAGGGTGCCGAGGGCATCGCGGTGGGGCTCTCCACGCGCATTTTGCCGCACAATTTCAACGATCTCTGCCGCGCGGCGATCAACCACCTCCAGGGAAAGACCTTCCGCATCTACCCGGATTTCCCCTCCGGCGGCCTCGCGGACTTCGCGGAATACAACGACGGTGAGCGCGGCGGGCGGGTGAAGGTCCGCGCGCGCATCGAGCAGCGTTCCAAGTACCTCCTCGCCATCACCGAGCTACCCTACGGCACCACGACCGAGACGCTGATTGAGTCGATCCTCGCGGCCAACGCCAAGGGCAAGATCAAGGTCAAGCACGTCGACGACAACACGGCCGACAAGGTCGAGATCTTGGTCCACCTGCCCCAGGGCTCTGACCCGGAGCAGGTGACCCAACAGCTTTACGTGTTCACCGGCTGCCAACAGAACCTCGCGCCCGCCTCCTGCGTGATCGTCACCGACGCGAAGACGGGTCTCGACCGGCCGGAGTTCCTCGGCTGCCGGGAGCTGCTGCGGCGCTCCGTCGACCGCACCCGCGAGCTCCTCCGGCGCGAGCTGGAGATCAAGCTCGGCGAGCTGGAGCAGCAGTGGCACTGGGATTCCCTGGAGCGCATCTTCATTGAGGAGCGCATCTACCGCCGCATCGAGAAGTCCCGTACTTGGGAGAGCGTGCTCGCCGAGATTCGCGAGGGCCTTGCTCCCTTCCTCAAGCAGCTCCGCCGCGAGGTCACGGAGGACGACATCACCCGACTTACCGAGATCCGGATCAAACGCATCTCGGCCTTCAATCGGTTCCAGGCCGATGAGCAGCTCAAGCGCACCGAGGAGGGCATCCGCGAGACCAAGGGCCACCTGCGGAACCTCACCGGGTACACCATCGCGTGGTTCGAGATGCTGCAGGAGAAGTATGGCAAGGGCCTAAAGCGCCGCACCGTGTACGACGAGATTGAGCAGATCGACGCCTCTGCCGTCGCCTCCGCCAACCAGCGCCTCTACGTCAACCGCGAGGACGGCTTCATCGGCCTCAATTGGCGCCAGCACGAGTTCATTCAGGACTGCACGATCCTCGATAGCGTCCTGACCATCATGCGCGACGGGTCGCTCAAGGTCGCCAAAGTCGCCGACAAGGTGTTCATGGGGCGCGAGATCATCCATTGCGCCGTGTTTCCGAAGGATGGCGACCCTCACTTCTACACGATGGTCTACCAGGACAAGGTTTCGGGAAAGGCCTACGCGAAGCGCTTCCAGATCGGCGGGCTCTCCCGCGACAAGCTTTACCCGCTGGTGGCGAGCGAGGGCTCCAGGGTGGTCTATCTCGACGTGGCCCGCTCCGAGGCGGAAATGCCGCGCCAGCTACGGATCTTCATCGACGGCCGCAGCGGCGCGCGCGTGCGGGAGTTTGACTTCAACGTGGGCGAGCTTCCGGTCAGCAGCCGTGGGGCCAAGGGCCAGATCGTCTCGAAGTGGCCCGTGAAGGACGTTCGCCGCATCGACCTGAAACTGGACTGAGCGGCCGCACGCCCGCGGGCCGGCGGGCCCGGACCGCCCGCGATGCGAGTCGCGCGCCTGCTTTCCGTTGGCGCCCTCGATTCCGGTATCGCCTTCCGGATTCGGGCCCTTAACTTGGGGGCGGTCAGGACGAGTCTTTCTTTCGCTTCAACCCCTCGCCTTCCCTTTTCCCCTATG
>VHCI01000114.1 GCA_016871775.1 Verrucomicrobiota bacterium | reverse complement strand
CGTCCCTCCGCCTGAGATTGCCAACGACCGCCAAACCCACCACATCAACCAACGTCTCAGACTGACATCAAAGGTGGAGCAGTTCCGGCGTCCCTCTCACTTGGGCCAGGCGGCGCATGGCCGGAAGATGCCGACTTGGCGGCGGATGATCCCGCTCATCGACGGGCCGCCTATGATTTTCACCGCGGCATCATCGACCAGACGGTGGCGGTCGGCGGTTTGGCCTATGCTGGCGCATTGTATGGTCGGCCGGGCAAGTCGCTGCGCCGGCTGCCACCCGCTGACGAATTGGCCCGCGCGGCAGAGGGACTGCGCGGGCTGGCCGCGCACGCGGCGGCGGCGGGAATCATCCTCGCGATTGAGCCCATGAGCCGATTCCGCTCTCACCTCGTCAACACCCCGGCGCAGGCGGTGCGTCTGATCGAAATGGCCGGACGTCCAGCCAGCCTGCGAGTGCTCATCGACACCTATCACATGGTGACCGAACTTCGCGATTTTGCCGCCGCAATTCGCGAAACGGGTGACCTCCTGTGGGGCTTGCACGCCTGCGAAAACGACCGCGGTGTGCCGGGCGGCGGCCTGGTGCGGTGGTCCGAGGTATTCGCCGCGCTGAAGGAAACGCCGGCGGATTATGTGGCGTTCGAGGGCTACAACACCGCACTCGGCGACTTCGGATGGCGACGCGGTATGTATCAAGACGTTTGCCCAGACGGCGACGCTTTCGTTCGTGAGGGCCTCGCCTTCATCCACCCCCTGTTGCGCCCATGAAGCGCATCGGCCGGTTGAGCGAAACTAGTGCATTTGAGGTGGGACCAACTCAGGAAAAATCGATGCCTCGGCCAACCAACTCTTCCTTCATCACTCTCCAGATCGAATCGGCCGTAGTCCGCCGACACGATTCGGCGGTCCGCCAATTGAGACGCCAAGCCGGCATCGCCCCTCCCACGGTCGAGGACTTGATCCACCGGGAACTCAGCCACCGGACCGCGGCCGGCATCGTTGACGACTTCCTCCAAAGCGACTGGCCAGCCAAGAAGCGCCGCACGGCTGTCGTACGAAGCAAAAGTCCGCGTTAGGGGAGTATCAGAGGACCGGGATTCTCACCCAATCGTCCAGTCGGGGAATCGAGTTCAGCTTGACTGTTCGTTGTTTGCGAATACCGTATTTCCATGTTAACCAAGCCACAGGACGTTGTTGTCGCCCTCAAACTCACTCTCAAAGATGGCTTTGGCAGTTATGCGGAGTTTGGGCAGGCATTGGGCATGAGTGCGTCGGAAGTACATGCGGGGGTCCGCCGCCTAGTCGAAGCGCGGTTGCTTGATCCTGAGACCAAACGCGTAAGGGGCGAAGCGCTCCGCAACTTCCTTGTCCACGGCGTGCCCTACGCTTTTCCCGTCAGTCCCAAGGAGATCACTCGCGGTATGCCAACCGCCTGGGCCGCACCAGCGATGGCTGGCAAGTTTAGCACCTCCGACCAATTGCCACCCGTGTGGCCGGATCCCAACGGCACGGTGCAGGGCGCAGCCGTGCAGCCGCTTTATCCGAGCGTCCCTGGCGCCGCAGGTCGCGACCCGGCGCTTTACGATCTTCTGGCGCTCGTGGACGCGCTACGGATTGGTCGGGCGAGAGAACGCGGCATTGCGGAGAAGGAGATCACGGAACACCTGAGCGCCCATGTCCCAGCCTAATCTCGGCGCCCTCCGCGCAGTGGCGGAGCGACTCGATGGTCTCGGAATGGAGTACGCGTTTCTCGGCGGTTCCATTGTCACCTTGTTGTTGGATCATCCTGAACTGTCCCCCGCGCGCCCAACCGATGACGTGGATGTCATCATCGAGGTGGCGACGACGCTGCGCTACTCTGACGTCGAGACCAAGCTGCGCGACCTGAAATTCGATCACGATATGCGCGAGGGTGCTCCCCGGTGCCGCTGGGTACTCGGCAATCTGACGGTGGACATCATGCCGACGGACGGCGCGTTTCTGGGTCTTAACACCGCGTGGTTCAAGGAAGCTCTTGCGACCGTGATGGTGCGCGAATTCGCGCACACGCGCTTGCGCCTGATTTCACCCGTCGCGTTTCTCGCCACCAAGTTCGTGGCCTTTTCCGACCGCGGGGATGGCGACTATTACGGCAGCCACGACCTCGAGGATTTCATCACGGTAATCGACGGCCGCGATAACATCGTTGCGGAGGTCGACCACGCTGCTCCGACCCCGCTGCGCAGCTACGTGATCGAATCCGCGCGCCGGCTCATGGCCGCGCCTCTCTTCAACGAAGCGCTGCCCGGGCATCTGCCCCCGGACCGCGCCAGCCAGCAGCGCCTGCCGGCACTGCGAAGAAAGCTCCAGGCGATCGCTGCGCTCCAGTGACGCAGCGCCAAGCGTTGACTGTATTCACCTGATGGATTCAGGGCCCCGAGTGGACCGCCCCGGAGATTTGCCACGGATTTGCCAGCCGCCTGTTTTTCGCTTTTCCTCCCTGCATCCGTTTGCATCTTTTTGCCCGTTCTAAACCACTCACAATCAACCTAAAGGCCCTTGTCATCAGGCTTTTCGGTTGTTGGGTCCGGGGCGATTCGAATCCCCCCCTCTCCGCCAGCCTCCGCCAAGCCTACGGCTGGCAGGCCGAATCCAGCGGCTGACTCGCGTCAGCCAGCAAAAGGCGAAAAACCCTGCGGAGGCTGCCCTCCGTAGGGTTGGCGAAGGCGGGCCTTAGTCTCCGACCGAATCGAAGCCCTCGATTCTGAGCACCGGCTCCCGACGATCTGGGAACCCCAGAATTTTGGTATTCCGCGGTCTTGCCTTGGCAACTCCAAGTCGAGCATCGACCTCAACCGGCCTACACGCGCGGAGATGGGTCTGCTGCAGCCGGGCAATCCTTGCCCGGTAGGCGCCCGCCGCAACGACCCACCTCGCGCCTCAGGGCAGCTCGTAGACCTCGACTAGGGCGATGCCGGTGGTGCCGCCGACGCCGCTCACCTGGGCCGTGTAGGCGCCTGGCGGCAGCGTAACCACGAGCGCCGCGTCGCGGCTGCCCGGCGTGAGCGCAAAGGCACCGACACTGGCGAACGCAGGCGCCAGGGCCGCCTCCCAGTCATCGTTGGCGGCCAGTTCCTCGCTCGCTCCCGAACGCAGCAAGGCCAAGCGGGGATTGGCGAGCGAACCGGTAACCCCGAGATTGCTCAGGGTCGGCCCGATGCCACGAAGCAGCAGCCGCTTCGGCGCCGTGCCGCCGACGGCGAACCCGGCGATCAGGACATCGCCACCGGTCCCGACTCGGGCCCGACAGGACAAGTTGACGAGGGTACCGGGCTCGGCATCGGCCTCGTAGACCTCGACCAACGCCACCCCTTGGGCCGCAGACCCGGCTCCATTGCCTGAAACCTGGACCGTGTATCCGCCGGGCGGAAGCGTGACGAGCACGGCGGCGTCGCGACCGGCGGAGGGCAGCGCGAAGGCGGCAGCCCGGGCGGATGCGGTGGCGACGGCGGCGGGATCGGGGAACGCGGAGGCGTCGTCGTTGAACAGGATCCGGTCGCCCGCGGCATCGAAGATCGAAAGCACCGGGTCCGCCAGCGTGCCACTAAGGCCGAAGGCGGCGAGGGCGGGGCCGGCGGCGCGGATGAGCAGCGTCTTGGGTCGGGTGCCGCGGACCGTGATGCCGGGGATGACGACGTTGGCGCCGGTACCAACGGAGGCGCGAGCGGAGAGGTTCACCAGCGCGCCGAAGTCCAGCGAGAGCGTGGCGGGGGCGCTCGCGGCGCGGCCGGCGGCGTTGGTGGCGACGCACACCCAGTCCCCGGCGTGCGCAGGGCCGACGTTGGTCAGGGTGAGCTCGGGGCCCTCGGTGGCGCAGAACTCGCCGCCGCGAACGTACCACGCGTAAGTCGCGGCCGGGCTGGCGGCGACGGCGGCAGAGAAAGTAACCGCGGAACCGGGCGCGGCGCGGACGCTGCGGGGCTGGCGCGTGAATTCAGGGGCCGTCGCTGCGGGCAGCACCGCGAGGTCGATCAGCTGCCGGGCCTCGCCGGAGGGGTGGCTGAGGCGGAGTTCGACCTCGTGCCGGCCGGCGCGGCGGGGCATCCCGATGAGGGCGTCGCTGGTCAGCGTGACCCCCTCGGGCAAGCCGCGGGCCGCTAGCGTGACCCCGGCGCCCAGAGTGGGCAGCGCGAGACGGAAGGGCTGCCCTGACTGCGCGCGCGCGGAGAGGTTCGGTCCGGGCACCGGGGCGCGTGCCGCGGAGCGTTCGGGGAGCTCGGCGTAGTTGAGGTAACCGATGAACATCTCGTCCCACGTCTGCTCCCCGCCACGCACGAGTTGATTGGGGTCGGGGTTATAGGGATTCTGCGCGGAATTATCGAAGGCGCCACGGGCCCGGATGACCGTGCCGGCCGGCAGGCGCCGCGGCTCAGCGAAAAGGTAGCTCGTCTGCCAGTTGAAATCGTACTGCGGCACGTTAAGCAGCGTCTCCACCATCCCATCCGGATACACGGCCTCGTAGCGGAACCGCTTGCCCCGGTAGTGCATATGCGGGTTGAGCTCGTAGAGCAGCACGTCGCGGGTGGCCGACGGGGTGAAGGTGGCCTCGCGCGGGTGATCGCGCACCCGCGGCGGGATGGAGATGGTATTGACCGGAAAGATCGGGGCGAAAGCGGAGCGGGTCTGCAGTTCCCGGGCCGGGGCGGCAGAATGAAAATACAGGCCGATGCGCGTGGCGTCCGTCTCGGGTCGCCCGGTCGGCGTGTAGTGGGTCTGGAAGGTGAGGGCGGAACCCGGCCGAAGGCGCTTACCCGTGCCCGCCGGAAACGGGGTCTGGGCGACTCCCGGCACAAAGCCGGCAAAAAAGCCTCCCTGCCCTCCCGCAGCGGCCAACACGTCAAAAATCGTCCCCTCAAAGACCAGGGAGTGATGGACGACCCGGGGGTTACCCGGCTTCACCACCGCGGCGCGCACCCAGCGCTCCTCGGCGAACGGCAGGTTCACGGTGGAGTAGACGTAGTCGATGGTCCCCGCCGCCGGGATCGACTGGGGGGGGATGGTCAGGATCAGGTCGGGCGGCCCCAGTTCCCAGCCGTCCGCTGGAGCGGGTCTGACCGTGGTGAGGGGATCAGGACCGGTGCCGCGCGGCGCCCCAGCCTTGGCCCACGCGTGGAGGGTGGAGGACTCCAGCGGGGAAAGCGCGACGCCGTTGGCCCACACCCCGTGCGCCGAGTCGGCGTACCAGGGGGCCATCCGACGAGTGAGCAAGGTGCTGCGGATCGCGCCCACCCGGGAGGCAAGGTCGGCATGCCGCGTATAGGCGTGCGGCGCGATCCCGTCGGGCACGTGGCAGGAGACGCAGCGGCGCAGGACGATCGGGGCCACCGCCGAGCTGTAATCGATCTCCGGCGCGGCCGGCAGGGCGAGGCGGGGGGCGGCCGCGGGCATCTCCACGGCGGCGGGCTCGGGGCGCCGGCCCGCGAGGTGGGCCGCGACCGCCTCGGCAGCCCACCGGCGGCCGGGCGACTGCAGCGTGCCAGGCGGGGCGTCGTCCAAGGGCCCGCGGTAGAGCAGCGTGGCGGCGGGACCGGCGGTGAGCACGAAGGTCTCCAGTTCCCGGGTGACCCCAAACTCGGAGGCGAGCAGTTGGGCCTCATCGCGAAGGACCGGGGTCCCATTGTTAAACAGGGTCTGTTCGGCCGCGAGGGCGGCGGGGTCGGCGCCGGCAGTCGCATCCACCTGCCAAATGACGACGTCGGAGGCCGGGAACCGGGCGCGGAGATCTCGCAAGGAGGCGGACGTCGCGAGGGCGCGGGCGGAGCCGCGGGCGGTGAAGACCAGAACCACCGCCCGCGCGGTCGACTCGTAGTAAAGTTCGCGCGTGACCCCCTGATGGTCGGTGAGCCGGAAGTTCGGGATCAGCGCGCCCGGCTGGGGGCCTCCCGGCGTGGGCGCGGCGGCGAAGGGGCGTAGATCCTCCAACCGGCCCGGGTGCGGGTGTACGGCCCCGAGGAGGACGGTAGTGAGCAGGAAGACACCGGGGAAAGCACACCTTGCAAGCATAGGAAGAATGGAAAGTGAAAAACGACGGCTGGGCAAGCCGGGCCAGACGGCCCGGAAGAGGCTTGCCGCCCCACCGCTTCGCCGGCAACTGCCCCCTGTGGCCTCCGCCTTCCCCTCTCGGTCCCTCCTCGCCGGCTGCGCCGCACTACTCAGCGCCGGTCTGGCCAGAACGGTCGAGGCTGTGCTTTCCCGCCCCGGGCAGTGCATCGTGGAAAAGCTGCTCGGCGAGGCGACCGCCAGCGCCGGGGCCCAGCGCCGTCCGCTGGGAGCGGACGAGCGCGTGTCCGCGGACGCCACCGTGCGGACGGAGCGGCGCGCCCTTTTGACCCTCGCCCTTTCGAACGGGACCCGCCTTGAGCTGGGACCGGCATCGGAGCTCACGCTCGAGGAATTGCTACAGGCGCCGTTCCCAGCCGGGACCAAGGTGGCGACTCTGCCCCAGGAGCCGAGCGTCTCGCAGACCCGCCTGCGCCTCGCAGCCGGGGACCTGCGGCTGTCGGTGAAGCCGCTGCGGGTCGCGCAGGGCTCCTTCATGGCCGTGGTAACCCCCGCGGGCGTCCTGCGCCTCAACGGCGGCGCCGCCCGCCTGCAGGTGGGACTGACCGCGGCAGGCTTCGGCTGGTGCGGGGTGGAGGTCACGGAGGGCACGGGCGAGTTTGAGCGCACCGGGGGCAACGCGGTGCCCCTCGCCGCCGGGGCCCGCGTCGACTTCTCCTTCGAATCCGACAATGTCGGCGGCGCGCGGGCGGTCGAGGCGGCGCCGCCCCCGCGCCGTTGAGCGGTGCCCCGGCCCGTCGTTGCAACCCGGACCGGTCCCCGTTTGCGGCCCGGATGCGACTCGTGAAGATACTCCTCGGGGTGGCGCTGGCGACGATCGCCACGACCATCGGCCTGATAGTGGCGGCCGGCCTCGCGGTGGCCGGGCTCGCAACCTACCTTTTTCTGCGGAACAGGGGGCCCGGCGGCGATCCGCCGTGGCCACGCGCTTTCCGCCGCGGCCGGGCACCCCAAGCGAGATCATCGAGATCGAGGCGACCGAGATGCCGCCGGGGAACCCGGGGCGGTGACGGGCGGCGACCGGAGCCTGAGTTTCCCGCGCACGCGCGTCGCAAGGCCGCTCTCAAATTACGAACCGGCCCGAAAGGTGCACGCGGCGATCGGCCACCGCGGCCCTCCGAATCCCAGTCCAGCCCGGCCAGGGGTGACTGAGGGCGAAGTTGGGGGTGAGGTGGGCAAAGCTCTCGATGAGCGCGGCCAGCAGGTACCCCAGCGGAAAATGCGCCTCGAGGCGGGCGACCGGCGGAAGGTGCTTCGGACGGCGCGGCAGAACGACGCACTTCGAAGCCGGGCCGGCCCTGGCGGCAGGCCCCCTTCAGACGGAGGGCAGGCGGCCGGACGAGTCGCCGATGCGGGCGACGCCATCGACCCCCATCCGGTCGGAGAGGCTGAGGAACAGGTTGCTCATCGGTGCCCCGCCCAACTGGTGGAAGCGGCCGGACTGGAGGGTGCCGCCGCCACCGCCCGCGAGGAGGATCGGAAGGTTGTGGTGCGTATGGCGGTTGCCATCGGCGTTGCCGCAACCGTAGACGATCATCGAGTTGTACAGGATCGAGCGGCCGTCGACGTCGCGCTTGGACTCCAGTCGGGTGAGAAAGCGGGCGAAGCGCTCCATATAATACCGGTCGATGCGCGCGATTTTGTCCATCAGCTCGGCATCGTTGCGGTGGTGGGAACAGTAATGGTGTCCCTCGGGGATGCCGATCTGCGGGAACGCCCGGTTGCTGCCGTCACCGGCGAGCAGGAGCGTGGCGACGCGGGTCGAGTCCGCCTCGAACGCCATCGCCAGCAGGTCGTACATCAGGTCCATATGGTCCCCGAAGTTGGCGGGTATGCCGGTCGGGGAGTCGTGGTCCGCGCGGGGGAGTGCCCCGAAGCGCTCGGCGCGCTCAATGCGCTGCTCAATCCCGCGGAGGCCGGTAAGGTACTCGTCGAGTTTCTCGCGGTCCCCCGGGCCGAGATCGCGCTGGAGCGAGCGGGCGTCATCGAGGACGAAGTCGAGGAGGGATTTCTGGGTCTGCTGCCGCGCCTGGAAATTCCGCTGGCGCTCGGCGGGGCCGCCGGCCCCGAAGAGCCGCTCGAAGACGAGCCGCGGGTTCGGCTCGGGCGTCATCGGGAGGCTGTCGGAGGCCCACGAGAGGTTGTACTGGTAGGCGCAGGAGTAGCCGGAATCGCAGCGGCCGGACTTGCGTACGGCGTCGCAGGAGAGCTCGAGCGAGGGGAGCCGGGTGAGGTGCCCGACCCGCTGGGCGACCACTTGGTCAACGGAGATGCCGACGCGGATGTCGGTGCTGTCGGTCTTACGGGCGCGGGCGCCGGTGAGGAAGGTGGCGTTGGCGCGGGCGTGGTCGCCGGCACCGTCGTTGCCCGCAGTGGCATTCTTGTGGTCGAGCCCGCCGAGCACCTGAAGCGAGGAGCGCAGCGGAGCAAGGGGCTCCATCGTTCGGCCGAGGGTAAAGGCGCTGCCCTCCCCTGTCGGCCACCAGTTGTCCTGGTGCGCGCCATTGGGGAAATAGACGAAGGCAAGGCGCAGGGGGGCGCCGCTGGAGGTCACCGCGCCGGAGCCCGCGGGCGCGGCGGAAAGCGTAGAGGAGAATGCCGGGAGGGCGATCGAGGCCCCGACCCCGCGGAGGAACTGGCGGCGGGTGAGGCCCTCGCGACCGGCAAGGGCGCGGCCTAGACGAGAGGTGTGGAGGGGTATCATCGGGGATCAGGAATGGGCCGGGAGGAAACTGAACGGGAAAGCCCGCGGCGTCTACTCCCGAATGGGGTCCGCGCGGGTCAGGGCGGCGCCGGGCAGCGGGGTGCGGCGCCGCTGGAAGGCGGGAGATTCGACAACGCCGAGGAGGAGCTCGGTAGCGCGGCCGCCGCGGGCGAGCAGGCGCTCGGTGATCGCGTCAAGGGTGTGGGCGTCGCCCGGCACGGCGGCGCGGCCGAGGGCGTAGGTGAAGACCTTCTCGGCGAGGCAGCGGTAGACGTCGGCCCGGCGGTCGCGGGCAAGCACGCGCTTGAGGTCGGCGAGGTCCGTGAAGCGTTCCCCGGTGGCGAGCTGGCCGGCGGAGTCAATCGGCTGCCGGGCCTCGGTGTCGCGCCAGCCGCCCAGGGCGTTGAAGTTCTCGAAGGCGAGGCCGAGCGGGTCCATCCGCGAATGGCACGAGTGGCAGAGCGGATTGCCGCGGTGGGCCGCGAGCATCTCGCTCAGCTTTGGATCGCGGCCGGCGAACTGCTTGCGCGCCTCCTCGAGCTCGGGGACGTCGGGCGGGGCGGGGGGCGGCGGCGTGCCGAGGATGTTCTCGAGCACGAACAGCCCACGCTTCACCGGGGAGGTGCGTGTGGGGTTGGAAGTTACCGATAGCACCGTCCCCTGCGTGAGCACGCCCCCGCGGGGACTGCCGGCCGGGAGCGCCACGAGGCGGAGCTCGTCTCCGGTGACGCCGGGGACGCCGTAGTGGGTGGCGAGCTTCTCGTTCAGGAAAGCGTAGTCGGAATCGACCAACTCGACCAAGTCCCGGTCCTCGCGCAGGAGGTGGGTGAAGTAGGCCTCGGTCTCGGAGCGCATCAGGCGACGGAAAGCGCCATCGAACTCGACCCGGCCGTCGCGGTTGCGCGGGGCGTCGGGACCGAGCACCGCGCGCGCATTGATCGGAATGGTCTCGATGTCGCGGGCCTGCAGCCACTGACCGGTGAAGTCGCGGGCGAACGCCTGCGCCTTGGGGTCCGCGAGCATCCGGCGCAGCTGCCCGGGCAGGGCCGCGCGCAGCGTGCCGGCGTCCGCGAGGCGGAACAGCTCCGCATCCGGCATCGAGGACCAGAGAAAGTAAGAAAGGCGGGTGGCGAGCGCGTGGTCATCGACCGGGACCGAGCGGCCGGTGGCGGAGCCGGCCGCGCCCTCGACGCGGAAAAGGAAGCGCGGCGACGCGAGCACTGCCATCATCGCGCGGCCGACCCCCTCCTCAAAGGTGCGGGCGGGATCGCCGTAGACCGCGCGGGCCAGGGCCACCAGTTGACCCACCCGCGCCGGCTCGACCGGGCGGCGGAACGCGCGGCGGGCGAAGTCCCCGAGGATTCGCCCCGCGTAGCGGTCGCGCGCGGCGGGATCGGCGGGGGCCGGGCCCTCCGGGAAGAATCGCGCGTAGTTCTCCGGCGGCAGCCAGTGCCGCGGGTCGAGCGGACCCTGGACGGTGACGGTGTTGACCCGCAGCGTGACGCTGGTGGCGCCGGGCACGCCCTGCGGGCGGGACGCCCCGGGCGACGCGGCGGCGGGTTCGAGCGGCACGACCTCAAAGCTGACCTCGTGGCGGCCCCCGGCCCATTCCAGCTCCAGCTCGCGGCGGAGCGGGCGGCGCTCGGACCACGCGACCTCCTCGGCGAAGACCTCCCGGCCATCGACGCGCGCGATCAGGCGGCAGCGGCTCGGGTCGAAGTCGAACGTCCCCCGGGTCTCCAGCTCAAAGACGATGCGGTAGCGGTCCGCCGTGTCGACAGTGAGGGACCGCGCGACCCTAGCGGCGCGGCGGGCGTTAAGCTGGTCGCCGGACGGGCCCCCGCCGCCCGGGGCGCGGAACTCCCGGCCGGAGAAAGTGCGCTCCCGCAGGACGCGGGCCACGCGCGGGACGGCCTTTTCGACGATCGTCTCGGCCGCCGAGAGGTACTTCTCGAGGAGCATTGGAGAGACCGTGAGGACCTCGCCGTTGTTATCGAACCCGCCGCCGCTGTCGTCCGGGGGGAATTCCACCTCGCTATTAAAATCGTGGCCCAGCAGGTCGCGGATGGTGTTACGGTATTCGGCCCGGTTGAGGCGGCGCACCGTGACGTGCCCGGGATCGGGGTCCGCGGGATCGATGCCAAGCGCCCCGTACTTGATCCACCCGGCGAGCGTGCGGAGCTCCTCCGGCGACGGTCGGGCGACGC
>VHCI01000113.1 GCA_016871775.1 Verrucomicrobiota bacterium | reverse complement strand
GGCGAGCAGGAGGGCGAGGGAGGGGAGGGGACGCATCGGGGATGACGCGAGAGCGAGGGATTTGCGCCGCGCTGCCGAGCGCCGCGCCGGCGGGGAAAAAAAAAGACCGGGCGGGAAGCCCGGTCTGACCTGACAAGGAAGTCCGACCTTACTTCTTCGCAACCGTCTGGATCGTGCGCAGGATCCGGCCGGCCACGAGGTAAGGATCGGCGGCGGAGTTCGGACGGCGATCCTCCAGGTAGCCCTTGTAGCCGTTATTGACGAAGCTGTGCGGGACGCGGATCGACGCGCCGCGGTCGGCGACGCCGTAGCTGAACTTGTCGATCGACTGCGTCTCGTGCAGGCCGGTGAGGCGGAGGTGGTTCTCCGGCCCGTAGACCGCGATATGCTCGTCCATATGCTTGGCGAACGCGGCCATCAGCTTTTCGAAGTAGGCCTTCCCTCCCACCTCGCGCATGTGCTTGGTGGAGAAGTTCGAGTGCATGCCGGAGCCGTTCCAGTCGAGGGGCGAGTCGAAGGGCCCGCGGATGGGCTTGCAGCGAAACTCGACGTCGATGCCGTACTGCTCGCCAAGGCGGGCCATGATATAGCGAGCGACCCACATCTGGTCGGCGGCGTTCTTGGAGCCCTTCCCGAAGATCTGGAACTCCCACTGGCCCTTGGCGACCTCGGCGTTGATGCCCTCAAGGTTGATGCCGGCGTCGAGGCAGATGTCGATGTGTTCCTCGACGATCTTCCGGGCGACCGAGCCGACGTTCTTGTAGCCGACCCCGGTGTAGTACGGGCCTTGGGGCTCGGGGAAGCCGCCAGCGGGGAAGCCGAGGGGTGCGCCGTCTTTGAAAAAGAAATATTCCTGCTCGAAGCCGAACCAAGTGTCCGGATCATCCGGGATGGTGGCGCGGGAGTTTGAGGGGTGGGCCACGCCGGTGTGGAGGTAGGTCTCACACATCACGAGCACGCCGTTTTTCCGCGTGGAGTCCGGGTAGACCGCGACGGGCTTCAGGGTGATGTCGGAGCTCTTGCCCTCGGCTTGACGGGTAGAGCTGCCGTCGAAGCCCCAAGCGGGCAGATCGGCCAGCTTGGGGAAGCTCGCGAAGTCCTTGATCTGAGTCTTGCTGCGGAGGTTGGCCAGCGGGGTGTAGCCGTCGAGCCAGATGTATTCCAGTTTGTACTTGGGCATATGCGTTGGGCTGAGTTGGGCAGGGTTAGGGGGTCCTGCGCCCGGGCCGCGGTCGAGATAAATCGTTCCCGCGAGAGCACAGTCTTCCGCTTTCGGGTCAGCACCTTTCGTGCCACGCCCGCGGGAAAATGCCGGGAAAACGGGCGGCGGGCCGTAGGCTGAGATGGGGAGACGGAGGGACCGCGGGGAGGAGGGCGAGGGGAGGGCTTCGGTCCGAGGTAGCTGGACAATCCTTGCTCGGACGGAGGGACGAAAACGCCGTCCGCGGAGCGACTCTACCGCCGGCCCCCCGCGGCATTGCTCCCGCGCGCAACCGTGGCAGCGTTCCTTTATGCGCCCCAGCCTGCCCCTCCTGCTGCTCGCCACCACCCTCCCTGCCGCCACGCCCCCGCGGCCGCCGGATGACCTCCGCACGACCGTCGCCGACGGCTACCGCGGCATCTGGTATATGAACCAGCCCCTGCCCGGCTGGCCACCCGGTGATCCTTTACTTGACCTCCAAGGGCTACAATCCCGGCCTCGAGTCGGGGGCCTTCCAATGGTGGACGGCCCGTTGGACGGGGAAGGAATGGGTGTTCCGCGCGTGTTTCACGTCAGACCACAACTACGATCACGGGACGTTGTACGCGGAGCCGGACGGCACCTGGCGGATCATCGCGCCGTCGGATCCGGGGCCGCAGCCGCGGGGGACGGGCGGGGAGATGGTGCTTTGGCTGAGCCGCGACGAGGGCGCGACGTGGACGCGTGGCCGCACGCTGACGTCGGGTTCGCGGTTCAATCATTCGTATGCGCGCCAGCCGGTGGCGGCGGATCCGGGGTTTTACGCGTTGTGGGCGGATGGTTCGCCGCTGGAGCCGACGGCCTCGGATCTGTATTTCTGCACGCGGGAGGGCGAGGTCTATCGCCTGCCGGAGCGGATGACGGACGAGACCGCACGCCCGGAGCGCGTGAAGACCGCACGCCCGGAGCGCGTGAATTGAGGCGAGGCGACAAGAACGTCTCCGCCGAAAAGCTGCGCGGCCTGAAACCCAGCGGTTGGAGCCCTTGCCAGAATCCGTCCTCCCAATTCTTTCTGCGGCGCGTGGCGCGCTACGCTCAGCCGCGATCGCGGATTTAACCCTTTGCGCATTTCGCGGCTAATCCTTACCGAGCCTGCTGCGGTCAGGCGCTCCGCCGCCCTTCCCTGCTTTCGCACCTCCCGCCTCTTGGCTCCGGCGCGGCGCAGGGGATGCGCTTTCCGTCCGAGGTTCCCGCGGAGGCTCAATAAGACAGCATCACCCGGGCGTGCAGGCGGCCGCGGGCGAGGTCGGTGTACTTCGGATCCTTGGCCTGCCGCCCGTAGTCGAGCGTGGCGCTGAAGTGCGTCCCGATGTTCGCGCGCAGCCCGAAGCCGACGCTCTGCAGGGTGAAGTTCTCCGGCTCGACCGTGCGCACCTGATGGGTGTAGACGCGCCCGTAATCCCAGAAGAACGCCAAGGAGGTCTCCAGTGGCGGCACGCGCTTGCCCAGCGAAGTCGCCGGCAACTGCTTCGTCAGCTCCTGGTTGGTCAGCAGGCCCCGCTCTCCGGAGAAGATGCGTTCCTTGTATCCCCGCACGGTGCCCATCCCGCCCAGAGAGAACTGTTCCGAGGGCAACAGATTACTGCTGCTCCCGCCGTGCACGATCACCCGGCTGGTGAGGCTGACGGAGGGGGCGAGGACGGTCACCCGTTGCGCCCAGGCTTGGCCGTAGAAGAACCGGGCGCGCGCCTCGTACCGGCTTTCGCCATAGGCGGCATCCGAATTGCGAGAGTTCAGCCCACCCGGGCTGCCCGTCAGGTTGAGCGACAATACCCAGCGGCCCCGCTTGTCGGGTCGGATGAACGTCCCGCCCACGGAGGCCGTGAAGGTGTCGGTCCCGGACCCGAAGACCTCCGCGCCGCCGAACTCGAGGTTATTATTGGAGCGCTTGAAGCTCAGCATCGCGGAACCCTCAGCCATCCAGCCCTTGACGCGCAGCGGTGCAAGGTACTTCAGGTCCAGCCCGGAACTGCGGCCCGCCTGATTAAAGTAGCCCTCGTAAAGCGGAACGTCGACCTTCGCCTGCTGACCCGAGAGCAGTAACAAGTGCCTCCAAGGCAGCGGAATGCGATAATCGAAGGCGTGGGCTTGGATCAGGTCCGGATCGTGCGCGGTCGTGAACTGGTAGGAGACTTGGTGGTCGCGGCCGAAGAGGTTGCCCCAGGTGATCGCGGCGGTGTGCCGGTCGTTGCCCAACAGTTCGTTGCCGGTGTTATCGTAGGATAGGGCAAGCCGCAGGGGCAGCTTTTCCTCGACCCCGATGTGGAGGTCCGCCTCGCCGGTGTCGGGAATGGGCTCAATGTGGATCCGCACCCGGCGGAACGGGTTGGTGTTGGCCCAGTTGATCGACTGATCAAGTTGGGAGAGGCGGATGATCTCGCCTCGCTGCACCTGCAGGGTATCCCGCAGCAGGGCGTCGCTGAACCAGCGGTTGCCCTTGAATTTGATCTCGCGGAACTTGCCCCGCATTACGGCTACCCGGATCACGCCCTTGGTGATGTCCTGCGCTGGAATGATCACCTCTGCCACCGGCAGGTCGCGCTGGCGGAAGAAGCCGGTGGTGACCTGGACGATGCCCACGAGCAGTTGGTCGGAGATGGCTTGGCCTTCGCCCGCGGCGAGGCGGCGCCCCAGCTCGGCGACATCGCTGCCGATCAAGGGGCCGGTCAGCACGATGCGACATCGCTGCCGATCAAGGGGCCGGTCAGCACGATGTAGCCCTTGGCCGGATCGGGCTGCAGGGCTTGGGCGGCCTCGATCGACTCCGCGAAAAGCAGCTGCCGGAGAATGATCCGCGGTGCGACCGGGGCTGGGACGGCGGGCGAGGCGGGCGTCGCGGGGGCCGCTGGGGCGCCCTCGGCGGCGCGTGCGACCCCCGCCGAAAGGAGGGCGGAAAGGAGACTGAGCGCGAGGCGGAGGACAGACATGGGCAGGAATGCAGGAGACCTTTTGCGGTCGGGGATGTTCAAGGCCAAAACCGTTCGACAGGCTCGCGGCAGGCGGGTTCGACCAGCTCACCGCAAGCCCGGTCGGTGGGCTCACGGCCTCGGAACAGGGGAAATGCCGCGGGGCGGAAAGGGCAGGGCGGGAGGTGAGCCGGATCAGGCGGCACATTTTCGGGAGCTTAGGGCGCGATCCCTGCGGGCGGCTTGCGCGGAATTTACGGGACCGTAAAGCCGGTTCGAGCGGGGCGCGCCTCGGCGATCGGGCCGTGTGGCGCCAAAGCGCTTGCTTGGCGCGCCCCGCGCTGGCAGCGCTGAAGGCCCTGTATGGTCGTCCATTTTCCCTCCCGCCGATGAAGCTCAGCCACGAGACTCCCGCGTTCCGGTGGGCGGTGCTGATCCCGGCCTGGATGGTGCTGGGCGCCCTCATCTTTGGCCACGCCTGGTACCTCCAGCGCTACTTGGGTGTCGCCGAAGGAATGGGCCTCCGCGGCGCTGCGCAGGCGGGCACCCCCCTGCAGGCCGCTTACCCGGGCTTTGCCGCCGACGCCCAGACTTGGGTGCGGCACGCCCTGACGCTCCTTGAAGGAGATCAGATCCGGCTCCGTCGGACCGACATCGACAACGCCCCCCACGGTCGGGAGGTGCATTGGAACTCCGCGTGGGCCTGGGCCATCGCGGGAGCGGGCAAGTTGGACCACTGGCTCACCGGCCGACCCCTGCCGCAGGCGGTGGAACGGATGACACTCTGGCTGCCGGGGGTGACCCTGTTTATCGCGATCGTGCTCATTTCCGGCTGGACGGCGCGGCGCACTGGCTTGCTGGGTGGACTGCTGGTCGCGATCGCGATGGGCGGGCACAACCGCTTTTATGAGGGCTTCTTTCCAGCCTACGTGGACCATCACGGCCTGATTGCGGCGAGCGTTTTCACGCTGGTGCTGGGCGTGGTCCTGATGGGGATGGGGTGGTGGCGACCGCAGGCGGCGCCCGAGACGTCGCTCCCCGAATCCTCCCGCCAAGTGCGGCGGGCGGCCGTGGTTTCCGCGTTGGGCGGGGCCTTCGGGATGTGGGTCGGCGCCGCTTCGGTCATTCCCACGATCGCCTTCATCGGCGTCGCGGCGGCCCTGGTCACCTTGGTCGCCGGACGGCGGGCGGCCGCGCTGGGCCTAAAGTTCGAGCCGGACGCCTGGCGCCTCTGGGGCCGGGTGGGGGCGGGGGCGAGCCTGGGGTTCTACCTGCTCGAATACTTCCCGCAGCACCTGGGGGTCCGGCTGGAGGTGAACCACCCCCTCTATGCGATGGCTTGGTGGGGCGCAGGCGAACTGTTGGCGGAGTTGTCCGTCTGGTGGCTGGGCGGTTGCCGCGCGGCGCTGCTCCGTTGGCCCCGGCTGGCCCTCGGGGCCGCCCTCGCCGCAGTGGCGCCGCTCACGATCGTCCTTTTCAAAGCCCAGGTCTTCACCGTCGCGGACCCCTTTCTGGCGGCCCTCCATAACCAGCACATCCAGGAATTCCTCCCGCTGCACAAGACCCTCGCCCGCCTCGGCCCCCGGCCGTTCATCGACGTCGCGATTATCGAGAACATCCCCCTGTTCCTCGCCGCCGTGGCCCTGTTGGTATCCCGACGCCGGCCGTTGATTTTGCTCTTCTGCACGGCCGTGTGCGGTTTGGCGCTGGCGCTCTCGCTCTGGCAGTCCCGTTGGCTACTCAACGCGACCGGGCCATTCATCGTGCTTTCGTTGGTGCTGGCGATTGTCTGCTTGCACGGGGTGCGCCCGATGCTCCGTTGGGTCCTGGTCGGGGTGGCCGCGTCGCTTCTTTACGGGGTGAACTCCGTGCGCCGGGTCGTGATGACCCGGGAGGACGTCGCGGAGATGCGCATCGCGCCCGCCGATGCCTACTCGCCCCTGTTCCGCGACATCGCTCGCGCCCTGCGGGCAACCCAGCCCGAAGGCGACATTGTGCTCGTCAGTAGTCCCAACAGCTCGACGGGCATCGGTTACTACGGCCGGTTCAAGACGTTAGGAACTCTCTACTGGGAGAATAACGCGGGCCTGAAGGCGGCGGGGAACATCCTCGCGGCCCGTTCCGTGGACGAGGCCAAGGCGCTGATCCGCCAGCACGGGGTCACCCACCTCTCGATTTTGTCCGAGGAGAACTTCATCGGCCCGTATTTCAAACTCCTGAATCCGACCCTGCCAGACGAGGAAGTGAAGAAGACCTTTGGGCACCTGCTGCTCGTGGACAAGGTTGTGCCGACGTGGCTGCAGGCTATCCCCTATCGTCTCCCGGATGAGTTCAAGTCGTTGAATCTGTTTGTGTTGCTGGTTAAGGTGGCTTGGGACCAGACCGAGGCGGATGCGATCTTCAACGTCGCCCTAACCAAGCTGGAGCTGGGGGAGACGGCGGCGGCCGAAAAGGACTTTGATACCCTGATCCAGGCCCTACCTCAGGCGCCGCAGCCGTGGTTCAAGAAAGCCGATATCCAATTTGGGCGCAATGAGTTCGAGCAGTCTGCCCAGTCCCTCGTGGAGGCGATCCGCCGCTCCCCGGGGCCGGAGCGGCCCACGATGTACGCCAACGGGGCGGCCAGCTTCTACCGGGCGCAGCGCCCGGCGGAGGCAATTTTGCTCTACCGGACGGCCCTAGCCGAGCATTCGGATGCCAGTCTGGCAGCGTACCTTGCGTGGGTGCTGGCCACTTGCAAGGTCGATGCACTGCGGAATGGGGCGGAGGCGGTGAGGTGGGCGGAGGAGGCGGTCCGTGCCGACCCTGCTTCGGCCACTTATCTCAATACCTTGGCGGCGGCCTGGGCGGAGCAGGGGCGCTTCGAGGATGCGGTGCGGACCGCGGAGGCGGCCTTGGCGGCGTCGCGCCTGGCCAACGATGCCGCGACCGCCAAACTGACCGAGGCCCGGCTGGAGGCGTTTCGGGCGGGACGTTCGTGGCGCGAGTGAGCGATTTTCGCTCCGCGCCGGCCCTCCATCTCCTTTTCGGGCGGCTCCGGCGACCCTAAAAAATCTTCTTGCCACTATTCGGAGCCTACCCTTCACTCCTTCACCGCTAGGCGTAATCCAGTCACACATACACGTATCACCTCAATGAAAAATCGATCGAATGTTAGTCTCTCGCTTCGCAAGTTGTTCACTGCGATGCTGGCGGTTGGCCCCGTGGCCATTCTGCCGAGTCCCGTCTGGGCGGCCCTGCCGACCTCGGCTGACTTCGCGGTCCAGAATGGATCCGCGTCCGTCGCCACTGTTGGCTCTGTGGCCACCATCTCCTCGTCGGACCGTGCGGTCCTGCAATGGGGCGCTGGCAAATTCCTGATTGCTGCGGGCGAAACCTACAACTTCCAGATGCCGGCGGGCGGCGCGGTGCTGAACCGCGTGGGCACTACCGCCGCGGTCGACACCGCTACTATTGCGGGCAACATCGATTCCAACGGTCGGGTGTTTATTCTCGCCCCCGGCGGTACGATCAATGTCCATAGCGGGGCTTCGGTCACCGCTTCCGGTGGCCTCGTGCTGAGCACGCTGAACGAGGACAATGGGTCCTTCCTCACCAGCGGTAACCTCGTTTCTCTTCCGGGAGCTATTGCTGCCAGCAATGGTGCGATCAGCATCGGCATTCCGAACCCGGCTGCCCCCGGCGCGGCCGCCCCGATCTTCACCAGTTCCGTCAGCGCGGCCAGCGGCTCCCTCTCGCTGGCCTCGGTCAACGCCAGCGGTGACGTCACGGTTCGCTCGGTGAACGCGGCCACCCCCCTCAGCCTCGCAGCGAACGGCAACGTGCTCGTCCGCGGCAACCTCGCGGCCACCGCTACCAACAGCGACATCACGCAGGCAACTGGCGCCGGCACCGGCACGATCACGGTCGGTGACACGACCAATATGCTGCGCCTGGCCACGTTTACCACGACGGGCAGCAACAACATCACCTTGGACAACGTCGGCAACGACTTCTCCAACATCTCGCTCAACACGGCGGTCGGTTCCGCCGCCGCCGGCGCGGTGGTGGTCAAGGACGTCAGCGACATTTACCTGGCGAACTCCACCCTCGGTGGCAGCCTCGCGGTGACCGCCGCTGGCTTCGCCACCTTCCCGGCGATCGCGACGGTCGGGACCATTGCCGTCGCCGGGAACGCCGACTTCAGTACCACCGGTGCGAACACCCGCACGGGCGTCTCGATCTCGCAGAACAGTACCGTTGGCGGTACCCTCTCGGGCACCGTTTCGAACAACTCAAGCTTCAGCTTCACCGGTCTCGGCAATGTGAAGATCGGCACCATCAGCGCCCTGGTTACCTCGGGCGGAGTTACGATCAACACGACCGGCAACATCGTTTCCGACGTTGGAACCACCGTAGCGGCTTCGGGTAACAGCGCGACCAACGGCGGCGCCATCAACCTGATCGGTACCGCCATCAATACCAGCGCTGGCACCTTGACGGCTGGCACGGCGGCCGCGGCGGGCACAGTCTCGCTGAACGCCACCGCGGGTAATGTCACGATCGGCGCGATCAACTCCAACCGCACCGTGACCCTGACCGCTGCCGCGGGAAACATCAGCCAGGCCGCCGGCAAGATCATCACCACCACCACCGCATCAGCCAGGCCGCCGGCAAGATCATCACCACCACCACCGAAAGGATGACCCACACCGCCACGGCCCTCGGCAACATCGACCTCTCCCAGTCCAATGCGTTCCAAGGCACCGGGGTCATCCGCCAGACTGGCGCCGCCGCGGTTCTCGCCAACACCAATTCGATCACCCTCGGCACCACGAACCTTACCGGTGACCTCACGGTCAACGCGGTCGGCGCGGAAACCAACGTGACGGTCAACGCGGTCGGCGTTGAAACCAACGTGACCCTCGGTACCGGCGCCGGCACGGCCGCTCAGGCCCTGAGTATCGGCGGCAACCTGTCGATCAACCTCACCAACAGCGGCGCCGGGGGCGCCGCCGCGGCCAACCTCGGTAACATCGGTGACAACGACTATTCCCCGGTCAGCGTGTTCGGCAATGTGAACCTCGTGACCTCCGGTGGCAATGTTCTGCTGGATGCCGCGACCAAGAACGGCGCGATTGCCCCCAGCGTCCGCACCGGCGCGGTCAGCGTCAGCAATCCGACCGGCACCGCCCCCGGCACCGTCGCCATTGCTGAGACCACCACCCTGAATCTGGGCAACGTCAGTGCCACGACCCTGACCGCCTCCAGCGTCCAGGGCGGCATCATCGACAGCGGCACCCTCACCGTCGCAGGAGCCGCCACGTTCGCCGTCACCGGCAACAATAGCATCACGCTCGACAGTGCCGCCAACTCCTTCGGCACGCTGAATGTCGCCGGCAACGGCCAAGCCTCCGTCACCTCCAACAGCAGCGTGACGATCGGCACCAGCACCGTCCTGACCGGCAACCTCGCCGTCACGACCTCCGCGGGCAAAGATATCGCGGTCGGTGCGGTCGCCATCACTGGCGGTTTGTCGCTCAACTCTGGTGGCGCGGTTGACTTCAATAACGCGACGGCGACCTCCGTGTCCGGTAACCTGAGCGCCACCGCCTCCGCCGGCGCGATCACGCAGTCCGGCGGCGGCGGCCTGACCGTCGGTGGCACGGCCTCCGTGTCCGCGGGCAACGCTACCGTCGCTCAGAATGTCACCCTCGGTGGCGCCAATGAGTTCAACGCTGTGGTGCTGAACAACAGCACGGGCGCCGTGACCATCAACGACGTCTCGAACCTCACGATCTCCGGCTCCGCCGCGGGCCTCGTGACGGCCAAGGCTGGTGGCGGCACGCTCGCCAACACCTGGGACCTGAGACTCGGCAACCTGACGGTCGGCTCCCTTGTTGCTGAAGCCGCCAACGGCTCCGCTGGTAACTCGGGCACCATCAGGCAAGTCGGTTCCAGTACCTCCGTCCGCAGCTTCGGCCTCGCGAAGTTCACCACGAACAACGCCAACATTGTCCTCGATAACGCCGGCAACATGACGGCCAAGGCTGGTGCTGGCACGCTCGCCAACACCTGGGACCTGAGACTCGGCAACCTGACGGTCGGCTCCCTTGTTGCTGAAGCCGCCAACGGCTCCGCTGGTAACTCGGGCACCATCAGGCAAGTCGGTTCCAATACCTCCGTCCGCAGCTTCGGCCTCGCGAGTTTCACCACGAACAACGCCAACATTGTCCTCGATAACGTCGGCAACAACTTCGGCCGCGTCGAGCTGCGCGTGAACAATACGGACGGTGCCCGCACTGTGACGCTGGTTGAAGATGGCACCATACGCCTCGGTACTCTGAGCTCGCGCGGCACTACCACCCTGACGAGCCGCACGGGCAGCATCCTCGAGGATCCGGACGCGAACGTGGTCGTGACCAACAACGGAACGCTCAACCTGAGCGCCGCCAATGGCTCCGTACTGATCGGTGGCACGACCACCCGTAACGGTGCCTTCACCACCACGGGCAATGTCGTGACCGCCAACATCTCGGCTCCCAGCGGCGCCGCCGCGGTGCAGTCGTCGGGCAATCTGACGCTCGGCAACACCAACGTGAACTCCCTCGCCGCAACCACGAGCGTGAACCTCTTCCAGAGCGCCGCGCTCCGGGTTTTCGGTTCGGCCTCGTTCAAGGCCACTGGCAACATCACGCTGACCAATACCAGCAACAACTTCGGTCGTGTATCCCTGGAGACCACCACCGCTTCCCGTAACATCACGATCACCGAGGATGGCACGCTCAACCTCGGCACCGTGACGATGCCGGCCAGCGCGACGGGAAGCTTCACCGCTACCTCCGTCTCCGGCGACATCATCGACACCGGCCTAGCCAACCTCCGCATCGGTGGCACCGTGG
>VHCI01000112.1 GCA_016871775.1 Verrucomicrobiota bacterium | reverse complement strand
ACAGCGAGAGCGTGGCGGGATTCATCGGCTTCAGGCCCGCCAAGGCGGCAAGAGGTGCTTCTGGACCTTGCCCAACGCCGTCCGGGGCAGCGCCGGCACCTGCACGAAGGCCCGCGGCTGCTTGAAGGAGGCCAACTGCTCCCGCAAGCGGGCGGCGACCGCCGCCTCGTCAAATTCCAAGCCCGCGACGACGTACGCCACCGGCACCTCGCCGCGCACCGGATCCGGCGTGCCCACCACCGCCACCTCCTTCACGCCCGGCTGCTCCAGCAGGAGTTCCTCCATCTCCCGCGGATAGATGTTGAAGCCCCCCGAGATGATCAGATCGCTGCGCCGGCCCTGCAAAGTCAGGTAGCCATCCGGCGCGAGCACCCCGATGTCCCCGGTGCGGAACCAGCCGTCGCGCCACGCCGCCGCGGTCGCCTCGGGCCGGCGCCAGTAGCCGGCGCAGACATTCGGGCCCTTCACCCAGACTTCGCCCGACGTGCCCACCGGCACCGTCACGCCCGCCTCGTCGCACACGCGCAGGGCCACGTGCGCCAAGGGCAGCCCGACCGTCCCCGGCCGGCGCTCGCCCTCGTAGGGGTTGCCCACGTTCATCAGCGTCTCGGTCATCCCGTAGCGCTCCAGGATCACGGACCCGTAAAGCTCGCGAAACCGCGCGTGGACCTCCGCCGGCAAGGGCGCCGACCCGGAGACGGCCAACCGCAGCCGCCCGCCGAAGACGCGCGCCTGGTCCGCGGGCAGTTCCAGCAGCCGGATGAACATCGCCGGCACCCCGAAGAACAGGGTCGGCCGGAACTCCTCGAACCACGCCGCCGCCCGTGCGTGCTCGAAGCGCTCCGTCAAACGCAGCACACACCCGCTCAGCAGCCAGCAATGGATGCCGTTGGCGAGGCCGTGGACGTGGAACAGCGGGAGACTGCACAGGAAACGGTCCGCCGCGCTGATGCGCCACGCGGTGACCAGCGTGAGGGCGTTGGTCGCGAAATTGCCCTGGGTCAGCACCGCCCCCTTGGCCGCGCCCGTGGTACCCGAGGTGTAAATCAGGGAGAGGGGCGTGTCCGCGTCCGCCGGCGCCGCGATCCGCGTGGCCTCCTCGCCGGCGGCGGCCGCGGCGAGGGCGGTGACATCCCAGACGGCCGTCCCGGCGGGGAGGTGGGCCGCAAGGTCGGGCGTGGTCACGACGGCCGTCGGGGCGGCATCGGTGAGGATGTGCGCCAGTTCCCGGGCCCGGTAGAGGACGTTCACCGGGATCAAGATCAGCCCGAGCTTCACCGCGGCGAGCCACAGTTCGATCACCTCGGGCCGGTTCTGCAGGAAGAAGGCCAGGCGGTCCCCGGTCGCGAGGCCCCGCGCCCGCAGCAGGCGGGCGAGGCGGTTGCTGGCGGCCTCAAGTTCCCCGAAGGTCCGGGTGGCGAGGGTGCCGTCGGGCTGGAGGAATTCCAAACCGCGCACGCCGGCGCGGCCTTGCAGGGAAAGGTCAAACAGAAGCAACAGGCTCATCCGGCAGTGGGCACAGGGGGCGGGAAGGCGCTGGCCAAGGCAATCCTGGGTTCAGCCGCCGCCGGCGGCTGGCGCCGGAAAGCACGTGCCCTCCCAGCGGGCGACCAGCGTGGGGGCGGTACAGTGGCCGACGACGTTCACGCTGGTGCGGATGGGATCGATGAAGGCGTCGATCGCCAGCAGCAGCCCTAGCCCCTCGGGGGGCAGGCCGAAGCTTTGGAAGAGGGCGGCGAGCACCACGAGGTTCGCCCGCGGGATGCCGGCCACACCCTTGCTGGTGAGCTTCAGGCTGAGCAAAATCATCAACTGCTGCGGCCACGACAACGGGATGCCGGCCGCTTGGGCGATAAAGAGGGTCGCGAGCCCGAGAAAGAGGGTGCTGCCGCACAGGTTCAGGCTGACGCTCAGCGGCGCCACGACACCGAGGATGCGCCGCGGCACGCCGAAGCGCTCCAGGTTCTCAAGCGTCTGCGGCAGGGCAGCCGCGCTGGAGGTGGTGGCGAAGGCGATCAAGAAGGGCTCCCGCACCTCCCGCAGGAAGCGCCGGAGCGGGACCCCGCCCACTATCAGGGCCATGCCAAAGCCCCCGAACAGGAACAGGAGCTCCGCACCCCAGGACACCAAAACGAACCGCGCCAGACCCATCAGGACGCCGGCCCCGCTGCCCGCGACGGTGCCCGCCAGGGCCGCGAAGACAGCTGCCGGCGCCAGGAACATCACCAGATGGGTGAAGCGGAACGCCACCGCCACCACCGCCTCCGCGAGGTCCAGCACCGGCCGCGCCTTCTCGCCCGCCGCCAGGCAGGCGAGGCCGAACAGCAGGCAGAACACCAGGATCTGCAGCACATCGCCCCGCGCCATCGCGTCGAAGATGCTGGTCGGGGACGCGTTCACGAGCAGGTCCCGCAGCGACCACGCGTTCACCGCCGGGGGCGCCGCGGTCGCGAGGGCCACGCCCCGGCCGGGTTCAAACACGAGCGCCGCCCCCCACCCGAGCAGCAGGGCCACGGTGGTGAACAGTTCGAAGAGGAGCAGCGACTTCCAGCCGAGCCGCCCCAGGTCGCCCAAGCTGCCCGCGCCACCCACGGCACGGATCAGCACCCCGACCAGCACCGGCGCGACGATGGCGCGGATCAGGCGGAGAAAGATGTCGGTCACGATCCCCAGCGAGGAGGCCAAGCCGGGGGCAAGGAGCCCGCAGGCGACGCCGCCGGCCGCCGCGAGCAGCATCCATTGGGCAAGGGAAAGGCGCGCCAGGCGCGCCCAAGGGGTCGGGGCGGCCCGAGGAGGGGTCATCGCCGCGGAGCCTTGCGCAAGCCCCCGCTCAGGACAAGCCCCGCGTGGCGCGCTTGCGGACTGGCGGCGCAGATGCTTTCCGCCCCGTGACCGCCCGCTCATGGCACGGGCACGCGGTACAAATACGCGTCGGAGGTCCGGTCGATGCCCTCGGGCGGCGAACGCTGGAACAGGCGGCTCAGGTTGATCACCAACTCGCTGGTCTCCGGTCCTCCCGCACCGCGAAATGGGACAAGGTAAGCTGCGCACTGTCTCTTAGACTCCAGGAGTTTACGGTCCGCCTAGTCTCCCGCCACAGCAGGCCCGACCACCGGTCAACCTCACCGGGGTAAAGCAGCCGGTTCCCGCCGGGATTCGCAGCGTTAGGAAGCAGATCCAATCCAGCCGGCCCGAGGAATGGGGCAACAGCTGCGAATAGGAGCCCGGGGAATAAAACTCGCCGCCGTCCGCGAGCACGATCGGAACGGAGGCGAGGTCGCCCACCATCAAGGCATTCCGGCCGAGGTGGACGCCCGGAAGCGGATGCTCCCGCGAGAAGCCATTGCTACGCTCCCCCGTGGAGACGCGAAGGCCAGCCCGGAAACCGCCCCACGGCCCCGCCCGCCAGCGGGTGGCGTCGAGGCCCCGAGAAAAGCATCGCCGCGCCGGCCCGGCCCGCCCAAGTACGGGCCGCCGATGAACGACCCGCTGCCTCCCCTCCCGGCCGCGCCCACCCCGGGCCATTACGTGCACTACAAGGGCGGCCGGTACCGCGTCGTCGGCCTCGCCCGGCACTCGGAGACCCTCGAGCCCCTCGTCGTGTACGAGGCCCTCTATGGCGCAGGCGGCCTCTGGGTCCGCCCGGCCGCGATGTTCACCGAGGAGGTGACCTTCGCGGGCGTCCGCCAACCCCGCTTCCGCCGCCTGCCGGAGGCCTGAGCGATGCGCGTCCTCCTCGCGTTCGACAAGTTCAAGGACTGCCTGACCGCCCCCGCGGCCTGCGCCCTCGCCGCGGCCGCCCTGCGCGAACGCCACCCCGCCTGGGAACTGGACGCCTGCCCCCTCGCGGACGGGGGCGAGGGCTTCGCCGACATCCTCACGCGCGCCGCTGGCGGCACCCTCCAAACGGAAACGGTGACCGGGCCCCGGGGCCAGCCGGTGACCGCGGCCTTCGGTCTGGTGCCTTGGGCCAGCATCCCGGCCGGCGCCCGCACCCTGCTGGATTTGCCCGCCGGCGCCGCGGGCCGGCCGGTCGCCGTGCTCGAAATGGCCTCCGCCTCCGGCCTGGCGCTGCTGGCGGCGGCCGCCCGGGACCCGTGGGAAACCAGCACCGCGGGCACCGGGGAACTGATCCGCGCCGCCGCCGCGGCCGGGGCGGGCGCCGTGCTGCTCGGGGTGGGCGGCAGCGCGACCCACGATCTCGGACTGGGCGCACTTACCGCTTGGGGCCTGCGGACGGTGGACGCGCAGGGCGCTCCCTTGGCGAACCCCATCCCGCGGCATTGGGCGCACGCCTCGGGCTTCGCGGGCGCCGTCGACCCTGCCCTGCCGCCGCTGCGGATCGCCTGCGACGTGACCAACCCTCTGGCAGGCCCCCACGGGGCCGCGGCGACCTACGGGCCCCAGAAGGGCTTGCGAGCGGAGGATTGGGCGCAACTGGATACGGCGAGCGTCCGGCTCGCCCGGGCCCTGTGCGTCCATTGCGGGCAACCCGAGCACCTCGCGGAGGTCCCGGGGGCGGGGGCGGCGGGGGGCATTGCCTTCGGCCTGATGGCGGCGGCCGGGGCGCGCCTCTTGCCCGGCTTCGACCTAGTCGCGGCGTGGCTCGACCTCGAGGCGCGACTGGCGGCGGCGGATCTGGTCCTTACCGGAGAGGGACGTTTCGACGCCAGTTCGCTGCAAGGGAAGGGTCCGGGCGCGGTGGCGGCGCGGGCCTTGGCTCAGGGCAAGCGGGTCGTGGTGCTGGCCGGCCAAGCCACGGTGCCGGACCCTCCCCCGGGCCTCGTGGCGCGTTCGATCTCGCCCCCGGGGCTGCCGCTGGCAGAGGCCCTGCGCGAGGCCCCGGAACGCCTGACCGCCGCGGTGCGGGAGCTGGGCTGAAGCCCGGCCCCGGCCGGGTGGTCCCTATTCCCGCCGCAGGCCGCGGCGCATCAGGGAATCCAGCGCGGCCGCAGGCGGCTTGCCCGCGAAGAGCAAGGCGCGCGTCTCCGTCAAGATGGGCGCCTCGATCCCACGTTCCCGCACCAGAGCGGCGAAGGCCTCCGTCGTCCGGTAGCCCTCGACCACCGTGCGGCGCCCCGCGAGCAGCTCGGCCACCGGCCGGCCCTCGCCGATCCGCTGCCCGAACTCCCGGTTGCGGCTCCAGCCGCCATAGCAGGTCGCCACCAGATCCCCGAAGCCGCTCAGGCCGTAAAAGGTCTCCGTCCGCGCGCCCAAGGACCCGCCCACCCGGACCATCTCCGCCAGCGCGCGCGTCAGCAAGGCGGCCTTGGTGTTGTCGCCCAAGCGCAGCCCGTCACAGCAGCCGGCCGCGATCGCATAGATGTTCTTCAGGCAACCGCCATACTCCACGCCGGGCAGGTCCTCGGACGCGTAGACGCGCAGGGCCGGGCCGCTCAGGGCCATTTGCAGGGCGGTGAGCTCCGCGTCGCAGCGCTCGGCCGCGAGCACCATCGCCGAAGGATCGGCGCGGGCGACGCCCATGGCATTGGTCGGGCCGCTCAGGGCCGCAACCCGGGCGCCCGGGCGGGCGGCGGCGATGACCTCCGACGGCCGAGCGTGGGTGCCGGCCTCGAGGCCCTTGGCTAGGCTGATAAGCCAAGGAGCGGACCCGGCCAGCGCGGCGGTTTCTCGCAGTGACTGCGCCGGGCAGGCCAGCAGCACGGCCGCGGCGCCGGCGGCGGCCGCGGTGAGATCCCCGGCCAGTTCAACGCCGGCGGGCAGGGCCACGCCCGGAAGGTACTCGTCATTCTCCCGCGCCGCGGCCAGCGCCCGGGCCTGCTCCGGCCGGCGCGGCACAAGCACCACCGCGTGGCCGAGGCGCACCAGATGGACCGCGAAGGCGGTTCCCCAGGCACCGGCGCCGGCCACGACGAAGCGCATCGCGGAACTACTCCAGGAAGGCGGGCACCTTCTCCCCAGCGATGATCTGCTCGAAGGTCTCGCGGGCGTTCACCAGTTCGAAGGCGCTGCCCCGGACCATCACCTCGGCGGCCATCCCGCGGGTGTTGTAGCGGCTCGCCATCGTGTAGCCGTAGGCGCCGGCACTGAGGAAGGCCAGCAACTCCCCCTCACCCAACTCCTGCAGCTGCCGCTCCTTGGCGAAACAGTCACCGCTCTCGCAGATCGGGCCGACGATGTCCGCTACCAGCGCCCGGCGGGACGAGTCCCGGTGCAGCGGCACGATCTCGTGGTAACTGTCGTACATCGCGGGCCGGACGAGGTCGTTCATCGCCGCATCCACCACGAGGAAGTTTCGATTCGCTCCGCGCTTGAGGTGCTCGACCCGCGAGATGAGAGCCCCGGCGTTGCCGACCATAAAGCGCCCGTGCTCCAGCAGAATCTTCAGGCCGAGCGGCCGCAGCAGCGGCACGAGGGCCGCGCCGTAGCTCTCGGGCGTCAGGGGCCGTTGATCGGCCGGCTGCGCCTCCCACCACTGGGTGGCTCCGCTCGCCAAGGCATCCCGGTAAATGATGCCCATCCCGCCGCCGATCGAGAAGTACTGGATGCCGTAACGCTGCTTCAGTTCGGCCGCGAAGGGGGCCACCTTCTTCACCGCCTCGACGAACGGGGCGACGGAGGTGAGCTGCGAACCGATGTGCATCTGTACGCCCCGGATCTGTAGGTGCGGGTACTGAGCGGCCGCTTCATAGGCCGCGGCCGCGTGCGTCAGGGGGATGCCGAACTTGTTGTCGCTCTTCCCGGTCGTGATCTTGGCGTGCGTGTGCGCGTCGACGTCCGGGTTCACCCGGATCGCCACCGGCGCCTTCACCCCGAGCCGGCCCGCCACGTGGTTGATGCGCGCCAGTTCCGGTTCACTCTCGACGTGAAACGAGAAGATCCCGTGCTCCAGGGCCAGGGCGATCTCGCCCTCCGTCTTGCCCACCCCGGCGAACACGCTCCCGCGGACCTTGCCGCCGGCCGCTAGCACCCGGCGGATCTCGCCGCCCGAGACCAGGTCGAAGCCCGCCCCGAGGTTCGCGAAGTTCCGCAGCACGGCCAAATTCGAATTGGCCTTCATCGCGTAGCAGAGGTGGGCATCGAGCCCTTCCAGCCCGCGCTGCAGGCGACGGTAATTATCCTCCATGGTCGTCGCGCTGTAGACGTAGGTCGGCGTGCCGTAGAGGCGCGCGACAGCGGCCAGGTCAACGGATTCGCAGTGGAGGTCGGGACCGGAATAACGGAAGTGATGCATCGGCGGAAAACTCGCGGAAAAACCGGGACCGTAGGGGCTTTCCGCTTGAAATCACCACCCCAAACTTCGTGAGTCACCGCGTGCGGAGAGCTCGCTTCCATTCTGGCCCGCGCCCAAGCGCGACCGCCGCCGCGTCGCGCTCCCGCGATGCGGCCCGCTTCCGCAATCCGCACTTCGTGAGCTTCATGGCTGGGGCGAACCGCTCGCGCATGCGCGCGGACCTCCTCTCCGCCGTACTGCGCAGCCGCGCCCTGGTGAAGCGGGCCCTCCGCTGCACGCTCCTGGGCGGCATCTTCTGGGTCGTCTTTGAGAGCGTCCGTGCCATCTCGATCTTCTAGGCCTCGCCCTTGGTCACGAGAGGCCTCTGCGGCATCCTGACCCGCTGCACGCTCAAGGAATCCAGACCGGCTCTCTTTCCCGGGCTCGCTGGCGTTTCTGTCCTTACACCCACCCCAACGCTCGATGGGTCGCCTACCCGCCCGGCGGTTGCAGGCTTCCGCTCGGGCAAAATCGCGCGCCTCGCGCTTTCCGTGGGTCGCCTCCTCGCGCCGCGGAAGTGCGCGCTCAGCTTGCCGTGAGCGGGCGTCTCCGCTTTCTCCTCGCAATGCCTCCGCTGGAAACCACCCCGTCCCGCCCCGCCCTGCTGCCCCGATTCCTCAATGCCGTGGAGCGGGCCGGCAACGCCCTCCCCCACCCGGCCACCCTATTCCTGGCGCTCGCCGCGGCGGTGGTCGTCCTCTCGTGGCTCCTCCACCTCGCCGGCGTCTCCGCCGTCCACCCCGGCACCGGCAAGACCGTGGCCGTAGTCAATCTGCTCTCCCTGGAGGGCGTGCACCGGATGCTGCTGGAGCCGATCCGCAACTTTCTCGCTTATCCCCCCTTGGGCATCTCCCTCGTCTGCCTGCTGGGCATCGGGATCGCGGAACACTCGGGCCTGATGGGCGCGGCCCTGCGCCTCGCCGTGCTGGCCACCCCGCGACGGCTGGTCACGCCGATGATCGTCTTCGCGGGGGTCATGTCCAACGCTGGCAGCGAGGTCGGCTACGTGCTGCTGATCCCGCTGGCCGCGGCCACCTTCCATGCGGTCGGCCGCCACCCCTTGGCGGGCCTCGCCGCCGCCTTCGCCGGGGTTTCCGGTGGCTACAGCGCCAACCTGCTGGTCGGCTCGGTCGATGTCCTCCTCGCCGGCCTCTCCGAGGCCGCGGCCCGCGTGGTCAACCCGGGCTACTCCGTCGCCGCTACCGCCAACTTCTACTTTATGGCGGTCTCCACCTTCGCGCTCACGGTTGCCGGCACTTGGGTGACCGATCGCGTGGTCGTACCGCGGCTGGGCGAGTACCGGGGCAAGACGCCCCGCGATGAACTGAAGCCGCTCTCCCCCGCGGAACGTCGCGGGCTCCTCGCGGCCACCGCCACCGCCGTTGCCCTCACCGGCCTAGCCCTCTGGGGCCTGCTGCCCGCCGACGGCTTCCTCCGCACGCCCGGCAACCCGTCGTTCGAACAATCGGTTTTCATGCGCGGCCTCGGCGCGGTGATCTTCCTCTTCGGGCTCCTCCCCGGCATCGCCTACGGCCTCGCCGCCGGGACACTCCGCAACGACCACGACATTATGGCCGGGATGACCGGCACGATGAAGGCGATGGCCTCCTTTATCGTCCTAGCTTTCTTCGCCGCCCAATTCATTTCCTACTTCACTTGGACGAACCTTGGAGTGATTTTGGCCGTGAAGGGCGCGGGACTGGTCTCGGCCCTCGGCCTGCAGCAACTGCCGATTCTGCTGATGATCGCCCTGGTGCTGTTCGCGGCGTTTGTGAACCTGCTGATCTCCAGCGCCTCCGCCAAATGGGCCCTGCTCGCGCCGGTGTTCGTCCCGATGTTCATGCTGCTCGGCTATTCGCCGGAGCTGGTGCAGGGGGCGTTCCGCGTCGGGGACAGCGTGACCAACATCATCACGCCCTTGATGAGCTATTTTCCCTTGATCCTGACCTTCGCCCTGAAGTACGAGCCGGACGCCGGCATCGGCACGCTCATCGCCACGATGCTGCCCTATTCGGCAGTCTTTCTCGTCGTCTGGACGGTGCTGCTGGCCCTCTGGATCTGGGCCGGCATCCCGATGGGCCCGGGCGCCCCGCTCTTCCTGCCGCGGTAAGCGGACTGCGAACCAGCGCCCGGGAGTCAGGCCGCCGGCGCCCGCGACCCGCGCTCGCGCCACCAGCGCGCGGCCTGCAGGACCACCACCGGGGCGAAGATGAGCAGCACCTGAGGCGGGAACACCTTCCGGGCCTCGATCTGGTGCCACGCCGCCAAGGCGGCCGCCACATACGCCAGACGGTGCAACGCCTTCCAGCGCCGCGCGCCGAGGCGCCGGACCGCCCAATGCAGACTGGTCACGCTCAGCACGAGCAGCAGCCCCAGGGCGGCGAGGCCCTTCAGCTGAAACGGCTTCCCCACCTCGCTCAGGAACGTGTCGAACGAACCATCGTACACGTGCCGGGTATGGGCGGCCAAGTGCAGCAGCGCATAAGCGCAGGCGGCGACGCCCACCAAACGCCGGTGCCGGTTCAGGGCCAAGGGCACCGCCGCTCCCGGCCACAGCACCCGCAGCGGGGAAAAGGTTAGTGCCACCGCCAACAGCACGCACGCGACCAGACCCCAATACAGGAGGATGTACTTGAGCGGGTCGGTGAGGACGGTGAAGTCGGGTACCACGAATAGCGGCCACGCCGGCCAGAGGCCCGGCAGGATCACCAGCGACCACGCGGTCGCCGAATGGCGCAGGATACGGGCCAGCAGCTGCACCCGGGGCCTAGTAATTGCGGCGCAGGTCCAGCCCGGCGTACAGCGGCGCGACCTGCCCCTCGTAGCCATTGAACATCAGGGTCCGCTGCCGCTGCCCCAACGCCCCGCCAGCGCCGATCACTCGCTCACTCGCCTGCGACCAGCGGGGATGATCCACCTTCGGGTTCACGTTGGCGTAAAAGCCGTACTCGTGGGGCGTCATCACCTGCCACGTGTTCCGCGGCTGCTGGGCCACGAAATCGATCTTCACGATCGATTTGCCGTACTTGAACCCGTACTTCCACGGCACCACCAGCCGTAGGGGCGCGCCATTCTGGTTCGGGATTGCCCGGCCATAGATGCCCGTCGCGATGAACGCCAGGGGATGGTTCGCCTCGTCCAACCGCAGGCCCTCGAAATACGGCCACTCCAGCGCCGAACTCCGCTGGCCCGGGACGTTCTTCGGATCATTGAAGGTCGTGAAGGTGACGAACTTCGCCTCCGGCAACGGATCCGCCAGGGCAATGAGCTTCGCCAGCGGGAAACCGTCCCATGGGATCACCATCGACCACGCCTCGACGCAGCGGAAACGGTAAACACGCTGCTCCGCCCCGCCCATCCGCGTCACCAGCTCGTTGGCGTCAATCTGGAGGGGATTGCGGATCAGGCCGGAGATCTCGACGGTCCACGGTTCGGTCTTCCAGCCGCGGTTCGCGTTGACCTTGGGGTCGCCCTTGCCGGTCCCGAACTCGTAGAAGTTGCAGTAACTGGTGATGAGCTCGTACGGCGTCGGCTGCAGCGCGGGATCGCGGTGATCCGGGTTCACCCGCGAGGGGAAACCCGCGGTCGCACCCGACAGCAGCGTGGGCGCGGCGAGGCCCCCGGCGACGGCGCCGCCCAGGGTCCGCAGGAAGTCCCGGCGCGGCCGCAGGTGGTAGTCGCGCTCCGGGGTGCAGGCGGACTCGGGCAATTCCCAAGCGGGAGGGATGCGAATTAACATGGCTGCAAGTAAGGCGCGAAGCGGCGCCGGGGCAACTCAGACCGCCCAGCCGTCGCGGAAGCGGCGGGTGAGCCAGCGGGAGTCGCCGCCGC
>VHCI01000111.1 GCA_016871775.1 Verrucomicrobiota bacterium | reverse complement strand
CCCGCCGATCACGAAGCCGGCGATCAGGGCGTTGCCCTCGGCTCCGGTGGTATCGCTGCGGGTCGAGATGTTGAGTAACTTCTCGCGCACGGTGCGTCGCTCGTCGTTGGCGCCGACAAACGACGCGGCCGCCGCCAAAGGACGCTGCGCGGAAAGGACCAAGACCGTATTTTCCCGCTGAACGGAGCCAGCGACGGTTGAGATGCCGGTGGCGACGGTGATGGCGCCATCGGCCCCCGCCGTGCCACGTCCCGCCTCCGACCCGGAGTTGGCGACGATCAGCACGTACGACTCGCCGCCGGCGCCGACGACCGTGTGGGCCACCGAGGAACCGTTGGGCTCGCCCGCCGCGTAATAGCCCGCAAGCGCGGAGGTCGCCATGGAGGTGGCGCGGGCCGGAGCAGTGACCGAGATTCCGGCGCCCGTGAGGCTGCCGGAAATGGATCCGTCCGGGGAAAGAAGCCCGGTAACTCCCGTGACCGTCCCTCCCGCGGGGGACGCTTCCAGCGAAAACTGGAAACGCCCGTCGGCACCGATCTCGGCGGTACGATTCAGCAGCGCGCGGCCGTCGGCCCGCAGAAACCCGAGAAAAACGGCGGTGCGATCCGCGCGCACCCACAAGGCAAAAGTGCCGGAATCGCTCGCGAACGTGCCGAAGACCGCCCCGCCCAGACCGGTCGAGGCGGCTAGGGTAACGGCGGCCGGCAACGAGGTCACCGACCCCGCGGAGTTGGAGACAATAACCGCGTACGAACCCACCGCGGCCGCCGAGAAGGAGGGGAGCGCGTAGGAAGCGCGCGTGGCGCCGGCGATGGCAGTACCATCCTTGCGCCACTCGAAGACAAGCGGGGCGGTCCCCGAGGCCGCGACCGAAAGCGTGGCAGAGCCCCCCGCGGCGACGGACTGTGAAAGCGGCTGGGAGGTGATCACCGGCGCCGCGGCGGCGGCGCTGACGGTGAGCGTGGCCGTGGAGCTTGTGACGCTCCCCGCGGAATTGGAGACCACGACGCTGTAGGCTCCTGCCGACGTGGCGGTCACGCCAGATAGCGCGAGCGTACTTGAGGTCGCGCCGCTGATGGCGACGCCGTCCTTGCGCCATTGATAGGTCAACGGGGCCGTCCCGGACGCAACAACTGTCAGCGAGGCGGAAGCTCCCGACGCCACCGATTGCGAGGCCGGCTGCGCCGAAATGACCGGAGCCGAACCGGAGGCGGATACGGCGAGCGTGGCGAAGGAGCTCGTCGCGCTCCCCCCCGCGTTGGAAACCACCACCGAGTAAACTCCGGCCGACGGGGCGTACACCGCAGGTAGAAACAACGTGGCGTTCGTGCCTCCCGCCACCACCGCCCCGTCTTTCCGCCACTCGTAAGCAAGGGGGGCGGACCCATTGGCACTTACCGAGAAGGAAGCGGACACCCCGGGGGCAACCGCCAGCGAAACGGGCTGCACCACTATTGAGGGGGCGACGACGGCGGCGGTGACCACCAGTGCAGCGGACGAGCTGGTGACGCTTCCGCCTGGATTGGCGACGACCACGTCATAGGACCCCGCAAAGGCAGCCGAAACCGCACTCAAGTTGAGCGTGGCCGCGCTGGCTCCCGCCAGAGCCAATCCATCCCTCCGCCACTGGTAGGTCAGGACCGGCGAACCGGAAGCCTCGACAGAAAAGGAAACGGACTGCCCCGCCGTCACGTTGGTACCCGATGGCTGACGGGTGATGACCGGAGGAGAGGTCTCGGGGACGAGCACAATGTCGGGCACGGGAAGGTTGCGCAGCGGAGAGCGGTACAGTCCCGCGCCGCGGATCGTCTGGGAGCCGGACATGCCGGCCGGATGGGAAACAACCACCCTGAAGGCCGCCGAACCGGGAGGAAGCGAAGCGTAGGCGAACTCCAAGGTCCCGACGTCGCCCACCCGCGAGCGGATTTCCGGCACGTTGGCTCCAGTGGTGCTGACCAAAGCCCAACCGGACGGAAGGTTGATCGTGAACCCGATGGCCGTTGGCGCGGCCACGGACGCGTAGTTGATGGAAACGTCTAGGGTCACCTGCGCAGCGGTGGCAGGGTAGGTCGAAGCGCCGGCCGTCATCGTGGCCGACTGGGCGCGAAGTCCCGCGGCGGCGAGGAGGAGGCAGAAAGCGTGGGGGGCAAGCCGGCGAAAAATCAGCATCCGAAAAAGGAGCGAGGCGCTGGGGAGCGGAGGAAGGCGCGAAGCGAGAAGCACCACCCAAAGAAAGCGCGACGTCTCACCAGCGCAAACAAGTCCTCCGATGATCCCGACGGATTCCCGCAGCACGCCCGGAAAGCCCAACGAAACCCGCGCGACCGTTGAGACCGGGGAGACGGGGGCACCTCGAAAAACGCACGGAGAGAACCAAGAAACCAATCGACCAGAGGATAAACGGTCGAAGTGAGAGGACTCCTCTCTTCCAAGTCTTCCCCGTCTTCCTCTCTTCCCATCACGGTCCAGGGGCGAAACCGTCCTCCGTGCCTTCGCTCTCGCGGTAGTCGCCCGTGCGGGTCGTGCCCGTGCGGGAGTTGTACAACTCGATCACGCGAGTCAGCTCCGTGAGGCTGAGTTTGCCGTCGAGGTCGGTGTCGGCGGAGTGATGGCGGTTGAGAGTCGCGACCACGGCGACGGCGCGCCGCGGCTCGGGATTGAAGCCGTCCTCGCTGTCCGCGGCGGCGACGGAGTAGGCGCCGGTGCGCGCGGTGCCGTTGCGGGTGTTGTAAAGCTCGATCAGACGCGTGAGCTCGATGAGGCTGATGCGGCCGTCGCCGTTGACATCGACGTCGTGCCGCCGGCCGCGCGCGACCGGCAGCGGATCAGGGCGAACCAGCACCTTGGTGAGGGCGCCGCCCTCCCCCGCCCCGCGCAGCACCACGAAAGCAGAGACGGAACGCGCGCCGGATTCCCCGGCCGGCAGACTGAGCGTGTACGTGAACGACACCAGCCCCGCGGGCACGGTGGTCCAAGCCCACTCCAGCACGTCGGTGGTGCCGATCACCGGGGCGACTTCCCCGGTCTGGCCGGAAACCGCGGCCAGCGACCATCCGCGCGGAATGAGCACGGACCAACCGAGCCCCGACGGCGTGCCCGGGTAGCTCAGCGTGTTGCGGATCGTCACCGTGGCCGAAGACGGCGAGACCGTGCCGACGACCGCGTGGACAGCGGAAATCTCCGCGCCGGCGAGACTCAGAACCGCGGGCTGAGAGGATACCTTTACCCCGCCGCCGCTGATCTCGACGCGGTAGGTGCCGGCGTCGGAAGCCGCGAACGCGGCGATCACGAGAAACGGCTTGGTCGCGCCATTCACGGCGACGTCATCCTTGAACCATTGGAACGCGAGGTTGTCGCCCACCGCGACCACCTCGGCGGAAACGGGCGCGCCGAGGGGCACCTTTTGCGAGACCGGCTGGCGCACGATCAGCGGCGCGCCCGCGACCCCACCCACCAGCACCACGCGCGTGACGGAGATCGACTCGTAAGTGGCGGCATCAGCGGCGGCCGGAGAGTACTTGAGCGCGAGCTGCACGGGGCCGGGCGTCGCGAGCGCCGTGCCAACCGCCGGCTGATAGACGAACGCTCCGCCGCCCGGGACGGCGGTGGCGTTGAGCTGCGCGGCGGAAAGCACGGTGCCGGCCGCCACCTGCGCGGGCGGGTTCCACGTGATGACGGGAATCGCCTTAAAGACCGTGAACGTGTGCTCGACCGACGCCACGGCGGAAAGGGAATCCGTACCCGGAACCGAGGCGCTGATCTTCACCGTGCCCAAGCCGGTGAGCGTGAGCTGATTTCCTTCCACCCGCGCCGGCCCGCCCAGAACCGAGAACACCGCCGGTTGTCCGCTGGCCGAAACCGCCCGGAGCCCGATCGGCTGCGGACTGAAAGGACGGTCCTGCGGCGGATCGATGAACGCGAGGGTCTGCGTCGCCTTGCCGACCGTCAGGACCGCCGCGGAACTGGTCAGCACGGCGGCCTGACCGTTGCTGATCACGCACCGGAAGACGTAACCGTTCATCGCCACGCCCGCACTCCTCACCGTGAGCTTGGGTGAACGCACCCCCGCGTAGTCGCTCCCCTCGGCAAGGTCGGAGAACGTGCTTCCCGCAGTCGTCCGCCGCTGCCACTGGAACTGCGGCGGCGGCGCACCGGCCGCGGCGACCGTGAAGAACGCCGGTTGCCCCGCAACGACCGACTGGTCGCGCGGCTGCAGGAGAAGCGTGATTGGCTCCGCGACGGCCGCGCGATAGTTGTCAAACGAGAGGAAATTGTCGCCTGGCGCTCCGGGGGCGGCGATGCGCCACGCCACGGTGATGTCCCCGAGATCGAAGGCGACGCCGGTGCGCGCGGTCAGCGGCTGGTCGGTCCAGAGTGCCTCCGCGCCGTAGGTGACGCTCCAGCGATTCCGCCCGAAATCAATCGTCGCAGCGAGGCGGCGCGACTCCCCGGCCACGAGCACCACCGGGGACTTCGCCAGCGCGGGGCCGCGGTCGTCTCGGCTCACGGAACGATCCGCCAGATTGAAGCGCACGGCGCCGAGCGTCTCCCCGGCGAAATTCCGCACCGCGAATTCAAACCCATCGTTGCGGCCGTTGGTCGAGGCGGTGAGCTCGACGTCAGCCGAGAAAACGACCACAGGCGTGCCCGAGCCAAGAGGGTCGTAATTGATCGGCCGGCGTACCGCGACGACGTCGCGGGTCGATGCGGCCACACGACCGATCCAGGCGACCTTGGAGCCCGCGGCGGACTCGCTGATCCCGGAGGAGCCAGGGTCGACCACGCCCGACCAGCCGTCGAAGCCGAAGAGTTTGTCGACCCCCGCCGGGAACAGATCGAAGTGGGTCGCGTAGAGCTCGCGCGCGGTCTCGAGCTTCAAATGGAGCGCGACTGGGCCCTGCGCCCCCCCGGCGCCATCCACCGCGATGAAATAGGTCGCCCCGGCGGTCAGGAACGCGCGCACCGCGGCGTAAGGCCGGCCGGGCGCGCCGGAGTCGGACCCGAGCGGCGTAAGCCGATCGATCGCATCGCCGCGGTATAATGCAAGCAGCGCCTCAAAACCGGAGCCGGCGGAGTTGATCTCCAAGACGCCGCCCTGCGGCGCCTTGAACTTCCACCAGACCGAAGCCCCGCCCTCGCGAGCAGCGTGGACCGGTTCGCCCGCTTCGCGGCTCGCGCCCGCGTTGGTTCCTCTCACCGAGACCGTCAGCGGCGGCGGCGGCGCGATGGCAATGGTCACGGCGGGCCACAGAATCGGCGCCGCGGCGGCGAAGGCGTCGTTGGCCGGCCCGGCCTCGGCCCCGTCGAGCAGGAGCGAAAGCGATATCTGGCCCGACGCTCCTCCCGCGCCGTCCACCGCGATGCGATAGATGGTGCCCGCCGAAGCCTTGAACACCACCCGACTGGTGCGCTGGGTGCCATCGTCATCGTTGGCGACCACCTTGGTGAGCGAAGAAACCGAGCTGCCGGTGTAGACCGCCAGCACCGTGTCGATGCCGCTGCCCGCGGTGCTGACCATAGCAACTCCCGCGCTCGACGCGGTCCACGTCCACCAGATGGAGCGCGTGGCGACGAGGCCAGCATGGTCGGGCTCGCCCGCTTCAGCGGTGGCGCCAATGTTGAAGCCGTTCCACGCCGCCTGAATGCCGGGAAGCGCGGCGGCGGCGGCGAAACCGTCATTCGCGGGCACCACGGCACCGGCGGCGTGCGCCAAGCGGAGCGCGATGGAGCCCGACTCCGCGACGAGGCCAACGCGGGCGCCGTCGACCGCGATCTGATAGGTCACTCCCGCGGCGGTCGCAAAGGAGACGCGGCTCGTGTTGCCGCCCGCCGGATCCTGGTCGTTGGCGGCGACCGGCACGAGGGAGGCAAGGCTTCCGCCGGTGTAAACCGCGAGGACAGTGTTGAACGAGCTGCCGGCGGTGGAAAGGGTGGCGATGCCGGCGCCCGGCGCAGTCCATGTCCACCAGACGGAACGTCCGCCGGGATTTCCCGCGTGGTCAGGTTCAGCGGCCTCCTCGGTCGCGCCCACGTTGGCGCCGGAGACGCGGACCGCGCCGGCGGGGTCGGCAGCGCCGGAGATGGCGATCCGCGCGGCGAAGGCGTCGTTGGCCGGAGCCGGCTTTGAGGCAGCAAGGGAGAGACGCAGCACCACGACACCGGTCGAACCAGCCTTCCCGTCCACCGCAATGCGGTACTCCTTTCCCGCGCCGGCGGTGAACGTGACGAGGCTGCGCGGGCCCTCACCGCTGTCGTCGTCGGCGGCGACCGCAGTCAGCGCGTCGAGCGCGGACCCGGCATAGACCGCGAGCAGGGTGTCAAAGGAACTGCCATCCGTCGCGACCGTGACGAGACCGGCAGACGGAGCCTTCCAGCGCCACCAGACGGATGCGCCGCCAGCGGCGCCGGCATGTTCGGATTCACCAGCCTCGCGCGTAGCGCCCGAGTTCGAGGAAAGTAGCACCAGGCTGGAGCCGGAGAGTGAGGCGGCGTTGGCGAACGCGTCGTTTGCAGGAGCTGCGCCAGGCTGTTCCGGCGCCAGGGAGACGGAGAGACTCACCGCCCCGGAGGCACCACGGTATCCGTCGACGGCGATAGCGTAGGCCGTGCCGGCGACCGCGTTGAAGGCGACCGCACTGGTCGTGTTTCCCCCGCTGTCGTCGTCCTGCGCGATGCGCGTGAACTGATCGAAGGAGGCGCCAGTGTAGACCCCCAGCAAAGTGTCGAAGGAACTGCCGCGCGTGGTCACCGCGGCTTTGCCCGACACGGGCGCGGTCCACGTCCACCAGACGGAGGCTCCGCCCTCCCGGCCGGCGTGGACGGGCTCGCCCGCCTCGCGCGTCGCGCCCTCCGAGGAGCCCGTGGTCGAGGCAGACGGACCGGCGAGTGGCAGACGCTTCGCGAACGCGTCGTTGGCGGGCGGCGACCGGAGCGGCAGCGTGACCGCGAGCTCGGCCGATTTCTTGTCCGGAGCAGCGACGGTGAGCTTGAGCGTGAATTCCGCGACGCCCGACGGCGCGGTGACGTTCGCGCTGTAGATGCCGTCGGCCGCCTGGGCGTCGGGCGCGATGCCATTGTTGCGGAGCTCGATCGGCGCGGAGGTGGACCCTGTCACGAGCGACACGGTCGCGTTCGTGACCGCGGCGATATCGTGCACCCGCACAAAGACCGGGAAGGTCGATCCGGGCGCGACGAGCGTGCCGGCGGCGGGAGTGACGGAAAGCTCGAGCACGCCGTCGGGGGCTCCGGTGAGCGCGGCGTAGGCGTTGAGGCGCCCGCCCGTCACGGTCTTGCCGCGCAACGCCGCGACAGGCGCGGCGCCGGCGAGGATGCGCTGCCCCAATTCGGCGAGCGGAAGGCCGGGGAACCGCGAGAGCACAAGCGCGGCGACGCCCGACACATGCGGGGCCGCGGCGCTGGTGCCGCTGCTGGAGATATAGGCGGCGTCGGAGGCGCGGCTGGTGGAGAAGATGCCCACTCCCGGCGCGCCGAGGTGCACGCGGTTGGCGCCGTACGATGAGAAATCGGCGAGCTTGTCCGCCCGATCAAGGGCGGCCACCGCTATAACACTATCGGCGGCATAGCTGGCCGGATAGAGCGGGATGCGGTCGTTGTCGGTGCCCTCGTTGCCTGCGGCGGCGATGAAGATCGCGCCCTTCGCGCGGGCGGAGAGAATGGCGTTGAACATCGCCTGGCTGTAGCTTCCCCCGCCCCAGCTGTTGTTGAGGACGCGCGCGCCCTTCGCGACCGCGAAACCGATGCTCTTGATGGCGTCGGAGGACGCGCCGATGCCCTGCGCGTCGAGGAAACGGCAAGCCATGATGCGGACGCGCGGGGCGACGCCGACAGCGGGCCCGCCGCCATCGGCCTGCGCTGCGATAATGCCAGCGCAGAACGTGCCGTGGCCGTGCTCGTCGATCGGATCGCCGCTGCCCTTCTGCGCGTTCAGCCCGAAAACGTTATCGACCACACCGTCGCGGTCGTCATCGACCCCGTTGGTCGCGAGCGCGCCGGACTCGCCGGGGTTGCGCCACATCTGCCCGGCAAGATCGGCGTGGGTGTAGCGCACGCCGCTGTCGATGACGGCGACGATCACCTCGACGGCACCGGTGGTCAGACCCCAGGCTCGGACCGCGTCGATGTCGGCGCCAGCGAGCCCGCCGTTTTGTCCTGTGTTGCGCAGCCCCCAGAGACGACCGTCGGCAAACGCGGCATCGGCGGGAGCGGTCTGTTGCACCGAGACAAGGTAATCGGGCTCGAGGTAGTCGAAGGCGCCTGAATCGAGCAGGGCCTTGATGCGGCGCTGCAACGCCTCGCCGCGCGACTCGGCCTCGGCCCGCGAAGCGACCGGAGTGAGTACAGGCCGGACGGCGGAAAAGGTCTCGTCACCGGGGCTCAGGGCAGAGCGGCGCAACACGCCCATCTCCTCGGCGGCCAGCGCAGCGGAGGCGGCGCCCGCGGCGCCCTCCTTCACCCGGCCGAGCAGTCGGTGCGGATGGGCGCGATGGCCGCCGATGACGACATAGTTGTCCGCGAAGTTGACCGGAGCGGGCTCGGGCAGAAGCGACTCCTCTGGGGTCGCAGGCAGGGAAGCGACGGCAGCATCACGCGACGCGTCCCCCGCGGCAGAGACCGCGCCGGAGGCGGAAGCCGACGGCGCGACCGCGGACACGCGGGCGGCCCCGGCACGCTCGGCCGACGCGAAATCCCCCCCCGGGGAACGCGGAGCGGCAGCAGCGAGCGGCGCGGACGTAGCAACCTTTGCCTTGTTCCGTGGGACGAGCAGGGCTCCTACCAAGGCGCACCCCAACAAACCAGAAAACAGCAGGACGGAACGGCGGCGGGACGGGGACATGGGAGGCAAGGGGTCCAACGGCGCACTGCCGCTTTTAGGTCCGAAACAAGCACCACGATCAGGCCGGACCGCAACCCTTTTCCTGCCATCGCCGGCCGGGGCGAAAATAAAAACCGCCGGAAAGGCGGGGTTTCGCAGGAGGGCAAGTGAGCCGGCTCAGTTTCGCGACTCGCGCTCGCCGCCCGTGTCGACACCGCGAAGCTGAATCGGGGCAGGACGCGGCGCGGCGAGCTTGCCGGAGGCGCGGATGAGCGCGGTCGAAGTAGCCTCGGTGGAGGAGGAGTTGGCCGGATAGCGGACGATCACCGAGAATTTAGTACGGCTGGCGAGAACTGAGGTTGCCCCAGTTTGACGGACACGGGTTGAGCCCGAAGAAAGGACTCAACCATGACCAAGAAGAAGGAAGCCGGGGCAGCGCCCCGGCAGTATGACGTCTCGTTCAAGGACGAGGCTGTGCGCATGTGGCAGACCAGCGGACAAGCGGCCGAAGTGACGGCCCGTGCGCTCGGAATCAGTGTGTTCAACCTCTACGAGTGGAGGAAGCGGGCAGGCCAGGTGACCCGGGCCGCCGGGGCACCTGGCTTGCCCGAGAGCAAGGAGGCTTTGCAGTTGGAGGTGCTGCGCCTGCGGCAGGAAAACCTCCGGCTGACCGAGCAGCGCGACATCCTAAAAAAAGCCGCGGGCATCCTCTCCGAACCGCCGCCGAGCGGTATGCCCGGATCAAAACGATGAGCGGCGAGTATCCGATCAAAGCGCTGTGCGCGACCCTCGCGGTCTCGCGCAGCGGCTACTACGCGTGGGCCCGCGCCACCGACTCCACCCATGCGTGCCGGGATCATGAACTGCGCGCCAAGATCGCCCTGGTGCACCAGCAATCGCGGGGAACGTATGGCAGCCCGCGCATCACGATGGAACTGCGGGCGCAGGGTGAAGCGGTGGGACGGCATCGCGTCGCCCGGCTGATGCGGCAGGACGGGCTGCGGGGCCGGCAGCGGCGGCGGTATCGCGTGCGCACGACCGACAGCCGGCACTCGCATCCGATTGCACCGAACCGCTTGGCGGCGCTGCCCGCCCCGACCAAACCGAATCAGGTTTGGGTGAGCGATCTGACTTACGTGCCCACCGACGAGGGCTGGCTCTATGTCGCCGGGGTGCTCGACCGCTGCACTCGCTGCCTGGTCGGCTGGGCCATGGGGGCGACGCTCGACACGGCGGTACCGTTGGCCGCGTTGATGATGGCATTGCGGCAACGCAAACCTGCCCCGGGTCTGATCCATCACTCCGACCGCGGGGTGCAGTACGCCAGTGCCGATTACCGTGGGGCACTCGCCGACCACGGCCTCGTCGCTTCCATGAGCCGCAAGGGCAACTGCTACGACAACGCCGCCATGGAAGCGTTCTGGAGCAGCTTGAAGAACGAACTCGTCCACCGTCGACGCTTCGCCACGCGGGCCGACGCCCGCACCGCGATCTTTGATTACATCGAGTCCTTCTATAACCGCTCCCGCCGCCACTCGTCGCTCGGTTATCAAAGCCCACTCGACTACGAATCTTCCCTCAGCTAACCCACCATCAACACGCTCAACGCGTGTCCGAAATATCCGGGGAAGCACACCCCTTTCGGTCTGCCGCCGCATTTAGTTTTGCGGGCCGGAACGAAACGGGTTTACTGCGGGCGTGGAAACGGAGGCACAGCTGCTTCAGCAAGCTCGGGAGGCGGGAATTGATCTCGATCTGATCGAGACCAATCTCGCGCTAAGCGTGCCGGAGCGCTGGCGGCAGCACGACGGGGCCCTTCGGTTCATCCTCAAGCTGCAGCAGGCCAAGGCCGCTGATGACGCCGGACTTCAGCCGACTGATCGCTAGGTTGATCGACTCCGGCTTCGGGTTCGTCCTGATCGGAGGCTAAGCCGCGGTCACTCACGGCGCTTCCCAAGTAACCCTGGTTCTGGCTATGCCCCTCGCCGCCCCCCGTATTCTCCTCTCGCTGCTCGGACTGGCCCTGGGCGCCTGCGCCTCCGCCGCCACGGTCGAGAAACTCACCGTCGACGGGAAGTCCGTGACGCTGAAGGTCCCGGCGCAGGCGGCCGCGGGCAAACCCTGGCTCTGGGTCGGGGAATTCGGCGGCCACCTTAAGTCCCTCGAGGATGGCCTGGTCGCCCGGGGCTGGCACGTCGTCTACGTCAGCGTCAGCAACCAGTTCGGTTCCGCCCGCGCGATGGCAACCTGGGAGAAGGTCTGACGGGGTACGGATTTTCGAGCCACCCCTAAGTTCGGTCTGGGTGATGGGCTGAGGTTGATACGACGGACGCTGGTTGTCCATCCCTGGCGGAGGGAAGGACCGGCATTGCATTCCGCCACCGAAATAACCACATCAACCATCACCGCAGACTAACACTCCACCCGGCGCAGTTTCCGGGGTCCTCTCACCCACCACATCAACCAACGCCTCAGACTGACATCAAAGGTGGAGCAGTTCCGGCGTCCCTCTCACCTGCGCCGGGCGTCTGCCAACAGTTCAAGAGAAAGATTTCCAAGAAAGGAATGTTTACTATCAACCTCAACCATGTTCGGCTTTCCCTGACGTCAACCGTCTTACACTCCTT
>VHCI01000110.1 GCA_016871775.1 Verrucomicrobiota bacterium | reverse complement strand
GCTGGTCGACCTCTTCCATATGCTGCGCAACGGCGAGTCGCCCGACGACCTGCTGGCCGTGGGGCCCCTGATCCGGCACGCGCATCTCGCCGAGAACCGCGACCGGGCCGCGCCCGGCACGCACGGCGACGATTTTCGGCCCTACCTGCGGGCGCTGCGCCGCGCCGGCTACAACGACCGTCTCGCGCTCGAGCCGATCTGGACCGACCTGCCGACGCAGCTCGCCCCGGCGCTCCGCGAGGTCCGCCGTCAACTGGCCGACGCCGGCTACTGAACCCTTCGGCTCCTCGCTCAGCCACCGCCCGGCAGCCGGCGCACGGGGACATCATTCTCACGCCGCGGGCCGGGGGTACTGCGGCCCTCGGTGACGAGACGTTCGCGCAGCGTAAGCATCGCCTGGACGCGCGCCGGCTCGGCCGCCGCCCGGTCGTGCTGCTCCGCAAGATCCTCCCCGAGGTGATGCAGCCGCGGCGTGGGGCCGCACAGGAGCTTCCACGGGCCCTCGCGGACCGCCTGCAGCCCGTTGACCCCGCAGCTGATCGCGTGGGAACGGATCTCAGCGCGACGGTCCCGCCAGAGCGGAAGCAGGCTGAAGCTATCCTCGCCGGCGTCGGCGGGCAGCGTGGCGCCCCAGATCTCGGCCAGCGTAGCCATCAGGTCCGCCTGGTGAACCAACGCCCCGGAGACCTGCCCGGCCGGAACCACTCCGGGCCAGCGCACCACGAACGGCACCCGGTGGCCGCCCTCCCACGCGTCGCGTTTGTAGCCGCGCAAGGGGCCGCTTGGAAAGTGGCCCATCGCCTCGAGAGACTTGATCCCGATCGCCGTCTCGTAGCCGTTGTCGCTGGTGAGCAGCACGAACGTGTCGCGCGCGAGGCCGTGGCGGTCCAACGCGGCAAGGATCCGGCCGACGGCGGCGTCGGTCTCCATCACCAGATCTGCGTAATCATTGAGCCCGCTACGACCCTGCCACGCGCGGCTAGGCGAGATGGGTGTGTGAGGCGTGGTAAGGGCGACGTAGGCAAGGAAAGGCTCGGCGCTCCGGGCGCGCTCAGAGACGTAGGCTTCCACCCGGGCGATGGTAGTATCGAGCACCGGCTCGAATTCCCAGCCCGGCAGCGCGGGGCCTTGGAAGCTAGCGCGGAAACCCTCCATCAGCCGGGCGGGCAGGAGCGTGGAGGGCACGCCGACCGTCCGATCGTCCGCGATGAAGCTGTAGGGCGGCCAATTGGGGACATCGGTCCCGAAGTAGTGCTCGAAACCGCGGGTGATCGGGCCACCGGCGATGGGTTGGGAAAACACCCGGGACCAGACCCGACGGTGCTCCGCGGTGGGCTCCGTGATGAGCGCGTCGCGGGAGCGCCCGGCGCGGCCGCCGAGCCCGCGCAGGGAGGCCAGGTCGCCCGGCTCCAGCGGCCAGTCCCAGCCCAGATGCCACTTGCCGAAGGCGGCGGTGCGGTAGCCTTGCCGGCGGGCGAGACCCGCGATGGTCAGGCGGTCGGGCGCGATCAGTGGACGTTCCCAGAGGCCGACGATGCCCGTCTGGAGCCGAGTGCGCCAATGGTACCGGCCGGTCAGCAGCGTGTAGCGAGACGGCGAGCAGGCGGCGGAGGAGGCGTGTCCGTCGGTGAAGCGGACGCCTTCCCGGGCGAGGCGGTCGATGTGGGGCGTCGGGATCCGTCCGTGCTCGGGGTTGTAGCAACGAGGGTCGCCGTAGCCGAGGTCGTCGGCAAGGATGACCACGATGTTGGGGCGCACGGGGCGGGGCGCGGCGGAGGCAAAGGTGCCGGCCAGCAGCAGGAACAGCAGGGGCAGGAGGGGCATCGGGAAAGCGCGAGCCAAACGACGGCCTGCGGGCGACGCCATCGCGTTCTTACCGCGTCCGGGATCATCCGCCAGGGGGGCCACTAGGCGCTTGCGGCGGGCCGAAGGAAGGGGAAGCCTCCGACCCACGCCCGCCCGGGTGGTGGAATGGCAGACACGAAGGTCTTAGAAGCCTTTGCCGCAAGGTGTGCAGGTTCGAGTCCTGTCCCGGGCACCAGCCGCGCAGCGCCCGCGCCCGCCCGTCCGGGCACCTCGTAGACCTTGACCTAGCCCACCCTTCAAGAAGCCGGAGCGGCGGGTAATTAGGCTGAAGCCGCGGTCCCGAGGGATTCGCCCATCCGCGCGTAGGTCTCAAGGTGGCAGGCGCTCTGGGCGACCAAGTCGGCGTCGAACCGGATGCGGCCCCGCGCGAACAGCGTGATCACGCAGGAACCGCCGAAGGCGAAGAGCCCTTTCTCGTCGCCCTTGGCCACCGGGCGGCCGGGCACAAACGACTGCAGGATGCTGCCGACGTTCGTCGCGCCGACCTCGAGCACCGCGACCGGACCGAAGGCCGGGCTCTCCACTAGCGTGACCTCGCGCTGGTTCTCCACGAGGTAGCGGAGGCGCCGGCGAAGGGCGATTGGGCTGACTGAGTACAGCCAACCCTGGACATGCCGGGGTTCGCCGGGCACGCCGGCCACCGGGAAATGGAACCGGTGGTAGTCCACGGGGCATAGGCGAGAGATGACCATCGCCCCGCCGGCAAAACGGGCAGCCAGGTCGGCATCGTCGAGGAGTTCCAAGAGCGTGAAACGGGCACCCTTGACGTAGAACCCGTCAGCGGCGTCGACATCCGGGAAGACCAGGTGGCGGCCGTCCGCCGGGAGCACCGCGACGCCCTCGCCGGGGGCGATCGGCCGGCAGCCGGAGCGCAGCGCACGGTAAAAGAAAGCGTTGAAGTGCTCGAACCGGAAGGGCGACGTCGCGAACTCGTCCACGTCGAGGTTGTAGCGCGCGATGAACGGTAGGATGAGCCGGGCGCTGGCGGGCCGGCTCATCCGGTAGCCATACCAACGGGAGAACAGGACCCGCCGCGCCAGCAGCCACACCGCGAGGCGGCCGACCGGGTGCTCGTAGGCGAAGCGCAGCCAGCGCTCGCCGAAGATCTCCTCAGTTTCCTCCCGGGCACGAGCGCGGTGGTAATAACGGATCGGTGCGGCGGCCATCGGGTCAAGGTCGCCGAGGGGGCCCGGGCGCGCCAAGCGAAAACCGGGCCCGCCGAGGCCGCCCCGGCGCTTGCGCCCGGCGACTCAACCGCCACGCTCGCGCGATGGCCCCGCTCCGTCCCACGTTACTGGCCCTCGCGAGCCTCGTGGCGGCCAGCGCCCGCGCGGACCCGGACGCGGTGGTGCGCGCGGCCCTCGCGGCGGAGGCCCGGCTGGACACCCGCCAGGCGCTGGCCCTGTTCCAGGAGGCGGTCGCGGCCCGGCCGGCCGACGCGTTCCTGCAGCAGAAGCTCGCGCGCCAGTACTCGGACCTGATGGTCGAGTTGCCCACGCGGGAGGAACAGCGGGCCGCCGTCGCGCAGGCGCTGGTCCACTCGCGCCGCGCCGCGGAGCTCGAGCCCCGGTCCGCGGAGAACGTGCTCTCCGTCGCGATCTGCCTGGGCAAGCTGGGCGTGCTGAGCGGGACGCGGGACAAGATCCGTTACTCGCGCGAGTTGCGGGCGGAGGCGGAACGGGCGCTGACCCTAGACCCCGGTTACGCTTGGGCGCATCACATCCTTGGCCGGTGGCACCACGAGGTCGCGGTGCTTGGTGGGACGGCGCGGCTGGTCGTAAGGCTGTTCTACGGCGGGCTGCCCGGCGCGTCGCACGCGGAGGCCGTGCGCCACCTCGAGCGCGCGGTCGAACTCGAGCCCGGCCAGTTGAAGCACCACTTGGAGCTGGGACTGGCCCTGGCGGGCGCCGGCCAACCCGGTCCGGCCCGCGCGGCGATCCAGCGGGGGCTGGAGATGCCATCCCTTGAGAAACACGACGAGTCCGCCAAGGCGCGAGCGCGGGTAGTTTTGGAGAGCCTTCCCGCCGGAGAAGGAAAACGCTCCGTTACGCGGCGCTGCCCGCTCGCCTCGAAACCCTTTCTTTCCCCTGTGACCCCAGCCCGGACGCTACTGCTCGCCGCGCTCCCGGCCGCCGCCCGCGCCGTGGAGACCGGTGCCGGCGCGGAGGATCTGTTCAAGCGGCACGGCGCTCCCTTGCTGCGGGAAAAGTGCCTCGCCTGAGCCGGCGAACGGCGGCACCTTGAGCGGAGCGCCCCGTTTTCCAACCGGTAAAGGTGCTTTGCCGTTAGTGTCCGGCCCGGCCTCAGTCGCGGCAGTTCAGCGGCGGGGCGCAGTCGCCGACCATCGCCTCGTACTTGAAGTCGGGCCCTCGGCGGCGGACCAGTCCCGCCTTCGCCTCGGCGAGGACCTGCGGACTCGTCAGGTAATCCATCATCGCTCCGGCCAAGGTCTTGGCGGCGACGTTCATCCCCTTCAGTCCGAGCGAAGTGCCACCGCAGGCGACCGCCTGCCAGCTGTGGCCGGCGGTGGCGACAAAGGCCGTCGGCATCCCGGCGACGCCCGCCTCGACCTTAAAGCCCGCCTGCCGCAGGCGTACCTAGAGCAGGCCTGAGCTCTTCTCCTCTAGGTAGCCGATTTGAGCGTTGTCCCAAATCTTGAGCGCGATAGCATCGGGGTCAGTCCAAGCGGCGTCGATCCGGGCGAACACCTCGGGGTTGGTCGGCTGGCCCGGCAGCAGCGCGGGCAGGAGCAGGAACAGGGCGGCGCGGGACAAGAGGCGCAGAAGGGTCATTGGCGGGGAGGACAGGGCTGCGAACATCGGCAGCCGCGGCGGGGACTGCAAGCCACGTCCCGCCACAGTTTCACGTTGCGCCAGGCCGCGGGCCCCGGAGCCTCCGCCCGATGCCCGCGACGATCGCCTGCACCCCGTTCGGCACCACCCCCGCCGACGACGCCATTTCCCTCTTCACCCTGCGCGGCCCCCGCGGCCACGAGGCGGCGCTCTGCACGCACGGGGGCATCCTCGTGCGCTACCTCGCGCCGGACCGCGCCGGGCGCCCGGGCGACATCGTCCTCGGCTACGACCACCTCGCGGACTACCTGCGCTACAATCCCTTCCTCGGCTGCCTTGTCGGCCGCTACGCGAATCGGATCGCCGGCGCCGCCTTCACCCTCGACGGCCGCCCGCACCGGCTCGCCGCCAATGACGGTCCCAACTGCCTCCACGGGGGCCGCCGCGGCTTCGATCAGGCCGCCTGGCGCCCAGAAGTCGTCGCCGGCCTTGGAGGACCCGTGCTGCGCCTCACCCACCTCAGCTCGGACGGCGACGAAGGTTTTCCCGGCGCCCTGCGCGTCACCGCCGACCACGAGCTCGCGGACGACGGGACCCTGAGGTTCACCCTGACCGCGACCACCGACGCGCCCACCGTGGTCAACCTGACCCAGCACACCTATTTCAACCTCGGAAACACCGCGGACATACTCGGCCACGAGCTGCAGCTCGACGCGGAGCGCTTCCTCCCGGTGGACGCAAACCTGATCCCCACTGGGGAGCGGCGACCGGTGGCGGGCACGCCCTTTGATTTCCGGCGACCCACGCCGGTCGGGGCGCGGATCGCGGCGGACGACGAGCAGCTGCGGCGGGGCCGCGGCTATGACCACACCTACATCCCCGGCAAGCCCGCGGACACGCTCGCGCGGCACGGTCGCGTGCGCGACCCGGCGAGCGGGCGGACGCTCGAGGTCTGGTCCACCGCGCCCGGGGTGCAGTTCTACTCGGGCAATTTCCTCGACGGCCGCGCGACGGGCAAGGGCGGCCGGCCGCACGGGCACCGCGCGGGCCTCTGCCTAGAGCCGCAGGCCTTCCCGGATTCGCCCAACCAGCCCGCGTTCCCCTCTTGCGTGCTGCGTCCCGGCGAGACTTATCGCCACGTCATCGAATACCGGCCGGGCGTGGACTGAGTCCGGACGCAACCGCGCGCGATTTTACTTCAAAAACCACGGGGCGTGCGGGAGCCTTCGCGCACCCCGATGCCCCTCCCCTTCCTGTTTCGCGCCCTGTGCCTAGCCACGGGCCTGAAGGCCCTGGTCGGCGCCACCGAGCGCCGCCCGAACCTCGTCCTCATTATGGCGGACGACTTCGGCTACGAGTGCGTGACCGCCAACGGCGGCGAGTCGTACCGCACGCCGCAGCTCGACCGCCTCGCCGCGGGCGGGATGCGCTTCGAGCGCTGCTTCGTGCAGCCTTTGTGCACGCCGACGCGCGCGCAGCTGATGACCGGGCTGTACAACGTGCGCAACTACCTCGAGTTCGGCCTGCTGGACCCGCAGGCGGTGACCTTCGCGCACCTGCTGCGCGGCGCGGGCTACGCCACTGGCATCACGGGCAAGTGGCAACTGGGCCAGAGCGCGGACCTGCCGCGGCGTTTCGGTTTCGACGAGGCCTACCTCTGGCAGCATACCCGCCGCCCGCCGCGTTACGCCAACCCCGGGATCGAGCACAACGGGAAGCCGCTCGACTTCACCGGCGGCGAGTACGGCCCGAAGCTCATCAACGACTTCGCCCTCGACTTCGTCACGCGCCACCGCGCCCGCCCGTTCTTCCTCTATTACCCGATGATCCTGACCCACGACCCGTTCCAGCCGACGCCGGACAGCGCGAACTGGGATTCGCGGACGCAGGGCGAGCAGGCGCTCCGGGACGTCCGGCACTTCGCGGATATGACCGCGTATATGGACAAGATGGTGGGCCGGCTGGTTGCGAAGCTCGAGGAACTGGGCCTGCGCGAGAACACCCTGATCCTGTTCACCAGCGACAACGGCACGCACCCGAGCGTCACCTCGCGGTTCCGCGGGACGGACTACGTCGGCGGCAAGGGCACGAGCACCGCGCGGGGCAACCACGTGCCCCTGATCGCGAGCTGGCCGGCGCGGGTGCCGGCCGGGCGGGTAAACGGCGACCTCGTGGCGAGCGTGGACTTCCTGCCCACCCTGTGCGCGGCGGCGGGGGTGCCGGTACCGGCGGGGTTAGACGGCGTGAGTTTCCTGCCGCAGTTGCGCGGGGAGCCCGGCACGCCGCGCGAGGCCTACTACCTTTGGTACGCGCGCAACGGCGGGCCGGCGGCGACCTTTGAGTTCGCGCAGGGCCGCACCCACAAGCTCTACCGCGACGGCCGCCTCTTCGACCTGACGCGGGACCCGTTCGAGGAGCGCCCGCTGCCAGCGGCGGAGGTGACCGGTCCCGCGGCGGCGGCGCGCGCACGGCTGCAGGCCGAGTTGGACCGTTACGCCCAGGCCCGGCCGGCGCACGTGGCCAACCACGCCGTCTCGGCCGCCTCGAAAGGCAGGGAGGGCGCGGGCGGAGGCGGGGGAGGCAAGAAGAGCGGCCGGAAATGATCCGGGGCCTGCTTCTCCTCGGCGCGGCCGGATCCGGGGCCGCCGGACGCCGCCGCGACCGTGCGCCGGGCAGTGGCTTGCCTGCCCGGCCGCCTCGCCCCGTGAACGTCACCTCCGTCCCGCCCCCACCGTCTTCCCGCCCGATGAAATCCCGCCTCCCCGCCCCGCTCATCGCGCTGGCCTGCGCCGTCCTCGGCCGCGCCGGTGAAACCCCGCGACCGCACATCCTCTTCATGATGGCCGACGATATGGGCTGGGGCCAGACCGGCTACCGCGGCCACCCCCTGCTGAAGACGCCGCATCTCGACGCGATGGCGGCCAACGGCCTCCGGTTCGAGCGCTTCTACGCGGGCGGACCGGTGTGCTCCCCGACGCGCGCGACCGTGATGACGGGCCGCAGCCACGACCGCACCGGCGCCCTCAGCCACGGGTATCCGCTGCGCCTGCAGGAGCGCACCGTCGCCCAGGGCCTGAAGGCCGCAGGGTACGTCACCGGCCACTTCGGCAAGTGGCACCTCAACGGGCACGCCGGCCCGGGCGTGCCGATCCTCGCCGACGACCCGCGGCACCCGGGGCGGTTTGGCTTCGACGAATGGGTGTCGGTCTCGAATTTCTTCGACCAGGACCCGCTGCTCAGCCGGCAGGGCAAATTCGAGGAGCACCGGGGTGACTCCTCGGAGGTGATCGTGGCCGAGGCGGTCAAGTTCCTCGAGCGGCACCGCGGCGGCGGCCGCCCGATGTTCGGCGTCATCTGGTACGGGTCGCCGCACAGCCCGTTCCGCGCGCGGGAGGAGGACCGCGCGCCGTTCGCCCACCTCGACGAGCGATCCGCCCACCACTACGGCGAACTGGTGGCGTTGGACCGGAGCATCGGCACCCTGCGGGCGGCGCTCCGCCGGCTGGGCCTCGAGCGCGACACCCTGCTGGTGTTCTGCAGCGACAACGGCGGCCTGCCCGAGGTGAAGCCCTCCTCCGTGGGCGGCCTGCGCGGCAACAAGAGCACCCTTTTCGAGGGCGGCATCCGCGTCCCCGGCATCATCGAATGGCCGGCGGAGATCCGCCCGCGCGTGACCTCCTTCCCCGCCTGCACGATGGACCTGTTCCCGACCGTCGCGGAACTCGCGGGCGTGCCCGCCGCGGCGCTCCTGCGGCCCCTCGACGGGCAGAGCCTGCGCCCGCTGTTCAACGGGGAGCCGGCGCGCCGCGAGCAGCCGATCCCGTTCCGCTACGGCCAGCGCGCGGCGTGGATCGACGGGCGGCACAAGCTGATCGCCGAGGACCACGGCCGGGGCGCGGCGCAGCTTTACGACCTTGAGGCGGATCCGGCCGAGGCGCGCGACCTCGCGGCCGAACAGCCCGCGCTCGCCGCGCGCCTGCGGGAGGCGCTGCTGGCCTGGAACGCCACCGTCGAGGCGAGCATCGCGGGCCGCGACTATCCCGGCGGCCGCGTGGAGCCGCCGGATCCGGGCCGGGTGAACTGGTACGAGACCCCCGGCTACGCGCCTTACCTAGAGGCTTGGAAGGGCCGCTGGGAATTCGCGACCTACCTGAACCGCGCGGCCGCCGGCGACCCCGCCGCGGCGCGCAAGAAGAAGCAACCTGCCCGCTGAACCCCTCCTCACCCCGATGCGCTCCCCGCTCCGCCTCCTCCCGCTCCTCGCGGGCCTCCTCCTGCCGCTCCCGGCCGCCCGCGCCGCCGCGCCCGCCCCGGTTCCCGCGCGGCTGCCCAACGTCCTGTTCATCATCGCCGACGACCTCAACACGCTGCTCGGGGCCTACGGCGACCCGCAGGCGCGGACGCCCCACCTCGACCGCCTCGCGGCGCGCGGGGTCCGCTTCGACCGTGCCTACTGCACCTTCCCGCTCTGCGGCCCCAGCCGGAACTCGATGCTGACGGGCCTCTACCCGAACAGCTCCGGCATCTACGCCAACAGCCAGATCTTCCGCCAGACCGTGCCCCAGCAGGTCAGCCTGCCCCAGGCTTTCCGCCACCAGGGCTGGTTCGCCGCCCGTCTTGGCAAGCTCTACCACTACGGCGTCCCGAACTCCATCGGCACGGACGGCCACGACGACCCGGCTTCCTGGGAACTCGAGCTCAACCCCGCCGGTGTCGACCGCCTGGAGGAGCACCCGAAGATCTTCAGCCTCACCCCGGGTTCCTTCGGTGGCACCCTCAGCTGGTACGCCTCGCCCAAGGGGGACGAGCACCACACCGACGGGAAGCTGGCGGACGCCGCCGAGTGGGTCCTCGAGCGCTGCGCCAGCCGGCGCGACCGTCCCTTCTTCCTCGCGGTGGGCTTCTTCCGGCCGCACACGCCGTACGTCGCGCCCCGGCCTTACTTCAATCAACACCGGGAGGAGGAGATGCGCGTCGTGACCAGCGTGAAGGAGGATCAGGCAGACCTCCCGCCCGCGGCGCTCGCGAGCTACAAGCGCGAACAGGACAACCTCACCGATCCCCTGCGCCGCCAGGCCCTGCAGGCCTACTACGCCAGCATCAGCTTCATGGACGCGCAGGTAGGCCGCGTGGTCGCGGCGCTAGACCGCCTCGGCCTCGCGGATTCGACCACCCTCGTGTTCACCAGCGACCACGGCTACCTGACCGGCGAGCACGGCCTTTGGCAGAAGCAGAGCCTCTTCGAGCCCTCGGCGCGCGTGCCCCTGCTGATCGTCGCTCCCGGCGTGGGCCAAGCGGGCTCGGTCGTGCGGACGCCGGTGAGCCAGGTCGACCTCTACCCGACGCTCTGCGAACTGGCCGGGGTGAAGGGCCCCGCCAACCTGCAGGGCGAGAGCCTCGTGCCCCTGCTGAAGGATCCCGCGGCCGCCTCGCGCGGCTGGGCGCTGACCCAGGTCGCGCGCGGCGGGCGGCCGGCGGGGGCGGCGGCGACCGCCGCGGCCAAGGCCGAACCCGGGACCGCGAAGGTCAAGGGCGGGCCCCGGGCCGCCAAGAAGGCCGCCAGCGGCGGTGAGCCCGGCGAGCGCTTCTTCGGCTACAGCCTGCGCACCGCGCGCTGGCGCTACACCGAGTGGGGCGAGGCCGGGAAGAACGGCGCCGAGCTTTACGACCACGACCGGGACCCGGGCGAGCTGACCAACCTCGCGGACCGGCCCGAGCAAGCCGCCACGCGGCGCGAGCTGGCGGCCAAACTCGCCGCGGCCGTCCGCGCCACCTACCCCGCTTCCGGCGAGGCCCCCGCCGTGCGCGAGGGCCTCTGGATGCCGCTCCTCGTCCCCTGAACCCCGCCCGCCGATGCACCACCTAATCCCCTCCCTCCTGCTGCTCCTGGCCCCGCTCGCGCCGCTCCCCGCGGCCGCGCCAGCCCGCCCGAACCTCGTCGTGTTCCTGATCGACGATATGGGCGTGATGGACTCGTCCGTGCCGTTCCTCACCGACGCGGCCAGCCGGCCGCAGCGGCACCCGCTGAACGAGTTCTACCGCACCCCGGCGATGGAGCGGCTCGCCGCCCGCGGGATCCGGTTCAGCAACTTCAGCGCGATGAGCGTGTGCTCGCCGACGCGCATCTCGATCCAGAACGGGCAGAACGCAGCGCGCCACCGCACCACCAACTGGATCAACCCGAACACCGACAACGCCGGGCCGCAGGGGCCGGCGGACTGGAACTGGCGCGGCCTCCGGCGTGGGGACGTCACCCTCGCCCGCCTCCTCCAGCAGGCGGGCTACCGCACGCTGCACGTGGGCAAGGGGCACTTCGGGCCGAACGGCTCCGAGGGCGCGGACCCGCTCAACCTCGGCTTCGACGTCAACGTCGGCGGCGCCGCGATCGGCGCGCCCGGCACCTATTACGCCAAGGACGGCTTCGGGAAGAACAACGCCAAGCGCGCCTCGTCGGCCGTCACCGGCCTCGACGCCTACCACGGCTCAGAGACTTTCCTCACCGAGGCCCTCACCCTTGAGGCCAAACGCCACGTGGGCGAGGCCGTCCGCGCCGGCCGCCCGTTCTTCCTCTACTTCCCGCACTACGGCGTGCACGGGCCCTTCAACTCCGACCCCCGCTTCGCCGCCCATTACCGGGACTCCGGCCGCAACCCGCAGGCCCAGGCCTTCGCCACGCTGGTCGAGGGCGTCGACAAGTCCCTCGGCGACATCCTCGACCACCTCGAGCAACTCGGCGTGGCCGAAAACACCCTCGTGATCTTCCTCGGGGACAACGGCTCCGACGCACCCCTCGGCCACGAGCACGCCGTCGCCTGCGCGGCGCCCCTGCGCGGCAAGAAGGGCTCCCACTACGAGGGCGGCACCCGCGTGC
>VHCI01000109.1 GCA_016871775.1 Verrucomicrobiota bacterium | reverse complement strand
CCGTGGTTCAGGAACAGGTGGTGGCGATCGCCACCCCGGTAGCGCAGGACGGGTTCAGGTGCGTGGATCATGGTGCGGTTGGCCGGAGGCCGGCACACGCACCACGGGGAAAATCATTTGGGAGGAATCCCCACATCCAGCGCGACGACTCGTCGCGCTGCGGCCACCGCGGCTTTTCCCAAGCTCGGTTGGCAGACCCACGCCCCGGCGGGAAGCCGTGGCGGGGAGTCGTTCATGATGCGAATGCACGGGAGGAGAAAGAGACGAGATTCCCCCGACGGCAAGCCCGCGAAGGCGCGGGTTATGGCATAAGGGCGCGCGGACGCGCGCGCGTTGAAGTTGAGGGGACGGGACGGGACTAAAGGACGAATGAACCTAGGGGCGGGCGCGGGACGCGCCCGTTGAAGTTACGGGTTGAGGTTGAGGTGACGGGGGAGCCAAACGCGTGGCGTGGGCTTCAACCTCAACCCTCAACTTCAACGCGTCCGCCGACGCCGTCGATAAACGGCAAGGCGACGCCTATCATGCTTCCATTCAATCGATTATGAATCCGCGCGACAGGGTACGGATTTTCGAGCCACCCCTGAGTTCGGTCTGGGGGATGGGTTGAGGTTGATACGGGCGCCCGCTCACTGCAGCCCGGGCGGGAGCTGCTGGACAATCTTCTTGATGTCCTCGACGGCGTCGCGATGGCAGACGAGGACGGCGTCCGGCGTCTCCACCACGACGAGGTCGCGCACGCCGCACAGGGCGATCGCGCGGCCGTTGCTCACCGCGATATTGCCCTCGGCCCGGCTGGTGAAGACTGGGCCGCGCACGGCGTTGCCCGCGGCGTCCTTGGGGAGGTGCCGCGGCAGCGCGGTCCAGAGGCCGACGTCGTCCCAGTCGAAGGCCGCGAGCAGGGTCTCCACCGCGGCCGCCTTCTCCATAATGGCGTAGTCGACCGAGATCTTGGGCAGGCGGGGGAAGCGGTCGGCAAGGTAGGCGGAGGCGTCGCCCGCGGGAAACCCGCGCACGAAGGCGGCCAGCTCGGGGGCGTGCCGGTCGGCCTCGGCGAGGAAGGAGCCCACGCTCCAGAAGAACATCCCGGCATTCCAAGCGTGCCGGCCCTCCGCGAGGTAACGGGCGGCCGTGGCGGCGTCCGGTTTCTCGACAAAGCGGCTGACCTGCCGGAACACGCCGGCCTCGCCCCGCGCCAGCTCCGGGCCCAGCTCGAGGTAACCGAAGCCCGTGGCCGGGTGATTTGGCTGGATCGCGATCGTCAGCAGGGCCGAGGACGCGGCCGCGCGCGGCAGGGCGGCCGCCAGCTGGCGGCCGAAGGCGCCGCGGTCCGCGATGAACGCGTCCGCCGGCAGCAGCGCCAGCGCGGCCCGCTCACCGCCCCGGGCCCGCACCAGCGCGGTCGCGAGGGCGGCGGCGGGGGCGGTGTCGCGTTTTGCCGGCTCGGCGACGATCTGGTCGGGCGGCACCAATCCGGCCAGCGCTTCGCGGGTCGCGGGCAACTGCACCTCGTTGGTCAGCACGAAGAGGTTCTCCGGCGGCACGACCGCGCCCACGCGGCGGACGGTCTCCTCGACCAAGGTACGGTCGGAGAGGAGACGCAGGAGGTGCTTCGGGGTGCGGGCCCGGCTCATCGGCCAGAACCGCTCGCCGCTGCCACCGGCCATGATGCAGGCGTAATGGAGGGAGCTCATCGTGGGGAAATTCAGGCTGGGTCAGGTCCGAAGGACGATCTTGCCGCACTGGGCGCCGGCCTCCAGCCGCGCGAAGGCCTCCGCCGCCGCAGCCAGCGGGTGCACCTCGCCCACGAGGGGACGGAGCCGATGACGTTCCACCAGCGCGAGCAGGCCGCGCCAGTCGGCGGGGGAGCCCATCGTCGAGCCGAGCAGGGAGAGCTGTTTCCAGAAAACCTTGCGCACCGGGAGGACTGCGTCGCCGCGCGTGGCCCCGAAGAAGACCAGCCGACCTCCCGGCGCGAGGACGTCGGCCAGCCGCGCGAAGCCCGCGCCGCCCGCGCTGTCCACGACCACGTCAAACGTACCCGCCCGGGCGACGGCGGCCTCTGTCCAACCGGTGTCGGTGTACAGGAACCCGCCGCGCGCCCCGAGCGCCTCGGCCCGCGTCACCTTGGCGGCGGAGCCGGAGGTCACCCAGACCTCGGCGCCGGCGGCCACCGCGAACTGGAGGGCGCTGGCGGCCACGCCGCCGCCGATCCCGGTGACGAGCACCCGTTCCCCGGCGCGCAGCCGGGCGCGGGTGAAGAGCGCGCGGTAGGCGGTAAGGCCGGCGAGGGGCAGCGCGGCCGCCTCCTCCCAGGAGAGGTGAGCGGGCCGGGCCGCCAGTTGGCCCGCGGGCACGGCGATGCGGCCGGCCAGGGTACCCGCGCGCGGTAGGCCGAGGATCTGGAACTGGGCGCCCTGCGCCCTCTCGTCGTCGCCCCAGAAGAACGCGGGGTTGAGGATCACCTCGCGACCCAGCCACGCGGGGTCCACGCCCGGGGCCGCGGCCACCACCACCCCGGCCCCGTCGGAGCCCGGGATGCACGGCCACTTTAGGCCGGCGTACTGTCCGGACTTGATCCAGACGTCGCGGTGGTTGAGCGCGGCCGCCCGCAGCTCCACGACCACCTCGCCGGCGTCGGGCATCGGATCCGCCACCTCGCCGACCAACAACTGGTTGGGCCCCTGCAGTTGCGCCGCGATCATCCCCGAACGTGGCGCGCCGGCGGCCCGCGGCGCAAGCAGTCTCTCGCCCGCGTTTGCCGTTGCGCCGGGCGGGCCCGCCCGCGTCATTGCCGCCGCCTGCTCCTCGCCTTCCACAAACCCTACGGGGTGCTCTCGCAGTTCACCCCGGAGCCCGGCTCCCGCTGGGGCACGCTCGCCGCCTTCGGCCTCCCGCGCGGGGTCTACCCGCTCGGCCGGCTGGACGCCGACTCGGAAGGGCTGCTGCTGCTGGCCGACGAACCGGGCCTGAACCACCGGCTGCTCGATCCCGCGTGCGGCCACCGCCGGGAGTACTGGGTGCAGGTCGAGGGTGAGCCCGACGACGACGCCCTCCGCCGCCTCAGTGCGGGCGAACTGCGGATCGATGGTGTTCCCGTGCGCCCGGCCCGCGCGTGGCGGCTGGAGCCGCCGCCGGACCTGCCGCCCCGCGTCCCAGCCATCCGCCTCCGCCAGACCATCCCGGACCGCTGGCTCGCCCTCGAACTCACCGAGGGCCGCAACCGGCAGGTGCGGCGGATGACGGCCGCCGTCGGCCACCCCACCCTGCGACTGGTGCGTGCCCGGATCGGCGGATTACCCCTTGGGGCGCTCGCCCGCGGCGCGTGGCGCGAGCTCAACCCCGCGGAGCGCCGCCAGGTATTCTCCGGGGATCACTGACCGCCCGCGGGAATCTCGCCCCGGCCCGCTGGTTAATCGATATCAGTAACTGCGGCCTCGCCGGGCTCCCCGCGGACGCGCCTGCTCGCGCGGTTGGCACCAAACCCTTCCTCCCGATGAAACTGCCCCTCCCTGCCCAGCGGGTCGCCCTCGCGGCCGCGCTACTGTTGTCCCCCCTCGCCCGCGCCCAGCGGGCCCCCGCGCCGGCCCCGCAGGCCGACGAGGTCGTCGAGCTCTCCCCGTTCGTCATCTCCTCCAGCGCCCTGATCGACGGCAACCGCATCGCGGAGGCCACCGCCGGCACGCTGGTGGCGCGCCCGATCGACAAGCTGCCGATGGGCCTCCAGGTGGTGAGCGCCGAGATGATGAAGGAGCTCAACATCTTCAACGCGGACGGCCTCGGCCAGATCGTCCCCGGCCTCGCGAACCAGAACCAGACCTCCTCCGAGGGCACCGGCAACAACACCCAGTACGCGTCGCGCGGGTTCACCGTCCTCCCGCGCCGCAACGGCTTCGCCCCCGGCGGCCGCCTCTACGATATGACCGGCATCGACCGCGTCGAGGTCATCCGGGGCCCCAACTCCCTCCTCTACGGGCAGAGCGACGCCGGCGGCATCATCAACTACATCACCAAGCGGCCCCGCCTGCGGAACACCCCCGACGCCAAGGGCAGCATCGGCGGTGCCTTCGGCAACTACGCGTTCTACCGCGCCCAGGCGGACGTCGACGTGACCCTGGTGCCGAAGACCCTCGGTTTCCGCCTCCCCGCCTCGTTCACCAGCAACGAGCGCGAGTTCAATTTCTTCCGCAACAAGGCCATCGCCTACAATCCCTCGGTGCTCTACCGCCCGCTGAGCAACACGGAGGTCTCCCTCGAGTGGGAGTACCTCGACGTGCGCACCAACTTCGGCGCCTTCCAGCCGATCGTCTGGCGCCCGCCGGGGTCCACGGTTGAGTACGTGGACAAGGACAGCCGCGGCCTCGGTCGCGCCGCGCGCGGCGGCCTCTTCGGTCCCTACGCCAAGGCGGAGAACAAGCAGACTAACTGGACCGCCGACCTCACCTCGCGCCTCACCGACAACATCACGTTCCGCGCCGTGTACTCGAAGAACGCCCGCAACCGCAACGAGATCGTCCCCACCGGCGGCGACCCCTTCCGCGCGGTCCCCGTGGCGTACTTCGGCGCCAACACCCGCGACGGCAACCGCATCACCGGCTACAAGGGTGACCTCCTCGGGGAATGGACCCTCGCCGGGATGAAGACCCGCACCCTCGCCGGCTACGAGTACAACAAGAACATCTTTTTCGCCTCCGTCTGGCGCGGCTGGAATGCCGCCACCAGCCAGCGCGACAACATCTTCACCCTCAACCTGGGCTACGACCCCGCGTCGCAACGCGTGACGCGCCCGCCCACCGCGGCGGACTTCCGCCCCTTCAACGGCGTCTCCGGCGCCTGGCTCGACACCCGCCTCGACCCTGCCCTCTGGCGCCTCGAGGTCGGCCCCAACCGCTTCCAGAGCGAGTGGACCAACACCCGCGTGAGCGAGGTCCTCTCCGCCTTCGACGACCGCCTGCAGATCCTCGCCGGCGTCGCCCGCGGCAAGAGCACCCTCGTCAACACCACCACCGGCCAGGCGGACGACCGCAAGGCCACGGTCTGGCAGACCGGCATCGGCTGGGTGCTCGACCAGCGCAAACAGCACATGCTGTTCTTCAACCGCAGCACGAGCTACCAGCCGCAGTTCCTCTTCGACATCAACTTCGCCCCGCTCGCGCCGCTCACCGCGGAGGGCATCGAGGGCGGGCTGAAGTCCACCTGGGGCGGCACCGGCCTGCAAACGACGATCGTGTTCTACGCGCAGGAGCGCAAGGACGTCGGCCGCCAGTTCCAGGACTTCGCTTTCAACCCGCCGCGGACCTACGGCATCCTGACCCCCGGCGAGGAAGTCAAGGGCGTGGAATTCGAGGCCTGGTACCAAGCGAACCGCCAACTCAGCTTCACCCTCCTCTACGCCGGCTTCAACGGCCGCATCACCGGCGCGCCGCCGGGCCGCAACGCCCTTATCGGCTATGAACTCCCGCGCGCCCCCGAGCAGTCCGCCAACCTGATGGTGAACTACAAGATGGAGGGCGACGGCCCCCTCGGCGGCACCCGCTGGACCCTCGGCGCCAACTACAGGAATGACGTCTGGCTGGATACCGGCCTGAACCTCAACACGCTCGAGCGCCGCAGCGACGCCGGCACGGCCCTGTTCGCCGTGATCGCCAAGGACTTCCGCGTCGCGCGGAACCGCGTTCTCGGGGTCCGGCTCAACATCGGCAACCTGCTCGACCGCAATTACATCTCGGAGGGCTTCACCTTCGGCGAGAAGCGCACCTACCGCCTCGCGACGGAACTCCGGTTCTGACGCTCCCGTAGCTCCAATCCCGCCGGCGCCCTCTTACAGGGGCGCCGGCGGCGTTTACGATGTCTTCGCCGTTGCCCCCGCCCGCCGCCGCCCCAGCCTGCTTTCCGCGATGGTCACCCAGCGCGACATCGCCCAAGCCGCCGGGCTCTCCCAAGCCACCGTCTCCCTCGCCCTGCGCCGCCACCCGGGGCTCCCGGCGACCACCATTGATCGCGTGCACGCGGCCGCGGCCAGCCTCGGCTACCGGCCGGACCCGCTGATTTCCGCCCTGATGTCCCAGCGCCAGGCCCGCAAGCCTGGCGGCACGCTCCGCGCCAAGATCGCCTTCCTCACCGCCTTCCCCAGCCACCGTCTCCCTCGCCCTGCGCCGCCACCCGGGGCTCCCGGCGACCACCATTGATCGCGTGCACGCGGCCGCGGCCAGCCTCGGCTACCGGCCGGACCCGCTGATTTCCGCCCTGATGTCCCAACGCCAGGCCCGCAAGCCTGGCGGCACGCTCCGCGCCAAGATCGCCTTCCTCACCGCCTTCCCCACCCGCCACGGTTGGCGGCGCAGCCGCTACATCTCCGACTGCTACGCGGGCGTCGCCACCGCCCGCGGACCGCGCGGTTATCTGGTCGAACCCCGCTGGCTCTTCGAGCCGCAGATCGGCGGCCGCCGCCTCAGCCGCATTCTCTGGACCCAGAACTTCCAGGGCCTCGTGGTCGCGCCACTGCCCGTCGTGAACCCGCCGATGGACATCGACTGGGCCCAGTTCTCCGCCGTGACCCTCGACTACTCGATGGCCGACCCGGTGCTGCACCGGGTGGTCGATGACCACGCGGCCGGCCTCGAGCGCCTGCTGGCCGAGATCGACCGCCGCGGTTACACCCGCCCGGGCCTCGTCCTGCGCGCCCCGCAGGACATCCGCACGCGTCACAGCCGCCTCGGGTTCTTCCTCGCGCAGCGCCTGCACCACCCCCGCTGGCGGACGGTGCCACCGCTGCTGCTCCCGGAGGACCGCTGGGGTCCGGCGCCGTTCGCGGCGTGGCTGGATCGCCACCGTCCCGATGTCATCCTCACCGAGGAGCCCGAGGTGCCGGGCGCCCTCCGCCGTCTAGGGCTGCATCCCCCGCGGGACGTCGGGCTGGCGTTCTTCCACCAGGAGCGCCCGACCGGCCGCCTCAGCGGGATCCGCGTGCTTGCCGAGGAGGTCGGTCGCACCGCGGGCAACATCCTGATGCGCCTGATCGAGACCAACGAGCGGGGCGTGCCCCGCATTCCCGGCACCACCCTGGTGAGCTCGCTGGCCTGGAACGACGGCCGCACGCTCCGCCCCGCCTGACTCCCTCCCGCGATGAACCGCGTTCTGCTCGTTGCCGTCCCGGCCGCCACCGCGGCCATCCGCCTCCCCGCCGCGCGGATCACCGAGGTCGCCGCCCTGCTGCCCGCCTCCGACGCGAACCTCGACAACTTCAACGACCGGGTGGTCGAGGTCGACCTCGGCGCCGCGATGAGGGGCTGGAGCCTCGAGACGGTGGCCGGCTGGTTCGGAGAGGGCCTCGGCGCCGCGCGCCTCGCCCGCCTGCAGTCGGAAATCCGCCGGCGGATTCCCGCACATCCGGCTCGCGTCCGCCGGACGCATGAGTTTCCTTTTCGAGCACCCAGCGCGCACCGCCTATGTCCGGCTTCCGCTCCCGTTTCTCCCCGCCCTCCTGGCTGTCCCTGCCCCTCGGGCTGGTGGCTGCTCCGGTCCTCGCCGTGCCCGAGGTTGACTTCACCCGCGAGGTGCAGCCGATCCTCGCCGAGCACTGCTTCCATTGCCATGGGCCAGATGCCCAGGACCGACGCGGCGGGCTGCGCCTAGATGACCGCGAGGCGGCACTCAAGGGCGGGAAATCCGGCGTCGCCGCGCTCGTCCCGGGGAAGCCCGCGGAGAGCGAGTTGCTCGCGCGCATCCTTTCTCCCCACGAGGACGAAGTGATGCCACCGCCCAAGGAGGGCAAGAAGGTCGGCCCGCGCGAGCAGGAGGTGCTGCGTCGCTGGGTCGAGGCCGGCGCCCCGTACGCACCCCACTGGGCCTTCGTGCCGCCGGTCAAGGCGGCCCCCCCCGCCGCCGGCGCAAACCCGGTGGACGCCTTCGTGGCGGCACGGCTGCGCTCCCACCAGATCGACTTTTCCCCCGCCGCGGACCCCGCCGTCCTCTGCCGCCGGCTACACCTCGACCTGCTTGGCCTCCCGCCCTCCCCGGCGGACGTCGCCGCCTTCGTTCTGGCCGTCTCGGCCCAAGGCCTCTCCGCGGCCACCGAGGACCTCGCGCGCCGCCTCCTCGCCGACGAGCGCTTCGGCGAACGCTGGGCCCGCGTGTGGCTCGACGCCGCCCGATATGCCGACAGCAACGGCTACGAGAAGGACCTGCCCCGCGAGCAATGGGCCTGGCGGGACTGGGTGATCCGCGCCTTCAACCGCGACCTTGGCTACGACCGCTTCCTGACCGAGCAGATCGCCGGTGACCTCCTGCCCGGCGCAACGCAGGAGCAGATCGTGGCGACCGGCTTCCTGCGCAACGGGATGGTCAACGAGGAGGGCGCGATCATCCCGGAGCAGTTCCGCATCGAGGGAATGTTCGACCGCCTTGACTGCGTCGGGAAGGCCACCATCGGCCTGAGCCTCCAGTGCGCCCAGTGCCACACCCACAAGTTCGACCCGATCACGCACGACGAGTACTTCGGACTTTACGCCTTCTTCAATTCCACCTTCGAGGCCCAGTCCTGGGTCTACACCCCGGAGCAGCAGCAACTCATCGAGACCCTCCGGCGCGATCTCGCCGCCATCGACGCGAGCACCAAGGCCGCCGTGCCGGACTGGGCGGAGCGCCTCGAGCAGTGGTCCGCCGAGCTCGTCCGCCAGCGCCCGGCCTGGACGCCCTTCCTCGCCGAGGAACTCGCCAGCACCAGCGGGCTCAACCACCCGGTCCAGCTCGCCGACCACTCCATCCTCACCCTCGGCCACCCGACCACGCGCGGGGACATCTTCGTCATCGGCACCCCAGCGCTCGATGGCGTCACCGGCCTCCGCATCGAGGCGCTCACGCACGGGGACCTCGAGTTCAACGGCCCGGGCCGCAGCAAGTACGGGACCTGGGCGCTCAGCGAGCTGGAGGTGAGCGTGATGCCGCCCGGCTGCGACCAGTGGGAGAAGGTCGCGCTCCGGGGCGCCACGGCCGACTTCGCGGAGCCGGTCCGCGGGCTGGAGGAGGAATGGAAGGCGAACTTCGACAAGGAGCGGCGACGCATCATCGGCGGCCCCGAACTGATGATCGACGGCGCCAACGACACGGCGTGGCGCGCAGACCGCGGCCCCGGCCGACGCAACGCCGAATCGGCGGCCGTCGTGCAGTTCACGGAGCCGCAGCGCCACCCGGCGGGCACGAAGCTGCGCGTGCTGCTGCGGATGCACCACAGCGGCGACGACAACGGCCGCCACAACACCGCGCTCGGCTGCGCCCGCATCTCTCTGACCCGCGCGCCCGACCCGCGCGTGCCGCCGGTCGATCACGCCGCGATGCTGGCCCTCGAGGTTCCCGCCGGCGCGCGCGACGCGCGGCAGCACACCGCCCTGTTCCGGGCGTGGCGCGCCCAGGAGCCCGCCGCGCGCAAGTTCCACACCGAGGCCGAGGCCGCGTGGAAACGTTACCCGGCGGCGCCCACCTCCGTGCTCCACCTGCGGGAGCGGGGCGGGGTCCACGCCCGCGAAACCCGCCTGCTCGACCGCGGCGCCTGGGACCGGCCGAAGCACGCCGTCCAGCCGCACGTCCCCGCCGCCCTGAATCCCTGGCCGGAGGACGCACCCCGCGACCGCCTCGGCTTCGCCCGCTGGCTCACCGACCGGCGCGCGCCCCTCACCGCCCGCGTGGCCGTCAACCGGGTCTGGCAGACGCTCTTCAGCACGGGCCTAGTCGAGACGCCCGAGGACTTCGGCACGCGCTCCAGCCCGCCCGAGCACCGCGAGTTGCTCGACTGGCTGGCGGTCGACTTCATGGACCAGTGCTGGAGCCACAAGGAGTTGCTGCGGCGGATCGTGACCAGCCGCACCTACCAGCAGGACTCCTCCGGGACCCCCGCGCTGCGGGAACGCGACCCGGCCAACCGCCTGCTCGCCCGCGGGCCCCGCTTCCGGGTCGACGCCGAGATCGTCCGTGACTCCGCGCTGGCGATCGCCGGCCTGCTGCATCACCAGGTCGGCGGACCGAGCGTGTTCCCGCCAGTCCCGGAGAACGTCCTCGCCTACAACTACGTGCGGCCGACCTACTGGCAGCCGCCGGAGGACGCCCAGCGCTACCGCCGCGGGCTGTACCTGTTCCGGAAGCGCTCGATGCCGGACCCGATGCTGAGCGCCTTCGACGCGCCGAACGCGGACTTCGCCTGCGCCCGCCGCGTCCGCTCCAACACCCCCCTTGCGGCCCTCACCGGGCTGAACGAGCCCGTGTTCGTCGAGGCTGCGCAGGCCCTCGCCCTGCGCCTCTGGCGCGAGGGCGGCGGGAGCGACGAGAGCCGGATCGACCTCGCGTACCGCCTGTGCACCGCCCGCGCCGCCCGCCCGGCGGAACAGGCCGTCGCGCGGCGCCTCCTCACCGAGGCGCGCGGCCGCCTCCAGCGCGGCGAACTCCCCGCGGCCGAGGTCGCCTTTCCCCCGCGCCTGAAGGCCGCCGACCTGCCGGCGGACGCCACCCCGGCCGAACTTGCCGCCTGGACCCTCGTGGCGCGCGTGATGCTCAACCTCGACGAGACCCTGACCAAGCCCTGATCCCGATGCACGAGCCCGTCTCCGCCTCCCTCCGCGCCGCCCAGGCCCGCCTCCTCTCCCGCCGCTGGTTTCTCCAGGACTGCGGCGTGGGCATGGCCGGCCTCGCGCTCAGCTCCCTGCTCGCCCGCGACGCGGCCGCCCGCTCCGCGCCCGCCAATCCCCTCGCCGTGCGCCCGCCGCACTTCGCGCCGAAGGCGAAGCGCGTCATTTATATGTTCATGGCCGGCGCGCCCAGCCACCTGGAGCTGTTCGACCACAAGCCGGAACTCGCGCGCCGCGACGGTCAGCTCCCCCCAGCGGAGCTGCTGAAAGACTACCGCGCCGCCTTCATCAAGCCCAACTCCGCCCTGCTCGGCCCCAAGTACGCCTTTGCCAAGCACGGCCAGGCCGGCACGGAGTTCTCCGAGCTGATCCCCCAGATCGCCTCCATCGCGGATGACCTCTGCGTGGTCCGGAGCATGCAGACCGACGCGGTGAACCACGCGCCCGCGCAGATTCTGATGAACACCGGCTCGCAGCAGTTCGGCCGGCCCAGCTTCGGCTCGTGGACCCTCTACGGCCTCGGCTCGGAGAGCGATAACCTCCCCGGCTACGTCGTCCTCACCAGCGCCAAGGGCACCAGCGGCGGCGCCAGCAACTACGGCTGCGGTTTCCTGCCCACGGTCTACGGCGGGATCCCCTTCCGCGGCACCGGCGACCCGGTCCTCTACCTCTCGAACCCCGCCGGGGTCGACACCCGCGCCCAGCGCGCCTCGCTCGACACCCTCAACGAGCTCAACGCGCTCGCTCAGGCCGACCTCGGAGACCCCGAGACCGCCGCGCGCATCCAGAGCTACGAGATGGCCTACCAGCTCCAGACCAGCGCGCCCGAGCTGATGGACCTGTCACAGGAACCCGCCGCGGTGCTCGAGGAGTACGGCATCAAGGACCCCGGCCAGGCCAGCTACGCGCGCAACTGCCTCCTCGCCCGCCGCCTCGCCGAGCGCGGCGTCCGCTTCGTCCAACTGTT
>VHCI01000108.1 GCA_016871775.1 Verrucomicrobiota bacterium | reverse complement strand
TTATAAGCTCCTTTGCTCGCGGCAGGCTCAGACTGACTCTCCCTGCGGATCACAGGACGGCGGTCGCTTCAAAGGGCGAATCAGCTGCCGGGCGACACACCAGCGGATTTCCGTGTTCAGGCGGAGCGGCGGTCGGGCGCGTTTAGCGCGGGCGGGAGCCCTGAAGCCGTGAGCGCCTGCTGGACCATCACTTTCGTGATCGCCGCCTTCGGGCGCGTAAACTTCCACTGCCGCGTGCGACCCTCCTCGAAGACGGCGATCACCGTTTCGACAAGCGGACATCTGGGATCGGCGCAGGCGAGTTCGATGACCGTAACGACCGCATCGTCGCTGAGTCGGAGGAAGTCCCGGGTCCACTGCTTCACCGCGACCGCGTGCGCAGGCGTGGGGTCGAGGGCGCCAGCAGGTGGGCTGCCGTCAGGATCAAAGGATGGCACAAAGTTGGGCATCGGCGGACAATGATGGCGGAGGAGGCCCGAGCGGGGCGGGCTGTTGGGCGACCCGCGAAACCTGCGGCGGCCGCCCGCTACGCGAGACAGGCACGGAAGCCGGCGTTGAGCTGTTCGCGGTCGAGGCTGCGTCCGATGAAGATGAGGGTGTTGGAGCGCGCCTCACCAGGTCGCCACTCGCGGTCGAACTTGGCATCAAAGAGCATATGCACGCCTTGGAACACAATGCGCTTGTTCGAGCCACGTATGGCGAGCACGCCCTTCATCCGGAAAATGTCGTTACCCTTGGTGCGGAGCAGCTCGCTGATCCATTCGTTGAGCCGTTTGCCGTCGAGGTCGCCGGGCGTCGTGATGCCAACGGAACTCACCTCGTCGTCGTGCTCGTGATCGGGTTTGAAGACGTGCGACCACGCGGGCTTAAGCCCTTCGGCAGACGCTTTGAGGGTGGCATTAAACTCCTCCGGGTGGTGCTGGGTGAAAAGCGCATAGTGACCCGCACGCGCGACGCGCACGGCGAATTCCGCCGGAAACGCCGAAAATACGAGGCGCTGAAGGGTTCCGCTGGGCAAAAGGGTGTCGCCGGCCTTGAGGATCGTCTCCCAGTCGGAAAACGCGAGGACCGCAGCTTCGCGGGCGGCAGCGAGGTCGGACTCGGAAAGGCTTTTAACGGGCAGGAGCACAACATCCATGCTGGGATCAGGTCCCTCGTTAACCGTCAGGGTAAAGGTGCCGGCGGGCAGCTCGTAAGCGCCGCCCCATTCGAAGGGATACTCGGGCTCAAGAAACTGCGGGTCGACCTCAAGGGCGCGGTCGAGGTTGAAGCCCCCAAGGCCGAGCACGCGATCAAGGGCGATCTCGGCGTTTCGCGTGCGGTGGAGTTTCGCAACCGCATTCATGCTGCGGATCCGCGACTCCATGGCGTCGAGCTCAGCGGGGGAGACTAAATCGGTCTTGTTCAGCAGGATCGTGTCCGCGAACGCAATCTGTTCCTTCGCCTCCGGCGCGTTATCAATGTGCTGCGCAAGGTGCTTCGCGTCTACGAGCGTAACGATGCCGTCGAGGCGGAATTTATCGCGGAGATCGCCGTCCGTGAAAAAAGTCTGCGCGACGGGCCCGGGATCGGCGAGACCGGTCGTCTCGATGAGCACGGCGTCCAGGGGATCCTTGCGTTTAGCGAGGCGGTTGAGGATGCGGATGAGGTCGCCGCGGACGGTGCAGCAGATGCAGCCGTTGTTCATCTCGAAGAGTTCCTCCTCGGCTTGGATGACTAGCTGGTTGTCCACACCGACCTCGCCAAATTCGTTTTCAATTACGGCTATTTTTTTCCCGTGCTGCTCAGTGAGGATGCGGTTGAGGAGCGTCGTTTTCCCGGAACCGAGAAAACCAGTGAGGACAGTGACGGGAATCATAAGGGAATTTGGAGTCAGGAATTGAAGCGTGGGCGTGAGGGTGAAAGATGATGACAGGCGGGAGCATCCACGCTCAACCCTCAAGGATGACGGTGGCGACGCCGAGAAGGATGAGCAGGCCGCCGACGACGCGACCATCGAGGCGATCGAGCCAGCGCCCCCGTGCGGCGCCGTGGAGCGTCAGCCAGGTGAGGGTGAGCATGCCAACGAGGGTTGCAACCGCGAGGACGGCGCTCAGCCACGCGATGCCCTGCCAGCCGAAGGGAGCGGCGGTGAGGTAGACGGGCAGGAACAGTTCGCACGGCGAGAGCGTGAGCGTGAGGAACAGGCCCCAAAGTGCGGCGCGGTCGGTGGCCTCGGGAATGAATTTCTTGCCTTCGCAGTGGTCGCAGCCGCGGCCGTGCGGCGCGCGAAACGCGAGCCACGCGCCAAGCCCGACCAGCAGCGCGGCCACAACCCAATGGAAGGCAGCGTCGGAGCGCTCGCTGATTTCCCAGCCGAAGCGGGCCAGCGCGATGCCGAGGATCGTCGTAGCAAGGATGTGGCCGCCGCCGGCGAGGGCCACCGCGCCGAGCGTGCGCCGTCGGGACCAGCCGCGGGCGCGGCCGATCATGACGAACGGCAGCCAGTGCGTGGGCATGGCAGCGTGGAGCGCGGCAACGCTGAACCCGGTAGCCGAGAGAGTAAGTAGGAAGACGAAACTCATTTTGGACCTATTTCACAGCAGCTTAGCAAAGTCGTCAAGGGGGTGCGATTTACCCACTTGGTCAAAAAAAAATGCGGTGCTGGAGCGGTGGAGTTGAACTCCCGGCAGACAAAGTTCCCGTGCTCGTCCGAACACGTGTGGAGGCGCTTGACGAACTCGCGGGTTTCGATGCGGAGCTGCTGCCAGAGGGGCTTGCGCGGCGCTCCGGTCCTGCCCGGAGCCGGGAAACGGGGGTGCTTCCCTGCGCTTGGGCACGAGAATGCAGGGCCGGTAAGCGAACAGAACGGACAGAAAACTACCTGAACTACCTCTGAGAGTGACGGATACGCAGTGAGCGGGAAAGGGAATGGAGAAAATTTCGGACCTCCAACCCCCAAGTCTGCAACCCGCGTAACCTGAGCTGACTGGGCTAAACCCTGCCCACCATCTGTCCTTTGAACAATTTCTAGGTCCGTATGCGAGGCTGGTGAGTTGGACCGCGTGAGCTCTACTCACTACGGGCCTCGGGGTGGCTGCCGGAGGTGAGACGAACGGTTAAAGTCGAGCGACAGTGTGGCTGGTCTCAAACGAAACGGTGCAGGAGTGAAGCGGTCCGGGCGGGCTGCCCGCCGTTCGCGACTCCTCGGCAACCCGCGTACCTTGAGCGGCAACTCATTTGCCTTCAGGCCATTGGCCCCGTTCGCACCGATTTTTCCCCGCCGGCCCGCCAAGCGCAACGCTCACTTCCGCTCCATGTATACAAAATACGCCCCCGCGATCTCCGTCCCCGCCGCGTCGAGGAACCATGTCTGTAATTTTGTCCGTCCGGGCAGTAACGCCAACGTGAAGACCACGGCATCGTCGTTCTCGCCCACCGCGCGCGACGCGTCGAAGGGGCCCACGCGCAGCCGCGCCTGCGCGACTGGCAGCGCCACGCCAGCCGCAAACTGCCCGTAGGCGTGCATCCGCGGCGGCAGCGCCGCCCGGATTGCGGCGCCGTCCTCCCGTGGCCAGCGACGCAGCTCGATGCGATACTCGCCGGCGCGGGCGACCTCGACGTTCCAGGGGCCGTTGCGCCGCAGCCCCGCGCGCACCTGCGCGCCTTGGTCGAGAAACGCGTCCTCCCAGTCAGCCGGCGAGAGCTGCATCGGATTCTCAGCCTCGCTGCCAACGATGAGCGCTGAGAATTCGTTCAGCCGCGGCGCCACGCCATCCCACCACTTGCCGTAGTCCGCGCGCAGCCGCGAAGCGATCTCCGGATGACGCCCGATCACATTGGTCGCCTGTGCCGGATCGGAGGCGAGATCATAAAGTTCCTGGTCAGCGACGAGCCGCCAGCGACCGCGGAGCACGGCGGCGTCGCCGCGTTTGGGCACCGGGTCTTGCATACGGCTGAACTGGATCACGAGCGAACGCTCCGGCAGGCGCTCGACCTTTCCGCGGAGCAGCGGCGCGAGGCTAAGGCCGTCGAGCTTCGCGCCGCTCGGCAACGCAACGCTCGCGAACTCGGCGAGCGTGGGCAGCAGGTCTTGCACGGTCGCAAGCTCGCCGATGTCGCCCGCCGCCCGCAGCCCACCCGCGGGCCAGCGCACGAAGCACGGCACGCGGTGTCCACCTTCGTAGAGCTCGATCTTGCGGCCGCGCATCCCGGCGTTGAACACCGGCACGCCCGCCGTGCCGCCGTTGTCCGTAAAAAACACCACGATCGTGTTTTCGCGCAAGCCGCTCTCGCGCAGAAATGCCTCCAGCCGCCCCAGGTTCTCGTCGATGTTCGCGACCATCCCGAAGTACTTGGCGATGCTCGCGCGCTGCGCGGGTTTCAGGTCGGCAGGCCACGCGGCTTGGTCGTAGGGCGCGCGGTACTTTTCCGGCACGAAGAGTGGGCTATGCGCCGCGGCCGGCGCGAGGTAGCAGAGGAACGGCTTACCGGCGGCCGCCTCGCGGCGCATCCACTTCATTGCCTCGTCGAAGAGCACGTCGGTGGTGTAGCCCGGGAATTTCGCGCGGCGGCCGTTGTGCACATAGGTGTCACCGAAGTAGTGGTTTTCCCAGAAGTCCGGCGCGCTGCCGATGTGCGACGAGGGATAGAAGAGCGACTCGTGGAATCCACGGTCCTGCGGGCGGAACGGAAAATTGTCGCCAAGGTGCCACTTGCCAAACTGCCCGCAACGGTAGCCCGCCGCGCCAAAAATGTCCGCCATGGTCGGCAGTTCGCGCCGCAGGAGGGTGCGGCCGCTGCTCACGTTCATCGCTCCATTCGCGAGCGCGTCGCGGCCCGTAAGCAACTGGCCGCGCGTCGGCGTACACATCGGCATCGCGTGAAAGTCCGTTAGCCGCACGCTCTCGCCGTGGAGCCGGTCAAGGTGCGGCGTGCGAAGGATGGGGTTCCCGTGACAAGAGAGATCGCCATAACCTTGGTCATCCGTGAGGACGATGACGATGTTGGGCGGCGCAGCGATGAGCGCGGCGGCCAGCGGCAGCAGGGCGGTGAGGATACGGGTCATGGCAGGGCAGGGTTCCGGCTGGGCGGCGCATCAGCAACCTGCCGCGTTTTCTTACTCATTGCCTGCGCCGGCCGCAAGACCACAGGCGGGAGTGAGAACAGGTCGGCCAGCCCGCGTTGATTCAGCGGACCAGCAACGCTCCGGCGCGAATAGAATTTTGGCCGCCAAAAAGCTTGGAACAAGGGTCCCCGACGTCTCCGCCCCAATTTGACCTTTCGAGGTTTTCCAAACAGGACCTCTTCCGGATAAAAAATCCACGGCGGACGACCTGGATCGGTGGCCTGTTTCCAAAAGGGAGCGATTAGAAACGCGCCATCGGAGACGAAATAAGGCGTCGACTTGCTTCAGGCGGAGGTGAGCTATCGGTCGGGTGCCCAGCGTTCGAACCTAGAAAAAGGGTCGGCTGGGCGGACTGAGGGTGAAGGGGAGCAAGCATAACTGGCCGGCGGATACCACGTCTTCTCTGGCGAGGTGGCTTAGAGAGACGTATTCGAGCCCTTTCCTAGGCTTTTATGCGAAGAGGCTGCGATAGCCTTTGAAATAATGAGCACCCTGCACAAATTCACACTTAAGGTCATCCTTGACGACGAAACCGGCGGGAACCGGCAAGCACCGAATCGCACCAAATTGGGCAGGAATCGGGCGGGAATTTCGGTGGGTTGAGTGGGCTTTTTTGGGGGTGCCGATCCGCAGCTCCCAGCCGCCAAATCGCGCCCGCCCCCCGAGCGGTTCCGCGACTCCCTCCACCGCCCGCCGGCGGCGCGGGATCGAGCCCTGTCCATCCCGACAAATTCCTAAAATGCCGATTCCTGAACAGGTCAGCGTTTTGCTTCCCTGGCGCCGCGGCGATTAGCCGGTCGCCGCTTCAAGGCCCGAGCAGGAACGCCAGCAGGTCGTGGAAATCGCGGTCCGGAAGCGCGGTCTCGAAGATCGCCGGCATCGCCGACGCCGCCGAGGGCTCGAACCGCACGATCTCCCACCTTGCGATTCGGAAATCCCGCCCCGTTGCCACGTCCGCCAGGGTCACGCCCACCTCGTCCCGCCGCGGATTGAAGCCGGAGCGCACCTCCCCATCGCGCAGCGTCACAGCGGCCATCCGGAACAGCGGGTCCACATTCCGGCCAGGGTCGAGGATGTCCTCCACCACCCGCCCCAGCCCGCGCGCAATCAGCCCGTCCAGGCTGGGTCCGACCATCCCGCCGGCATCGCCGCGCCGGTGGCAGGCCGCGCAGTGGGCCACGAAGACTTCCGCCCCGCGGCGCGAATCTCGCTTGGCCTCACCGTGGGCACCGATCCGGGCGGCAATCACGGCATCGAGCCGCGCATCCTCGCCGGGCAGCTGCCGGGTGAGTTCCGCAACCCGCTCCCGGACGCCCGCGGAGCGACGCTCTAGGGCGGGTGCCACCCGACCGTGACACAGCAGACTCGCCGGCGCCCGGCCTTCGGCCACCAAGGTCACCAGCGCAGCCGCGCCCTCCTCAGACTGCGCCAACCCTCCGGCCACGATGATCGCGAGATCCGTGCCGGCGGCCGGCAGCGCCGCGATTAACGCGCCCCGCGCGGCGGCCCCTCCCGGGACCTTCGCAAGTCTCTCGGCCGCCGCCCGCCGTAAGGGCAGTCCGGCCGTCGAAGTCAGGACCCGCGCGAGCGCCACCTCTCCATCCGCATCCAGCGCGAAGGCCTCCAGCGCCGCCTGACGCAGCGCGGGCGGCGACTTGGCATCCAGCGCGCGCGCCCGCAGCGGGGCGTTCTTGGCGGGCGACGGCAGGGGCTTGAGGGTTTGCGCCGCCCGCCGGGCAAAGGCCGGATCCTCCGCGGCCAGGGCGCCGAGTAACGTGCGCTCGAGCCAGTCGGAAACCGGGGCCGGCCAACGACTAAGGTCTTCGCCGGCCGCACCCGCCAAGCCCTCGGCCAGCGCCAAGCGCTGGTCCAAAGGGGCGTTCTCCAGCTTGCGGATCAGGGACTCCACCGCCGCGGCCTTGCCCGGACCCAGCTGCCGCACCGCGTGCCGCGCGAACTCCCCCACCCGCGTCCCGGCCAGCCCGAAGCGTTCCAGATGCGCGATCAGGAATTCCGCCGCCACCGGGGTCGCGACCGCGACGGCCACGTCCGCCAAACGGACCGCATCCTCGGGGCGAGCCGCCAGTTCCACCAAGCTTCCGGCCGTCGCTGCGGCGACGTGCTCCTTGAGCGCCAGCCTGAGCCCGTAAACGAGGAGCGAATCCGCCTCCGGGGCCCGCGCGAGCATCGAGAGGAGCAACGGCGTCTGCCACGGCTGCGGATGCCGCGCGAACAGGTCCGCCGTCGCCCGCCACAGGTGTCCCGGCGCGACCCGGGCGAGCAGCGCGCGGAACCGCTCGGCCGCCGCCGGGCCCGGGGGCCCGCGGAGCAGCATCGCGCGGAGGCTCGCCAGCGCGGCCTCGTCATCCGTCGTCCGCGCCGCCTCAAGCGCGGCTAGCAACGGCGCCTCGTCCGTCACTCCCAAACGTTTCCGAAGCAACGCCGCCGGCAACGCGGCGCCCGGGGGCAAGGGCGCGGGAAGCGTCGCGAGCGCGGCGCGGGCCTCCGCCGGAGCGACGCGGCCCGACAGCTCCCCCGCCGCCAGTGAGCGGACCGCGAGGTTCGGATCCCCCAGCGCGGCCACCAGCGCGGGCGCGCCGGCCTGCGCCAAGTCGGGCAATGCCGGCGGCGGCACCGCAGCGTCCTCGCCGCGCCAGTACACGCGCCAGATCCGACCGTGGGTCCGGTTCCGCGCGGGATGCGTCAGCGGCACCTCGTAGTGCCCGATGATGGGATTGTAGAAATCGGCGATCCAAAGCGCCCCATCCGGCCCCAGCACGACCTGCACCGGCCGGAAGGCGGGATCGTCGCAGGTCAGGAAGTCGGCCTGCCGGACCGCCTTCGGCGTCGACCCCGTCCAGTCCAGCCTCGCCCGGTTGACGCGGCGCGTGACCGGATTGCCGTTGAACACGTTGCCACGGTACTCCTCCGGGAACTGGGTCGCGGCGTACACGGTGATCCCTGCGATCGCACTTGAACCGTGGCTGTCGAGCGTGATGGGCGGGGCGAAACCCAGCCCATCATGCTGCCGGTTGATCCCCTCATGGTATCCGCCGCGCACGAGCAGGTAGACCGGCTTGGAATGGGAGTCCGCCGTGAAGACGTCGCCACGGGCGTCGAACGCGAGGCCGAACGGATTGGTCTGGCCGTGGGCCCACGGCTCGAGGCGTGAACCATCCGCCAGGAACCGGAACGTGTTGCCGCTCTCGAGCTTGGTCACGCGGCCGGAGCGGTCCCGGATCTCGCTGCGGTTCGCAAAACCGTGGGTGGCGTAGATCCAGCCGTCGGGCCACTGGGTGAAGCTGGAGGCCATCCCGTGCGTATCCTTGAACCCGAACCCGTCGTAAAGCAGCTCCCGGCGGTCGGCGCGCCCGTCGCCATCCGTATCCTCGAGACGCCAAATGCCGGGAATCGAATGCGCGATGACGGCGGCGCCCCGCGCACCGGGAGCCCGCGGCAACGGCGCCACCCCCACGGGGATGTTAAGGCCAGCCGCGAACACCTCGGCGCGCCCCGCGCGTCCCGTGGCTGGGTCGAAATCCGAGAGCACGAGCAACTGGTCACGCGCCTGCGTCTCCGGCTCCGGAGGCCGCACCAGCCCGCGGAACGCGAGGTGATTATCCTCCCAGTCGCGCGTGAAGTCCGCGATCGGCCGGCCGAGGGCGTCGGTTCGCGCCGGCCACGGGTAATGCCGTGTGGTGGTCACCCACAGCCGGCCGGCGGCGTCGAATGCGAGGTTGAGGGGCTTCCCCAAGGCCGGCTCTGCCGCGACCAGCTGGATCGCGAAGCCCGGCGGCAGGTGGAACAGCGCGAGCTGATCGGCCGCGGGCCGAGGCCGCGCGTCCGGCGCGTCCCCGCGCTGGGCCACCAGAGGACCGCCGCCGGCGATCGCGCTGAGGACCCAGAGCAACGGGAACGGAATCCGTGAGGGGAGCATTAGGAAAATCAACCTTAGGATCCTGCAAGGTGAGTGCGCTTGTCAAACGTGCCGCCCTCCGCTCAGGTCCGGGCAAGGAAGGCCTGCAAGCTTGCCAAGTCGTCGGCGCCGATCACGTCCACGCCAGCGGCCCGGAGCTCGCTCCACGCTGCGGGGGAGTCCGGAACGTTCCAGAACCGCACCCGCCGGCCCCGCGCGTGCGCCCGCGCCACCCAGTCTCGAAGGCTGCTCCGGACTTCCTCGGGCATCGGACCTGTCCAGTGCCACGGAGAGAAGGTGCGCCAGTTCTCGCTGATCCACGGGATCAACGTCGCCGGCAATTCCGAGTCGAGGTGCACGCGACGGCCATCCATCGCAACCCAACGCCGCGGCGCGGCCCGCAAGGCCGCCTCGTCGCGGTTGCCGGAGAGGATCACCGTGACCGCCCGCCGAGTTTCCCGCGCACCCTCGAACTCGCTTAACATCTCTGCGTACTCCGCCAGCGCCGCCGCGACCGCCGCGTAGGTGGGCGCCGCCGCAGATTTCACATCCACCAGCAATACGAAGTCCGGTCGCCCCGGGTGGACGGTCCCGCCCCCCGCGCGCACGCGCGCCCGCAGCGGTTCGAGGTACAAACTGCGCAGGTTTCGACCGGGACGGACATCCCGCCGGTCATGGGCGACCAGCAGTTCGCCGTCCACCAGCCAGACGTCCGCCTCGACACTGCCGAAGCCACGGTCGAGGGCGTCGAACAGCGGCCGCGGATGCTCATAATCGTTGTGCGCGTGGGCCAGCGGCGGGCGGGGCTCCGCCGCGCGCGCGAACCAACCAAGGAACACCGTTAGGACGACGAGGAGACGCGGGGGCATTCCCCAGAGTGGGCCGCGGGGAACGACGGCGGCAAGTCCAGCGCGAATTCCCTTGAGGCGATCAGGCGGCAAAACGGATGCTGTCCGCCTCTCCGGCCCCCCGATGTCGTCCCCCGCCCTATCCTCCCTTTCCGCCCGGTTCGCGGTCCGCTTCGGGACCGACCCCGCCCTCCGCGTGCGCGCTCCCGGCCGGGTGAACCTGATCGGGGAGCACGTGGACTACGTCGGCGGCCTCGTGCTGCCCGTGGCCATCGACCGCGCCGTCCACGCCGTGGCCGCACCCAACGGCGCGGGCCTTTTGCGCCTCGTCTCCGAGGCGCCTGGAGTCGCGGCGGTAGAGGTGCCCGTGGACGCGCTCGGCCCGCGCGCCGGGGCGGAACACTGGCTGAACTACGTGCTGGGCGTGCTGGCACAGTACCGGGACCGGGGCTGGAAGGTGCCCGGCCTAGACATACTTTTCGCCGGAGACCTGCCCCTCGGTGCGGGCCTCAGCAGCAGCGCGGCGCTGGAGACCGCCACCGCCCTCCTCCTTGAGGGCCTGAGCGGGCGCGGCCTCGACCCCATCGGGCGGGCGAGACTCTGCCAGCAGGCGGAGCACGGGCACGCGGGCGTCCCGTGCGGACTGATGGACCAACTGGCCGTGGGCGCCGGCCGCGCGGGCCACGCCCTGCTCATCGATTGCCGCGACCTCCGGGTGACCCCGGTGCCCCTGCCGCCGGACTGGTCGATCGTCGTGGCGGACACCCGCGTGAAGCACGCGCTCGCCGACGGGGAATACCGCCGCCGGCGCGAGGATTGCGAGGCGGCGGCCCGCGCGCTGGGCGTTTCCACGCTGCGCGACGCGAGCCCGGAGCTGCTGGCGACCAACGCCGCCAGGCTCGATGAACGCCTCGTGCGGCGCGCGCGGCACGTCGTGACCGAGATCGCGCGCGTCCCGGCCTTCGTGGCGGCCGCGGCGGCCGGCGATGCGGGTGCAGCGGGGGAATTGCTGCGTGCGAGTCACCTCTCCCTGCGCGATGACTTTGAGGTAAGCTGCCCGGAGCTGGACGCCTTGGCGGAGGCGGCCTGGCGGGCCGGGGCGGAGCTAGGCGTGATCGGGGCGCGGATGACCGGGGGCGGCTTCGGCGGCGCAACGATCACCCTGGTCCGCCGCGGGCAGGAGGCCGAGCTCGCGCGGCATCTGGAGGTCGACTTTGCCGGCCGCTTCGGCCACACCCCCTTGGTCTTCGTCACCCGCGCCGCGGGCGCAGCGGAGATTTTGCCCCCGGACCACCCCGCCAAATGACCCTGCTCACGTTCCTGTTCTTCACCGGCCTCGTCGGGTTACTGACCTGGCGCCTCACCCGCGGCGACGACCACCGGACCGCGACCGGCTACTTCCTCGCCGGCCGGACGCTGACCGGCGGGTACATCGCGGGCTCCCTGCTGCTCACGAACATCTCCACGGAGCAACTGGTGGGGCTCAACGGCGCCGCCTTTACCGATGGCCTGGCGGTGATGGCGTGGGAGGTGATCGCGGCAACCGCGCTGGTCGTGATGGCGCTGTACTTTCTGCCGCGCTTCCTCCGCAGCGGCATCACGACCGTTCCGGAATTCCTCGGGACGCGCTTCGCCGCGCACACGCGCGCTATCACCACGGTGATCTTCATTGCCGCCTACGCGGTGATTCTGCTGCCGATCATCCTCTACACGGGGGCCACCGGCCTGATGGGCATCCTCGACCTGCGCGCCATCACCGGGATTCAGGATGTGACCACCCTCCGGTGGGTCACGGTCTGGTTTATCGGCATCGTGGGCTCCCTCTACGCGATCTTCGGGGGCCTGCGTTCGGTGGCGGTCTCGGACACCCTGAACGGCTTCGGCCTGCTGGTAGGCAGCGTGCTCATCACCTGGTTCGGCCTGC
>VHCI01000107.1 GCA_016871775.1 Verrucomicrobiota bacterium | reverse complement strand
TGGTCTTAAGGGTGAAATCCGGGGCCTTGGTTCCGACGGTGATGGGCATAGGAGGGCGGTGGGTTATTGATTGATCAGACCCGGGCGCTTGGACCCGGGAAAGGAGAACAACTTGAGCGGCGCCCCAGCGCCCCGCAAATCGATTCTCGCGGCCGGCGCCCCAGCGCCCCGCAAATCGATTCTCGCGGCCGGCGCCCCGCGGAATCCACACTTGCGCGCGCCCGCCCGCCGTCCGTTTACTCCCCCGTCCCGCATGAACATCCTCGATGAGCTGCGCTGGCGCGGCCTCTTCGCCGACTGCACCGATCCCGCCGCGCTCCAGGCCCGCCTCGATCAGGGTCCGATCACGCTTTACTGCGGCTTCGACCCCACCGCTGACTCGCTCCACGTCGGCAACCTCGTCCCGCTCCTCGCGCTGCGCCGCTTCCAGCTCCTTGGCCACCACCCGATCGCCCTCGCCGGCGGCGCCACCGGGATGGTCGGCGACCCCTCCGGTAAATCCGCCGAACGCAACCTGCAGACCCCGGAACAGGTCGCGCACAACATCGCCGCAATTCGGAACCAGCTCACCCAGTTCCTCGATTTTGAAGTCCGCACCAACCCCGCCCGTCTGGTTAACAACCACGACTGGGCCGGCCCGCTCACGCTGCTCGGATTCCTGCGCGACGTCGGAAAGTACGTCTCCGTCAACTCGATGGTGGCGAAGGACTCGGTCCGTTCCCGGATGGAGGACCGCGAAGCCGGGATCAGCTACACGGAATTCAGCTATATGCTGCTCCAAGGCTATGACTTCTACCACCTGCGCCACGCCCTCGGCTGCGAGCTGCAGATCGGAGCGACCGACCAGTGGGGCAACATCACCGTGGGCACGGAGCTCACCCGCAAGAAGCTCGGCGCCACGGTCTGGGGCCTCGTCTTCCCTCTGCTGACCAAGTCTGACGGCTCCAAGTACGGCAAGACGGCCACCGGCACGGTCTGGCTGGATCCGCGCCGCACCTCGCCGTACCGATTCTACCAGTTTTTCGTGAACACAGACGACGCGGACGTCGGTAAGTTGTTGCGGACGATTACCTTCCTAGGCGAGAAAGAGATCGCTGGGCTCGAGCGCGAGGTGGCCGCGAACCCGGGCGCCCGCGCCGCCCAGAAGGCGCTCGCCCGCGAGATGACAAGGCTCGTCCACGGTGAGAGCCGGCTGGCCGGGGCCCTCCGCGCCAGCGACGCCCTCTTCGGCGGCCCGCTTGACGGCCTCACGGCCGAGGATTTTCAGGACATCATCGCCGAGATCCCCCGGCACGCGCTCGAACGCGGCCGCCTCGGCGGAGCCGGCGCCCCGCTCGGGGACCTGCTGGTCCACGCCGGCCTGTGCCCGTCGAAGGGCCAGGCACGCAAAGACATTGAGGGTGGCGGAATCTACGTGAACAACCAGCGTGCCGGGGAGATTACCCGCACACTCGGCGAGGCCGACGTGATGCACGGCAAATACGTCCTTCTGCGTAAGGGCAAACGCAGCTACGCCGTGCTCGAGCTAAATTGATCAGCGGCCGCCACCGGCCCCCGAAAAACCGACGAGAAGATCCGCGCGCAACAGTTTCAGGGAGGAATTGAGTGGCGCCAGCGCAAGCGCGGGAACGGCCTCTCTCCGGCGACGGAGCGCCGAGCTCCCAGCAGCCGGCGCAAGTCCGGCTTGGCACGCGCCGCCGCCTCGCAAACATCGCGGAATGACCCCCTGCTCTTTCCTGCACGGCTTCAGCTTGGTCGCTGGCGCGACGGGCGCGCTCGGAGGCCGGACCTTCCGGGCGGTGAACCCCTCTGGCGGCGAGCCGCTGGCGCCGGACTTCCACGAGGCGTCGCCCGCTGAGGCAGACCGGGCGATGCGGCTGGCCAGCGAGGCGCAGGCAACGTTCGCGGACACGACGGGCGAGGCCCGGGCCGCCCTCCTCGAGGCCATCGCCGCCGGCATCGAGGAACTGGGGGACGCGCTGATCGCGCGGGCGAACGCGGAGACGGGCCTGGCTGCCGCGCGCCTGACCGGGGAACGCGCGCGCACCTGCGGCCAGCTGCGGCTCTTCGCGCACTTGGCCCGGGAAGGCTCGTGGGTGGACGCGCGGCTGGATCCCGCGCTCCCGGAGCGGCGGCCGCTGCCCCGGCCCGATGTGCGCCGGCTGCTGCGCTCGGTGGGCCCGGTGGTGGTGTTCGGCTCCAGCAACTTCCCCCTCGCCTTCTCGACCGCCGGCGGAGACACGGCCTCGGCGCTGGCGGCGGGTTGCCCGGTGGTGGTCAAAGCGCACCGGGCGCACCCCGGCACGGCGGAACTCGTGGGTGGGGCCCTCGCGCGCGCCGTGGCATCGCAGGGCCTGCCGCCGGGCGTTTTCTCGCAGCTTCACGGCGAGGGTGCGACGCTGGGCGTGGGCCTCGTGCGCCACCCGGCGGCGGCGGCGGTGGGCTTCACCGGCTCGCAGGCGGCGGGGCGCGCCCTGTACGACGCGGCGGCGGCGCGGCCGCGGCCGATTCCGGTCTTCGCGGAAATGAGTAGCCTGAACCCCGTCTTCCTGCTGCCTGGGGCGCTGGGCGAGCGGGGCGCGGAGATCGCGGCGGGCCTCCTCGCTTCGTTCACGCTGGGCGTCGGCCAGTTCTGTACCAAGCCCGGCCTCGTCTTCGCGGTGCGCGGTGAGGCCACCGAGGCGTTCCTCTCCGCCTTCGCCACCGGGGTACGCGCCGCGCCCTGTGGCACGATGCTCACCCCGGGCATCCGCGCGGCTTTCCTCGCCAACCAGGCGCGCCTACTCGCCGCGGAAGGGGTGGCGGAGTGGGCCGGCGGGGCCGGCAAACCCGCGCCCGAACGGCACGAAGCGCGTCCCGTCGTGGCGCGCACCACCGCCGCGCGCTTCCTTGCCCAACCCGAGTTGGCGGAGGAGGCCTTCGGTCCCTTCACCCTTGTCGTCGAGGCCAGGGATGGCGCTGAACTCGTCGCGTGCGCCGCGGCCCTTTCCGGGCAACTCACCGCCACCCTGCACGGGACCTCCGAGGACCTCGCCGCCGCCACCACCCTCCGGGAGCGGCTCGCGGAACGCGCCGGGCGCATCGTCCTCAACAGCTTCCCCACCGGCGTCGAGGTCTGCCCAGCGATGCACCACGGCGGCCCGTATCCAGCGACCACGGACAGCCGCTTCACGTCCGTCGGCACGGCGGCGATCCTGCGCTTCGCCCGCCCCGTCTGCTACCAGGGCTTCCCCGACGCGCTGCTGCCGCCGGAGCTGCAGGATGCCAACCCGCTGGGGCTGCTGCGGCTGGTCGATGGCCGGCCGACCCGCGACCCCCTCGCCGCGCGAAGGGCGGGCTGAGATGGACCCGCTCCTCGACTCTCCGGACTCCGCCTACGCGGGCCTGCGCACGACGGCGGAGGGCCCCGCCGGGCGTCTGCCGCTGGAACCCAACCAGCTGCGCCAACTCAGCAGTGGCGACCTTTTCGGCCTCACCCAGAACGCGGGGATGGGCTGGAATCCGGCGCTACTCGGTGGCCGCCAGTACCTCATTTTAAGCACTCAGGGCGGTATCCGCGCCTCGGACGGGACGCCCGTCGCGCTTGGTTACCACACCGGGCATTGGGAGGTTGGCCTGCTGATGGAGGAGGCCGCGCGCGCGTTCACCGGGGCAGGCGCCATCCCCTTCGCGGGTTACGTTTCCGACCCCTGCGACGGCCGGACCAACGGCACGGCGGGGATGCTCGACAGCCTCGCCTACCGCAATGACGCGGCCGTGGTGCTGCGCCGACTAATCCGCTCGCTGCCGACGCGGCGCGGCGTCCTCGGCGTCGCCACCTGCGACAAGGGACTTCCGGCCATGATGATGGCGCTGGCCGGCTGCCCTGACCTGCCCGGCATCCTCGTGCCGGGTGGCGTGACCCTCCTGGCGCACGGCGCGGAGGACACGGGCAAGGTCCAGACCCTCGCCACGCGCTTCGCCCGCGGGGAGATCACGCTCGACCACGCCGCCGAGATGGGTTGCCGCGCCTGCGGCTCCCCCGGCGGCGGCTGCCAGTTTATGGGCACCGCCGCGACGAGCCAGGTGGTCGGCGAAGCCCTCGGCTTGACACTCCCGCACGGCGCACTTGCCCCGTCCGGGGCGCCCCTCTGGCGCGACCTCGCCCGGCGCTCCGCCGGAGCGCTGCTCGCGCTCGACCAATCCGGCACGCCGCTGCGGGAGATCCTGACCGGGGACGCGGTGCACAACGCACTTGTGTTGCACGCGGCGTTTGGCGGTTCCACCAACCTGTTGCTGCACCTTCCGGCGATCGCCCACGCGGCGGGCCTCCAACCCCCGACGCTCGAGGACTGGATGCGCGTGAACCGTGCCGTGCCGCGGTTGGTCGACGTGCTCCCCAACGGCCCCCGCGGCTTCGCGACGGTTCAGGTCTACCTAGCCGGGGGCGTGCCCGAGGTGATGCTGCACCTGCGTGCGGCTGGCCTGCTGCGCCTCGGCACCCGCACCGTTTCCGGGCGCACCCTCGGCGAAAACCTCGACTGGTGGGAGCATTCCGAGCGCCGCCGCCGGCTCCGGGAACTGCTGCACGCACTGGACGGCTTCGCTCCCGAGGAGGTGATCCTCTCCCCGGAGCGAGCCGCCACCCGGGGAATGACCAGCACCTTGACCCTCCTGCGCGGCAACCTCGCCCCCGAGGGCGCGCTGGTGAAGAGCACCGCCATCAGCCCGGCGCTGATCGGAACGGACGGGATCTACCGCCACGAGGGTTCCGCCCGCGTCTTCACCACCGAATCGGAGGCGATCGCCGCGGTGAAGGCGGGCCAGCTCACGCCGGGCGACGTGCTGGTGCTCGCGGGCATTGGACCGGGCATCGGGATGCCCGAGACCTACCAGATCACCTCCGCCCTAAAATACGTGCGCGGCGGCGAGCGCATCGCGCTGGTCACCGACGGACGCTTCTCCGGCGTTTCGACCGGCGCCTGCATCGGCCACGTGAGCCCTGAAGCTTGGGCGGGCGGCCCGATCGCGGGGGTCCGCGACGGCGACCGAGTCCGCCTCGTGGTGGATACCCGCCGCCTCGAGGGCTCCGTGGATGCGATCGACCTCTCGGCCGCGGAACTAGCTGCCCGCGGGCGCCATCCCTCGCTCCGGCCCGATCCCCGGGTCCCGGCGGACACGCGCCTGTGGTCCGCGCTGCAGCAGGCTTGCGGCGGTGCGTGGGCCGGGTGCATCCACGATGCCGACCGCATCACGAAACTGCTGCAGCTGGGGCTCGCCGCGGAACGAGCCGCGGCGGCGAAGCCCGCCGGTGACTGAGGCGCGGCCGCGCGGCGAGCGCCCGGCGGCTTAGGCCTCGACGCCGAGTTTCTCCAGCAGGCGCTGGAGGTCCTCGTTGCCGCGGTACTCGATGATGATCCGGCCACGGCGAGCGGAGTGCAGCACCGCCACCCGCGCGCCGAGATGCGACGTGAGCTTGCGTTCGATCCCGGCCACGGCCGCAGCGTGCTGCGGCCGCGATCCCCGCTCGGAACGCGGGGATCCGGGGGCGCGCCGGGAAGCTTGGGCCGCTTTCTCCGCGCCCCGGACGCTGAGCCCCCCTTCGAGGATGCGCCGGGCCAGCACCAACCGGGACGCACCGGGCTCGATCCCAAGCAGCACCTTCGCGTGCCCGACCGAGAGCAGCCCCTTGGCGAGATAACCTTGCAGCTCCGCCTCGAGCGATAGCAGGCGCAGAGAGTTCGCGACTGTGGCGCGGCCGCGGCCCACGCGTTCCGCCGCGGTATCCTGCGTGAGGTCGAAGTCGCGGATCAGGCTGGCATAACCTTGGGCCTCCTCGAGGGGATTGAGCCCCTCACGCTGGAGGTTCTCGATCAGACCGATCGCGGCCGAGGAGGCGTCGCTCGCTTCCACCAGCCGAGCGGGGATGACCTTTATCTTGAGGAGCTGGAAGGCGCGCCAGCGACGCTCGCCGGCGATCAGCTGGAAACGTTCCCCTTGCCGCCGCACCACGATCGGCTGGAGCAAGCCCTCGGCCCGGATGCTCTCGGCCAATTCCCGCAGCTGCTCCGGCGCGATTTCGCGCCGCGCCTGATAAGGGCTGGGATCCACGAGCCCGACGGCAATCTCCTGGAATCCGGGCGCGGCGTCCGGCCCGGCCAAGGGAGCCGGGGTCGCCACGGCGAGGTTAGAAGCGGGAACGGGCGTCCCCGCGGGCTGGGCGGGACGAGCCGCCGCGATCAGACCGCCGAGGCCGCGGCCGAGGCGTGATTTGGGGGATGCCGGCATCGGTTTATTTTCCTCCTGGGATAAAAAGGACCTGGCCCGCCTGGATCCGGGAGGGATCCGCGAGCTTATTAGCGTTGATGATGTCCTGCGCGCGCGCGCCGGTCTTGCGGGCGATCACCGCCACGGTATCGCCCTTCTGCACCGTGTAGCTGAGGCCCTCGCGCGGGAAATCCTCCGCGAATCCAGGCGCGGGAGCACGGGCGCCGTTCGTGCGCGCCAGCGACTCCAGCGCGGCGTTTGTCTGCTTTGCGAGCTTATCCATCTGGGTGGCAACTTGCTGCAGGGTCTCGGCCTTGCTGGCGGCAACGGCAGCCCTCGCCTCCCGCGTCGACTCGGCCAAGGAATCCCGCAGCTGCGCGAGCGAAACCTGCGCTCGGCCCGCGGTCGCAAGCTGGCCGCGCAACTCAGCGTTCTCCCGCTCCACTTGCTCGACTCGCAAAGCGAGCTCTCCCAGTCGCTGCGACAGTCCCCTCACATCCTCCCGCAAGTTCGCCACCTCCACTGGGAGATGCTGGGCGTGAAGCGTCCCGGCCAAAACTAGGACGAGGCAACGCAGCGGGAGCATCGGCGAGGGACAATGAGGCGCGCGGGAACGAAAACAAGCGGCTAGTGGGTCGCGTCCGTCGCGGGCGGGCGCGGCGGCACCAGCAGCGCGGGCATCCGATGGGAGACGAACATCGCCCCTAGCGGCAGGGGAAAGCCCCGCAGGAACTCCCCCGCCGGCAACATCCGGCTACCGGGCCGCTGCAGCCGGCGCAGCCGCAGGAGTCCCTGTCCGGTCCACACCAAAAGCCCCGCCACGTCGGTCCCTGCAACGGCGCCCGGGGTCCCAGGCGGGCCCGGCGGGTAGGCGTCCGGTAGGTCCGCCAGTCCGAATTTCAGGACCTCCGGACCGAGCGCGGCGCAGCAACCGGGCCACGGGAAAAGCCCGTTGATGCGCGCCGCGAGTTCCGCGGCGGGCCGGGCGAAGTCCACCGCCCCGTCCTCCTTGGCCAGTTTCCGGCAATGCGTCACCTCGGCCTCGTCTTGCGGGGCGAAGGCAAGTTCACCCCGCGCGAGCGGCGGCAGGCACCGTGCGACGAGAGGCACGCAGGCCGCCGCGAGACGCGCGTCGATCTCAAGGGCGGTGTCCAGCGCGCCGATCGGGACCCGCTCGCGGCCCGCGATAGGGCCCGCGTCGAGCCGACGCACGATCCGCATCAGGGAAACGCCCGTCTCCCGTAGACCCAAAGCGACCGCGGTCTGGATCGGTGAGGCCCCGCGGAGGGCCGGCAAAAGAGAGGTGTGCAGGTTTAGCATCCCGAGCCGGGGCACAGCGAGGAAATCGTCCCGCAGAAGGTGGCCGTAAGCCATGACCAACCCGAGGTCCGGCCGGAGCGCCGCGAATTGCGCGGTGACGTCAGGCTTCAGGCGTTCCGGTTGTAGGACCGGCAGCGCGCGGGCCTCCGCCCAAGCCTTGATCGCGTTCGGTCGCACCTGTTGCCCGCGTCCGGCCGGACGGTCCGGCTGGGTGAAGACGCCGACCACTTCGGCCACGGAGGCTCCATCCCCGGCGAGCCAGTCCAGGAGCGGCCGGGCGATGGGATCAGAGCCGAGGAAGACGAGGCGCAGCGGCGGCATACGGAGGAAGTGACCGCCGCCGGCACGCTGGATCAAAGCAAATCCCTGCCAGAAAGCGTTCTCGCCTGCACATCTTCCCCCCGGCTTGCTCGGGACCGAATGAATTCCCCGGAGCCCACGACCTACGACGCCTACGCGGCCCTGCGGGTGCCCCAGTACCGGGATTACCTGATCGGGAGCTCTCTGGCCCTCTTCGGCCGGCAGGCGGTCCTCGCGGCGGTGACGTGGCAGGTCTACGATTGGACCCGCTCCGCCGCGGCGCTCGGGCTGGTGGGCGCCGTGAACGTGCTGCCCCTGCTGGCCCTCTCGCTGCCCGCCGGTGCGCTGGCGGACCGGCACGACCGGCGCCACCTCATCGCGGCGGGCACGGCGGTGCTCGTGCTCGCCAACGGCCTCCTCGCTCTGCTCTCGGCCGCAGCGGAATCCCTACCGACCTGGGCCCCGCTCGGCTGGGGCAATGCGGCGCTGAGGGCGGTGGCCGGCTGGTTCGAGCTCTCGGGCGACCCCGCCCAGCTGCGTTTCGACCAACCCGCACTGCCCCTCATGTTCCTGCTGCTTCTGGGCCACGCGACCGTGCGGATCCTTGTGTGGCCCGCCCGCGCTAGCATCACCCCGCTGCTGGTGCCCACCCCCGCGCTCGGCAACGCGATCACCTGGAACTCAAGCAGCTTCGAAATTGCCACCATCGCGGGTCCCGCCCTCGGCGGCCTGCTCATCGCGGCAGGCGGCACGACCGCGGTCTACCTCCTCGGGACGGTGACGGAACTCCTCTTTCTCGTCGCGATCGCGCGCGTGCGCTACTTCCACCCGCCGCCCCCGGTGCCGGGGCGTCGCTCGTGGCGAGATATGCTGGCGGGAGCCGAATTTATCTGGAAGCGGAAGGTGATCCTCGGCGCGAGCAGCCTCGACCTGTTCGCGGTGCTGCTGGGCGGCGCCACGGCGCTGCTGCCCGTGTTCGCGGCCCAGATCTTGGAGGTAGGCCCCGTCGGTTTCGGCTGGCTCCGCGCCGCCCCGTCCATCGGCGCAATCGGGATGGCATGCTGGCTGGCGCACCGCCCGCCCCTCGCTCGGCCGGGCCGCGCCCTCCTCTGGTCCGTCGCCGGCTTCGGGTTCGCGACCATCCTCTTCGGCTGGTCGCGTTCACTGTGGCTTTCGCTCCTTGCTCTCGCCCTCACCGGCGCGCTCGACAACGTCAGCGTGGTCGTCCGCCAATCGCTCGTGCAACTGCTTACGCCCGACGCGCTGCGGGGACGCGTAACGGCGGTGAACCAGATCTTCATCGGCTCCTCCAACGAGATCGGAGCGTTGCGCGCGGGCCTGATGTCGGCCGCCGTGGGGCCGGTCGCGGCGGTCGTCTGGGGCGGGTTGGGCACCGTGCTGGTGGCCGCCGCGGTCGCCCGGACGGTCCCCCAGCTCCGGAGCCTGCCGCCGCTGCACACACTCCGGCCCTAAAGCCGGCGAGGCCCAAGAGCTGACCCCGCGTCGGCGCGAACGATCAGTACCGGTAGTGCTCGGGTTTGTAGGGCCCGCCGACCGGCACGCCGAGGTAGCTGGCCTGGTCCTTGGTCAGCTTCGTGAGCTTCGCGCCGATCTTCTCGAGGTGCAGGCGGGCCACTTCCTCGTCGAGGTGCTTCGGCAGCCGGTAGACGCCGACCGCGTACGCATCGCGGTTGCGCCACAGGTCCATCTGCGCGAGCACTTGGTTGGTGAAGCTGTTCGACATCACGAACGACGGGTGGCCGGTGGCGCAGCCGAGGTTCACCAGCCGCCCCTCGGCGAGCAGGTAGATTGAGCGCCCGCTCGGGAATGTGTACTGGTCGTACTGCGGCTTAACGTTGATCCGCTTGGCATCCGACTGGTTCAGTCGCTCCACCTCGATCTCGTTGTCAAAGTGGCCGATGTTGCAGACGATCGCTTGGTCCTTCATCCGCCGCATATGCTCGAGGGTCAGGATGTCACGGTTACCCGTGGTCGTGACGTAGATGTCGGCGGTGCCGAGCGTGGACTCGACCGTGTTGACCTCGAAGCCCTCCATCGCGGCCTGCAGGGCGTTGATGGGGTCGATCTCGGTGACGATCACCCGCGCGCCGAAGCCGCGCAGCGAGTGGGCCGAGCCCTTGCCGACGTCGCCGTAGCCGCAGACGCAGGCGACCTTTCCCGCGATCATCACGTCTGTCGCCCGCTTCAGGCCGTCAGCGAGCGACTCCCGGCAGCCGTACAGGTTGTCAAACTTCGACTTCGTCACCGAGTCATTCACGTTGATGGCGGGAACGCGGAGCTTCCCCTTCTCCATCATCTGGTAGAGGCGGTGGACGCCGGTGGTGGTCTCCTCGGAGACGCCGCGCCACTGGGCCGCGATGCTCTTCCAGCAGCCGGGGCGCTCGCGGCTAACCTTGATCAGCAGGTTCTTGATGACCTGCTCCTCGTGGGACGAGGACGGGGTCTTCACCCAGTCGCTGCCCTCCTCGAGCTCGCAGCCCTTGTGGATGAGAAGCGTGACGTCGCCGCCGTCGTCGACGACGAGCTGGGGGCCGAGCCCCTGAGGGAACGAGATGGCGCGCAGCGTGAGGTCCCAGTACTCCTCAAGCGTCTCGCCCTTCCAGGCAAACACGGGAGTGCCGGCGGCGGCGGTGGCGGCCGCGGCGTGGTCCTGGGTCGAGAAGATATTGCACGAGGCCCAGCGCACGTCGGCGCCCAGCTCCTGCAGCGTTTCGATGAGAACCGCTGTCTGGATCGTCATATGCAGCGAGCCGGTGATGCGCACGCCGGCGAGCGGGCGCTTCGGGCCGAACTTGCGCCGCACCGCCATCAGGCCGGGCATCTCGTGCTCGGCGATCGCGATTTCCTTACGGCCCCAAGCGGCGAGGGAGAGGTCCTTGACCGCGTGGTCAGGGGCCGCGGGGCGGCGTTTCTGGGCGGAGGAGGTTGCCATAGAGGAGAAGGGAGCGGTTTAGCGGAGAGCGGCCTTAAGCGCCGCGACCTTGGTGGTCGACTCCCAAGGCATCCCGGGCTTGCCGAAGTGACCGTAATTGGTCGTCTGCCGGTAAATCGGCCGCTTGAGGTTCAGCGCCGCCACGATGTCGGCCGGCTTGAAGCTGAATACCTGCTGCACGGCCGCGGTGATGCGCTCGTCCGAGACGCCCGGCCTAGCGGTGCCGAAGGTGTTGATGTGGATCGAGACCGGCTGCGGGTGCCCGATCGCGTAGGCGAACTGGATCTCCGCGTGTTCAGCGAGGCCCGCGGCGACGATTGTTTTGGCGACCCAGCGTCCCATGTAGGCGGCTGAACGGTCGACTTTCGAGGGATCCTTGCCCGAGAACGCGCCGCCTCCGTGCCGGCCCCAACCGCCATAGCTGTCGACGATGATCTTGCGGCCCGTGAGTCCCGAGTCGCCCTGCGGCCCGCCAATGACGAAACGGCCCGTCGGATTGATCAGGTACTCGGTGTTCCGCGTCAGCAGCTTCGCGTCGATCACCTTCTTGATGACGTTCTCGATCAGGTATCGCTCGATCGTGGCGTGGCGGACGTCCGCGGTGTGCTGAGTGGAGATGACCACGTTGACCACCTCGACCGGGCGGCCGCCCTCGTAGCGGACGGAGACCTGGGACTTTGCGTCGGGGCGCAGCCACCCGACCGCGCCCGACTTGCGGATCTGGGTAAGCTTCCGCCCGAGGCGGTGCGCGAACATGATCGGGCTCGGCATCAGCTCCGCGGTCTCGTTGCACGCGTAGCCGAACATGATTCCCTGATCGCCCGCACCCTGCTCGGCGGTCTTCTTGCCCTCTGCCTTCCGGGCGTCGACGCCCTGAGCGATGTCGGCGGACTGCGCCGTGAGGTAATTGTTGATGAACACCGAATCGGCGTGGAAAACGTCGTCGTCGTTCACGTACCCGATGTCGCGGATCGCATCGCGGATGACCTGGCCGAGATTGATCGCCTCCTCGATCGGCTTAGTGCGGCCCGTCCGTTTGTCCTGCAGCTTC
>VHCI01000106.1 GCA_016871775.1 Verrucomicrobiota bacterium | reverse complement strand
GACCACGAGCGCGGCACCGCCACTGGTCGCCGTCCCCGCCCCATTCGCGGCGGTCACCCCATACACGCCCGCATCTGCGCTGCTCACTCCCGCAAGGACCAAGGCAGAGCCGGTGGCACCCGGGATCGGCGCTCCGTTGCGCAACCATTGGAAGGCGGGGGCCGGGCTGCCCGTCACACTTGCGGTCAGCACCACGGTGGTGCCCGCGGTGACGGTCTGGGCGCGCGGTTGGGTCACGAAAACGGGGGCGCTGACCTGCGGGGTGACCGTCAGGGTAGCGGGAGCGGAAGTCACGGTACCGAAGGTATTCGAGAGCGTAACGGTGTAAGTGCCGGCGTTCGCGCTGGAGACCGCCGCTAGGTTCAGTCCTGCGCGGGTGGCACCGCTTAGGGGCGCGCCATCTTTGAACCACTGGTACGACGGGGAGGGATTGCCCGTGGCCTCCACGGAGAAGCTGACGGTCGCTCCGGCGGTGGCGCTCGCGGCCTGTGGGGCCAGCGTGATGGCCGGTGCACTGGCCACGGAAACCGTCAGCGTGGCGGTGGTGCTGTAGGCGGAGCCGTAAGCATTCGCGACCACCGCGGAATAGGTGCCGCTATCGGCGGCAGTCGCAGTCGCGACCAGATAGGTGGCGGTGGTGGCGTCCGTGATCACCGATCCATTGCGCAGCCATTGGTAGGAGAAAGGGCCGGCACCGGCCGCATTGACCGTCAACTGGAGAGCTTGGCCGACAAAAAGGTTCTGCGGGATGGGCTGAACCGTGATCACCGGGGGGGACAGCTGATTGGCGGATTCCAGGTGGAGGTTGGCGACCTCGGCGGCGCTGAGGCTGCGGTTCCAGATCCGCACGTCATCGATCGACCCGGCGAAGTAGCCGCGGATGGCCGAGACGCTGATCTCGGTGGCGATCCGGCCGCCGATCGAGAAGAGCGTTCCGCCGGTGGTGTTCAGCACGAGGGTCCGCTGCCCAACGCTCTGGCCGTTGACGTACACCCGGGCGGTGGTCCCGTCATAAGTGTGGGTAACGTGGAGCCACCGGCTTTCGGTGATCGTGGTGGTCAGGGTGTCGTTGACGCCCAGGTAGCCGTAAAGCTGCGGCCGGTAGGGCGGAAGGCCGAAAAAGAAGCCGAAGGCTTGGCTGGGCGCGTTGGCGCCCCAGCCCGCGAAGTGGTCGTTCCCATTGCCGGGCGTGGCGTTAATGCGCTCGGATTTTACCCAGAGGGAAAGCGTGCGCGGGGCGCTGCCGCGGGGCAGACTGGGAACATTGAAGAGCACGAAGTTGCTCGAACCGTTGAAGCGCAGCGCCTGATTGGGCCGGCCGAAGCGATCGGGCACGTAGGTGGCATTGAAATCCACGACCGTCGCGCCGCGCTGGCTCGTATCGACGAGAGGTTGGTCGCAAGCGAAACTCGCGACCAAGCTGGGATCTTGCTGGCCGTGAGCAGGCACCACGAGTGCGGCCAGCATCGCGCCGAGCACCGCGGCCGTCATCGGCAGGCTGCGCCTCGCGTTGCCGCGGCGCGGTGGCATCTTCTCCGGTGTCAGACGGACAAACCGCCGCGGCCGGGGGGCATCAGGAACGTGGCGACGGCTGGTTTGCTCAAAACACTTCATACACCTCAATGAGGGCCTCGCCGGTGGTGTTGTTTACGCCGGCCACTTGGACGGTGTAAGAGGCGCCGGCATTGAGGGTGATGAGGATCGCCGCGTCGCGGGAATTGGCGTTCAAGGGGAAGGCGCCCACCCCGCTAAAGTTGGCCGCGGTGGCCAAGGTGGCGGTGCCGATGCGGGTACCCCAGTTGTCGTTTTCAGCCAAGCGGGCCCCTGCGCTGGAAAACACGGCGAGGCGGGGGTCGGCGAGGGCGCCCGGAACCCCAAAGCCAGTGAGGCCCGGCCCGACGGCGCGAATTAGCACCTGCTTGGTCCCGGTGCCGGAAATCGCAAAGCCGGCGATCAGGATGTCGTCCCCGGTTCCCACCTGGTTGCGGGCGGAAAGGTTGACCAGGCGTCCGGTGATTCCTCCGGTCACATCGTAGGCTTCGACCAGGACGGCGCCCGGCCCGGTGCCCTTGGCCTCTACCGTGAAGGCGCCGGTGAGGGACGGGTTCAGGGCGGCGTCGCGTGATCCGGCTGCGTAAGGGAAGGCGCCCACCGATTGAAATACGGACGCCAGGGCGGGGTTCCAATCATCGTTCGAACCACTTGGGGAAGGGGTACCCCGGTAGAGGTCGAGCCGTGGGTCGGCCATTCCCTGCAGCCCGAAGGCGTTCAGCGCGGGCCCACCTGCCCGGATCAGGAAAGTCTTGGGTTGCCCGGCTGCCACCGCCCCGAGGGTCAAGACCTGCGCCGGCGCCAAGCTGGTGCGGACGGAGAGGTTGGACAGGCGGCTGGTGGGGACCACTTCCACGTTCGCTGCGGCAGATTTCTGGGTGTGAGTGGTGGTCCCGATCACGTTGGTTACCACTACCTCATAGGCCCCGGCTTCGGCTTTGATGATCGCGGGATCCACGTAGGCGAACGAGGTCGCGCCAGCGATCGCCTGACCATTCCGCAGCCATTGGTAGGTCGGGGAGGGACTGCCCTCGGCCAGCACGGCCAGTCGGAGGGTGCCGCCCGTTTCCACGATCTGCGGGGTGGGATCCCGGGTGACGGCCGCTGGCGCCGCCGGGATTACGGACCGGGTGTCCACCAACGCGAGATTGAAGGAATTGGCCGCCACCAACTGCACGACCTCCTCCTGAAAGCGCGGATCGACGCCCCCGCCGAGGCTGACCTCTCCCCAAGCCACGACCTGTCCGTTGGGGCGGAGCCCCAGACCGTAGTTCAGGCCCAGATCCGCCTGCACCAAGGTGCCCAGCGGGACCTCATTGCGTTGATTTAAGGTGCTGCCCCACGAAACCAAGGTGCGATTGTCCAGCAGCGCGATGGAGTTTTCCATATACACGCTGATCGCCCGCACGTTCCGGAGGGTGGCGGGAACCTCCGTCCGGCCGGATTTGGCGAGGCCCCAGGCGACCACGGTGCCGTCGGCCCGCAGGGCGAGGGAATACTGTTCACCCGCGGCAATGGCCACGATATCGACCGCGGTCGGAGGAATCGTGGTCTGACCGCTTGAATTCAGTCCCCAGCCAACCACGGTTCCATCACTTCGAAGAGCAAGCGCGTGATCGTATCCAGCGGCGATAGCCACCACATCTCGAAGACCGGCGGGCGGGCGGGTTTCGCCGTAGTCATTTAATCCCCAGCCGAGCACCGTACCATTGGCGCGCAGCGCGAGGGAGTAGCTGGTGAGTGCGGATAGCGCGACCACATCACTCAGGCCAGCCGGTGGGGAAGCTCTGCGCTCGGGCCCTTGATATCCCCATCCGACCACCGTTCCCGCGGCAGTAATTGCGAGCGAGTGGGCCCAACCGCCAGCCAAGCCTACGGGCCGGCTTAGGGCGGCAGGGATGCTGCCTTCGCCGTACTTGTTTATCCCCCAATGCCGAACCTGGTAATTCGCGGAGGAAACCAGCACAAAAATCGCCGCTGAACGCGTGGTGGCAGGGCTCGAGCCGGACTGGTTCGACACGATCGCCTGGTACCAGCCGTTGTCCTTGGTCGGATGGGCGGCCGCGAGGGTGAGTGTGGAGGCGGTCGCTCCGGGAATGGCGAAGCCGTTACGCCGCCACTGGTAGTGGGTAGCGCCTGTGGCCTGAACCTCCAGCGTGACGGACCCTCCAGCTTCGACAATCTGGCGGGGCGCAGTGATGGATGTGATGATGGGCGCCTGCGCCGAAAGCAGGGAGGCCAACAGCGGACTACTAAGAAGAAAAAGGAGGGGCAGGGGGATTGGGGAGTCCATCGTCGGCAACGGTCGAACCGAAGCGGGTAACTCATCGTAAGCAACGTAAAAGCTTACTTCCGGTTACTGGGTGTTCTACTGGGAGGATGAAGCGCACGAATGCCGCGATGGTCCGGCTGGATGATGCGCAGGTCAGGGAACTGAATGCCCTCGCCGAGACCGTCGGCATTCCCGCCTCGACGCTCGCCCACGCCGCCGTGCTCGGGATGCTCCGGGGCTACCGCCGCCAAGGCCGGATGTCGCTTCCCTTGGAACTGGTACCCGGCCCTGACTTCCCATCGGGGGGCGAATTGGTGCTGAACGAGGCCCCCCGCCGCCGGCGCCGAACGTCGCGTCCGTCGGGCGGCGCGGCGTAGTCGGGCGGAAGCGTAGGGCGCCGGGCCCGCCTTCGCCAAGCCTATGGCGGACAGGACGGCGGACACGGCCTCCTTCGCCAAGCGTTACGCGAACGGATCCACGACCGGCAGCCGCGCCTTGGCGAAGTCTCGCGTGTTGCGGGTCGCCACCCTCAGGCCGTGGACCAGCGCCGTGGCGGCGATCATGCTATCCTTGATCGGCACTGCTTCGCCGCGCCGGCGCAACTCGGCCCGCAGCTTGGCCCAGCGCAAACCCGTTTGCACCTCCCACGGGAGGCAGTGCATCCGGCGCACCCCTTCCTCGAACCAGCGCTCCAGCCGCTGGCGGCACCTGGAAGCCGGCAGCAGATGGATCCCGAAGCGGATCTCGCCCAGAATCACCGGATCCACCGCCAGTTCCCGCTCGTGGCGCCGCAGCCACTCCACGACCCGGGGTCCCGGCGCAGGCTTGGTCGCCTCGCTCAGCACATTGGCATCCACCAGATAGGTCACAGGCTATCGGTGCTTTCAGACGGTATCGGCGTGTAGAACCCCTTCGCCGGACAAGCCAGCAGCCAATCCACCAGCCCCGCATTGGCCGGGCGCGTCAGACGGGTAAGCCGGTAGTCGCCACGATCGAGCCGTTCGATGGCGAAGCGTTCGCCGGGGGCAATCCCATCCCGCTGGCGGATCGCCGCGGGCAGGACGATCTGGCCCTTGCTCGAGATACAGGTGGTCACCCGCGTTAGATGCGATCTTACGGAAGGCCGGTCAAACGGTATGAGGCCCGCAAACGCGGGCCTCGGATGGCTGGCCTCAAAACGCGGGTATGCGGCTGCGGTTCAACGGTGCTGAGCTCCACCCCTCAACCCCGCGCTTCCCCACCGAAACGAACGTCCAGCCACACGGCCAGCGCCAGCACGGTCCCGCGCGCGATGAACTTCAGCTCCGGCTCCACCGCCAACAAGGTCATTCCACTCAACAACACCGCCATAATCAGCGCCCCGCACAACACCCCACCCACACTCCCCCGCCCACCCCGCAACGCCGTCCCGCCAATCACGCACGCCGCGATCGCGTCCAACTCCATCAGATCCCCCACGGTCGTGGTCGAGGCCCCCGCGTACGCGGTCGTCATGAACCCCGTCAGCGCCACGGCCACGCCCATCAGGCCATACGCCCCGATCAGGACCCGCGACACCGGGATGCCCGACAACGCCGCCGCCTCCTCATTCCCCCCAATCGCGTACAGGTGCCGGCCAAACGGGGTGTGGCGCGTCAGGAAGTGCACGAGGCCCGCCGCCCCCGCCAGCACCAGCAGGGTCACGGGCACGCCCCGGAACCGGTTGCACAACAGGACCAGCCCAAACGCCGCCAAGGCCACCGCCGCTCCGCGCAGGATCGTTCCCCAGATCGGCGGCACCGCCAACCCCAGCGCCCGCCGCGCCGCCCGGTCCCGCCCTTGCGCGAACGCCAGCCCCGCCAACACCAGGGCCGTCAGCGTCAGGCCCACCGCCGCCGGGAGATACCCGGTAGTGAGGCGCGAATAGAGGTTTTCCCCACCGCCCGCCACGACCGGCACGGTCGAGTTGCGGATCACCAGCCAGAACAGGCCCTTGAACACCAGGAGGCCCCCCAAGGTGATGATGAACGCCGGAATCCGCTGGCGCACGATCAGCGCCCCCATCAGCAGCCACAGCACCAGTGCCGCCCCCAAGCCCGCCCCCAACGCCGCCGGCGCCGGCCAACCGTGGTGGAACACCAACACCGCCGCGATCCCGCCCACAAGGCCCACGCCACTCCCCACCGACAAATCGATCTGCCCCGGCAGCAAGATTAGGAACATCCCCAAGGCCAAGGTCCCCGTCAGCGCGAACTCCACCAGCAGCTGGGTCAGGTTGCGCGGCCCGAGGAACAGCGGCTCGCGCAGATAAAAGAACAGGCACAGCACCCCCAGCGCGAGGGGCAGGGCGAACGCACGCGGCGAGAAGGACGGTTTCATCCGGGTAAAGGGTGGGGCACGGCCGGCGCCGCCTGCAGGGCCGCCGCGAGCAGGCGCTCCGGGTCAAACGCGGCCCGCGCGAACTCCCCGCCCGGCCGCCCTCCCGCCAGCATCAGAATGCGGTCACTCATCCCCATCAGCTCTGGCAGGTCACTCGACACCAGCACCACCCCGCAACCAGCCGCGGTCAGGCGCTGGATCAGCTGGTACACCTCCACCCGCGCCCCCACGTCGATGCCCCGCGTCGGCTCATCGAGCAACACCACCGCCGGCTCGGTCAGCAGCGCCTTGCCCAGCACGACCTTCTGCTGGTTCCCGCCCGACAATCCCCGCACCGGCGTCGCCAGGCCCGGCGCCCGGATGCGGAGCGATTGGAACAGGCCCGCCGCCGCCTGCTCCTCCGCCGGCCGATCCAACCGGCCCCCCCAGCGGGTGAAACGCCCCAGGCTCGCGAGCGACAGGTTGAAGGTGATGCCCTCGCCCGGGATCAGGCCCAGCCGCCGGCGATCCTCCGTCGCCAGCACGAGGCCCCGTGCGATCGATCGGTCCGGCGCCGGCTCCGCATACGGCCGGCCCCCCAAAGTCACCTCCCCGGCCCGCCGCCGCCCCCAGCCCGCGAACAGGTGCAGCAACAGCTCCGTCCGCCCCGCGCCCATCAGGCCGCCAATCCCGAGCACCTCCCCTGAGTGCACGGTCAGCGAAACCTCCGCCAAGCGAACCCGGGAACCCGCCGGCGGCGCCACGCGCAACCCCCGCACCGCCAGCAACGGCTCCCCGCGCCGCTCCACCGCGGCGGCCGGCCGCGGGAACTGTTCGGTCAACTCGCGCCCGACCATCTGGCGGATAATCACTGCTGGTTCCGCCTCAGCCCGCCCCAAGGTCGCCACGGTCGCGCCGTCCCGCAGGACGGTCACCCGGTCCGCCAAGGCGCGCACCTCCTCCAAACGATGTGAAATATAGATGCAGGCTGTGCCCCCGGCCCGCAGGCGGCGCAGGTGTTTCTGCAGCACCCCGACCTCGCGCGCGGCGAGGGCCGCGGTGGGTTCATCCAGCACGAGCACCCGCGAGCGCTTGTCCATCGCCCGCGCGATTTCCACGAGTTGCTTCTGGCCGATGCCCAGCCGGCCGACAGGGGTCTCGGGATCCACGTCGAGGCCAAATTCCCACAACAGGTCCGCGGCGCGGCGGTACAGGGCCGGCCAGTCGATCCGCCACCCCCGGCGCGGCGCCCGGCCCAGGAACAGGTTCTCGGCCACGCTCAGGCCGTCCACCAGCGCCAGTTCCTGCGTGATCACGGCCAGGCCGGCGGCCTCGGCATCGCGGACCGAGCGGAAGGCGGCCGGTTGCCCATCGATCCGCAACTCGCCCTCGTACGACCCGTGCGGGTGGATGCCCGACAGCAGCTTGATCAGGGTCGACTTGCCGGCGCCGTTCTCCCCGCAAAGGGCGTGGATTTCCCCCGCGCGCAGGTCGAAGTCGACCCCGCGCAGCGCCACCACCCCGGGGAAGCGCTTGGTCAGCCCGCGGGCGGCGACGACCGGATGCATCAGGCCGGGCCGCGCCGCCGGTTCACTTCAGCGCCGCGGCCGGATGGAACCCATCCGCCACCACTGTCGCCTGCAGGTTGTTGCGATCCACGCTGATGATCTTCTCGAAGATGGCCGGCACGTCCCGCGCGCCGTTCGGGATGGTCACCGCCGTGGTGGGCCGCTGCCCGCGGGCCACGTCCACCGCCACCTGCGCCGCCAGGGCCGCCAGATTCTTGAGCGGCTTGTAGATGGTCATCGCCTGCGTCCCGCGCAGGATGCGCTGGCACGCGGCGAGGTCGGCATCCTGGCCCGTCACCAGCACCTTCCCGGCCAGGCCGTCCTCCTGCAGCGCCTGGATCGCCCCGCCGGCGGTGCCGTCGTTCGAGGCGAGCACGGCGTCGATCTCCCGGTTTTTGGTCAAGGCGGCGTTCAGGATGCGCTTCGCGTTCTCGGGCTTCCAATCGAGGGCCCAATCCTCGTGTACCACCGTGACGCGCCCGCTGGCGATCAGCGGGGCGAGAATCTGGTCCTGGCCCTGCTTGAACAGTTTCGCGTTGTTGTCCGTGGGGGCACCATAGACCCGCACCACCCGGGCGGGCCGGCCCGCGGGCAGCCGCGCGGCCAGATAGGAGGCTTGGGCCTCGCCCACCTTCACGTTGTCGAAAGAAAGGTAGTAATCGATGGGCGCGTTCAGGATCAGCCGGTCGTAGGCGATCACCGGGATCTTGGCCTCGTTCGCCGAACGCACCGCGCGGGTCATCGCGGCGCCATTGTGCGGTACAATCACGAGCACATCGACCCCGCGGCTGATCAGGGCCTCGACGTCCCGGACCTGGCGGGTGTCGTCGCTGTTGGCGGATTGGACGATGACCGAGGCCCCGCGCTTGCCCGCCTCGGCGATGAAGGTGTCGCGGTCGCGCTGCCAGCGCTCCTCTTTGAGGGTGTCCAGGGAGAGGCCGATGACCGGGCGCTTCTCGGCCGCGAGGACGGTGGCGGCGGCAAGCAGGAACGACAGGAGCAACCGGACAGGGGTGGGGCGGGCGGTCATAGGGGGAACGGCGGGGTTTACTTCCGCGAAAACTTCGTGAGGCTTGCGGCCGCGTGACGCTCGACAACCCAAAACTGCTGACCCTGCCCGCGGCCGCCGCGTGGCGCGAGACGCAGCGGGCCGCCGGGCGCAAGGTGGTGCTCACCAACGGGGTTTTTGACCTGCTCCACACCGGGCACCTGCACACTTTGCAGGCATCGCGGCGGCAGGGCGATGCCCTCGTGGTGGCGCTCAACGCCGACGCCAGCGTGAAGGCCCTGAAGGGCCCCCTGCGGCCGGTGCAGACGCAGGAACAGCGCGCCTTCGCCCTCGCCGCGCTCGCCTGCGTGGACGCCGTCATCATCTTTGGGACGCCACGGCTCACCGCCGAGATCACGGCCCTGCGGCCGGATGTCTACGGCAAGGCGGGCGACTACACCCTGGCGACCCTCAACCCCGAGGAGCGCGCGGCCTTGGAGGCGGCCGGCACGCGGATCGAGTTTTTGCCCTTTTTACCCGGGTTCAGCACCACGAGCCTGATCGCGCGGATCAAGGCTGCGGCGGAGATCTGACGATGCGCATCGTGATTTTGGGTTCGGGGCGCGGGTCCAATGCCGAGGCGATCTTGCGGGCGCAACAGGAGCAGCGGCTGGGCGCGGCCCGCGTGGTCCGGATCTTCTCGGACCAGCCGGGCGCGGGCATTCTGGCGCTCGGGCCCCGCTTCGGGGTCGAGGCTCTCTTCGTCGATCCGACTCCCTTCCGCACCAAGCTGGAAGGCGAGGGCGAGGCCCGCTTCATCGCGGCCGTCCAGGCTGCCCAGCCTGATCTGGTCGTGCTGGCGGGCTTTATGCGGGTGCTGAAGCCCGGCTTCCTCGGGGCCTTCGCCGGGCGCATCATCAACCTGCATCCGAGCCTGCTGCCCAGTTTCCCGGGCCTCGACGGGATCGGCCAGGCCTTCCGGCGGGGCGTCAAGGTCACCGGCTGCACCGTCCACGCGGTCACCGCGGAGGTCGATGGCGGCCCGATCCTCGATCAGGCCGTGGTGCGCATCGATGAAGGGGACACCCTGGAGGCCGTGGCCGCGAAGGTTCATGCCGCCGAATACGCCCTGTTGCCGGCGGTGATCGCCCGGCTAAGTGGTCTGAGCCGGGAATGACGTTGCGCCGGCCGCGACGCGGGAAAAGCTCCCCGCCTTGGCCCTGCACGAATTGAAGGTCGAAATCCCGGCGGAGTCCGCCGGCGCGGCGGACGAACTGCTCCTCGAACATGTCGCTTCCGCCTGGAGCGTCCTTGAGGACGTGATCGCGCGCCGCGCGTGGCTGGTCGGGATCGGCTCCACCGCCCCGGCCCTGGCCGGCGAATGGACCGCCCTTGCCCCCGCGCTGGCCACGGCGGGCGTCGCGCCCCTTGCCCCGCCGGCCGCCCGCGAACTGGTGGAGGCGGACTGGCGCGACAGCTACAAGGCCCACTTCCGTGCGTGGCGCTTCGATCGCCTGCATTGGGTGCCCGTCTGGGAGCGCTCGACCTACGTGGTGCCGCCGGGCGACGCGGTGCTCTGGCTGGATCCGGGCCTCGCCTTCTGCCACGGTAACCACGAGACGACGCGCCTGTGCGTGGAGCGCTTGGTGGTCTGCGCCGAGGAGCACGGTTCGCGGGGGCGGGTGATCGATGCTGGCTGCGGCTCGGGGATCCTCGCGCTGTCGGCGGCGCTGCTGGGCTACCGGGATATCCTGGGCTTCGATAACGATCCCGAGGCGGTGCGGGTGAGCGAGGAAAACGCGGCCCTGAACGGCCTGACCGGCCGGGTGCGCTTTGCGACCGCGGACTTGGAGACCGGCCTCGCGGGGCAGCAGGCGGACCTCCTGTTGGCGAATATCCAGGCGGACGTGCTGCTGCGGCACGCGGCGGTCCTGACCGGGGCCGTGTCGCCCGGGGGCACCCTGATCCTGAGCGGGATTCTGGCAGGGGAGAACAGTCAGGTGCGGGCCGGCTTTGAACGGGCGGCGCCGGGCTGGAGCGTCAATGCCCGGGTGATGGGCGAGTGGAGCGACGTCGTGCTGGTCCGGCCGGCGTGACTGCGCGGTGGCGGGGCTTCCGCCTTGCGTGAGGGCGCGGGGCGCGCATTGGTTCGCCCTATGGCGGACTTTTCCCGCGTTCCCCTTCGCCCTTGGCTGCGGCGCGCCGCCGGTCGGTGGCTGGCGCTTGGACTGTTAACGGCCGGCCTGTGGGCCCACGATCCGGGCTTGAGCACCGTGCAGGGCGAGTGGCGGGCCGGGAGCCTCACGTTGACCACCGGCTTGGCCCCGGCGGACGTGGAGGCGTTGCTGCCGCTGGAAGCCCCGCGGGCGCCCCAATGGGGACCGGCGGAATTCGAGGCGGTGCGGCCGCTGCTCTTCCAGCTGGCGGCGCGGCTGTGGGAAGTGCGGCGCGGCGCCCACTTGCTGGAACCGAAGGAGGTGCAGGTGGAACTGCTGCCGGGGGACAACGTGAGCTTCCAACTCCGGGTGAATCCGGGGGAGGGCGGCGAGCCGGTCACCCTGCGCTCCCTGCGCTTGGCCGATTTGGGCACAGTGCACCGTCAGTTCGCCTTGGTCTTGGATGAGGCGGGGCGGCTGGTCGCGCGGAAGTTGCTTAGCGGCCGCGATCCCGTGCTGGAGGTACCGCGGGTCGTGGTGGCGGTGCCGAGCCCGGACGCTCCGGGTGCGCCCGCGGCGCCCAAGGCCGCGCCGGCCGCGGCGGCGGCCTCAGCCCCGGCCACGGTGGCCGAGGAATCAGCCTTGCCCACGTTGATGGAGTTTCTGTGGCTGGGCGTGCAGCACATCTGGACCGGCTACGATCACCTGCTCTTCCTCTTCGCCCTGCTCGTGGTGTGCCGGACGTTCCGGTCCATCGTCGCGATCGTCACCTGCTTCACCTTGGCCCATTCGCTGACCTTGGCGGCAGCGACCTTGGACTGGGTCCGCCTCCCGGCTAGCCTGGTGGAGCCCATCATCGCGGCCACGATCGTCTACGTGGGGGCCGAGAACCTCTGGCGTCGGGGCGAGGAACCGGCCGGCCGCTGGCTACTGACCTTCGGGTTCGGCCTCATCCACGGCTTCGGTTTTGCTAGTATCTTGAGAGACCTAGGCGTCGGAGCCGAT